>JAAYVH010000021.1 GCA_012517255.1 Chthonomonadales bacterium
TCGGTTGCCCCAAACTGCCTGATCACGTCGAGCCCGACACCTGTGTCACCGCTCACATAACGTCCACCGACCACACGGATCTGCCCGTCCCATTCGGGCATGAGATGCCAGTATTCGCCCACCGCATAGAGCCTGCGCCGAATGAGATCGCTGCTCACATATCCTCCGGTAACGCGGAAGAAGCTGCGGCCAGAAACTGGGCGCAACGCCTCAAGGACGGCGACGTTGTTGGCGCCCGGACACCGACCCACAACAGCCTGAGCAAGCCACCCAGGCGCCGGGCTGAGCGCATAGCTCAGCACGGTTCTGTAAGTGGTCCATCGCTTCGGCTCATTGTCCACCAACTCCCCTGTGATGGGCGCCTGCCATGCTCCCTGAGCCAGCAGACCGCGCCCCAGCGGTATAGCCGCTTCGGGCCTGATATACAGCCCGTATTTGAACTCGCCCTGCTCGGTTCCTATCTGCGTCACGAGGTTCGGCCCGATCATCACATCCGTATGGCCCGCCGACGGGTTCGCCGTTTCGGACGCTTCCTCCACATCGGCAGACGCTTCGCGACCTGGCAAGAGAGCTATGTGCGCGCGGGCCCGCATCTCTGCGCCCGACATCTTGCCGGCAGCGTATCTTCGATAGGCCTCCACGGGCACCCGACACTCCGCCACGGTTATTCCGCGTCGAAGGAACCGCACCGCCAGTTCTGTCGCTTCGCCGGCGCCGCGGTCCAGCACTGCGAGCACATCCGGCAGGCAGTCCTGTTCGATGAGGGTATAGCGGCGGTTCTCGAACGAACCCACAAGCCTGCGCTGACCTTGCGCAGTTTGTTCGATACGCACCTGCACGTCCTCGAGGCCCAGAGCGACGAGCTCGTCGCGTATGGCCGTCAGCGCCGGACCGGACGTACGCGCGGCAACACGAGGCAACGCCGACGACTGAGGGGCCGGAGGCCCATTGAGCGCGAACGCATAACCGATCGTCGCGGCTGTACCCGTGCTCAGGTCGGCTACACGTACGAACGTGCGCTCATCAAGATTGGCGACCAGTCCTACGTTGACGCGACTGGAGTCGTACTCTGCCTGAAGCTCGAGGGCAGGGATGGGCCGCCACTGCATTCCCGCAAGGAGCCCGTCATGATTTCCCTCGGCGGCGCCGAGCGTGGCTCCCAAGCGTGCGTTATCCAGCCGCCACGTGCCCACCACAAAGCGTGTTCCGGTCCGCGCCCGGTTCTTGCCGACATCGGCTGCGCCGACGGCGATCGCGGGGCGCCAACCGTTCTGCGTCGCCACTTGGGCTTTGCCATGAATGATCAGATCCCAACCGATGTCCCCCGAACTCTGAACGTAACGCCCAAGCGACAGAGATATCTCTGTGCGCGGAGCCGGTGCAAAGCCGAAACTCCTCGTGCTCTGGGCGCCTATGGAGGTATCCGCGGGGTTCATGGCCGATGTCCATGCGACCGTCCCCATGGTGTGTGGGGAGACGTCAGCCGACGGGACGCGGATCAGACCGCTGAGACCGGTAAGCGATGGGCGCGACGCGGAGGCAGGTCGGTCGCTATGAGCGGCTTGGCCGAACACGCATGCACATATCGCTGCCAGGGCTAGAGAACGACCATCCCTTGCGTTCATATACACCCCCTGCGTGGACGTTCTGCACTGCGGTCAAGCATTGCGTAGCACTCTCGATTACATGCGTAATCGCGAGTAAGGCAACAGCGATAGCGTGCGGGCGCGCTGCCGAGCACCGATGCAGGGTGCTGCGAGCGCGGCTTCGGCTCAGCGAACCCTAGAATAACACAGCGTCCGGTCCGACTGCAAGCGCGACGACGACGCATTATCGAGCGGCTCGACATCGGCCTCGTGGACGTCCGCCGAGAGAGCCAGACCGATCTGCTCGATTCGCACCACAAGCCGATGACGGCTGGGGTTGGTTCTGATCAGCACCCCCCTTGCGCCTGCCAATGGGCCTCGCGTGATCTGCACTGGCTGCCCAGGTTCATACTTGGTGAGCACCTCTACATCGGTTGAGCACGCGAGCATGATGCGCAGGGACTCGATTTGCTCCGGCGGTATTCTGGCTGGCTGCGACTCGCAGCCTACGAAGGCTACGACCCCGGGCGTGCGTTTGATGCTCGCGCGGATGTCGGGCCATAGGACGGCGCGCAGAAAGACATATCCGGGGAGGGCCGGAGTGTAGATCTGAACGCGGCGATCAACGCGCGAGCTCCAGACGCGCCGAAGCGGCACATAGGTCTCAACGCCTTCGAGCCGAGCCAGCGCACGCTCGACGGCGCGCTCATGCCGACTCCTGGTGACGAGCGCATACCAGTGGCCCGTCACTCGAGCGCCACGTTCGCAAGACAGGACGCTGCTATGTATACCAACAGATGACAGAGCAGATCTCCGTGAAACTGCGGTCTCAGATACGACTGGCAACTGCTTTCTACCTCAAACACGGCGATTCCTCTGCTAGCCTCCCATCTTCTTGTGCCGGATTTCGCTGGAAGGCTCCTTGGGTACTCTATGTGCGCCGTGGCATGAGGTCTCGCCGGATCGCGACTTCTGCACACCCTTTCGAGGAGAATGGTCTCATGAGGATGCCATCTGCATGCGCTGCCAGCGTTCTGGCGCTAGCGGCAACGCTTCTTGCTGGCTGTGGCACCGGAGGCGGCACAAGCTGGACCGACCCGGCCGACATGGGTCTGGCACGATCCCCGTGGCCAAAGTACAAGGGTGGCGGGCGCAACTCGGGACACAGCAGGCAGAGGTCCGCCGTGGGTGCGCTGCGCTGGAAGTTCGCTGCGGGCAACTATGTGGGCTCTTCCATGGCCATCGGCGCAGATGGCACGGTCTACTTCGGCTCGCACATCCCCAAGCTTTATGCGCTGGACGGCGCAACCGGCAAGAAGAAGTGGGACGTGTTCATTTCCGATGGGATCAACTCGTCACCTGCCATCGGCGCGGACGGAACGGTCTACTTCGGATCCAACAACCGCAGAGTGTTCGCCCTCGACGGCAAGACCGGATCCATGCGCTGGGATTTCCGGACAGGAGGATGGGTGGTTTCGTCACCGACTGTTGGCGCCGACGGCACTGTGTACATCGGCTCCCACGACAGGAAGCTCTATGCTCTCGACGGAGCTACGGGTCAGAAGAAGTGGGAGTTCGAGACGGGCGGGATGATCGATTCCTCGCCGGCTCTTGCGCGAGATGGCACGGTCTACATCGCTTCCTACGACGGCCGGATCTACGCTCTTGACCCTCTCGACGGACACCGCAAATGGAGCCTGGTCACCGGTGATGCAGTGGATACAACGCCCGCCGTGGGCACCAACGGTATCGTGTATCTCGCGTCGCGTGACGCCTATCTCTATGCGATCGAAGGCGAGACCGGAGTCCAGAAGTGGACCTTTCTGGCCGAAGACTGGATATTCTCTCCGGCAGTTGCCGACTACGGCACCATCTACGTGACCACCGGTGATGGAAAGGTGCTAGCCCTTCGCGGCAGAGACGGCATGAAGCTGTGGGAGTTCCAGATGGCCGGGCTCTCCACTCGTGCCATACCTTCGATTGCGGGCGACGGAACGGTCTACGTGGGATGCGACGCGAACCGGCTGTATGCTCTCGATGGCGTTACCGGCGCCGCAAAGTGGGAGTTCGATACCGCCTCGCCCGTCACGACTTCGCCCGCGATCGGGTCAGACGGCACGGTGTATGTGGGCTGCTCCGACGGTACCGTCTTCGCCATACGCTGACACGAAAACAGCCTTTCGGCTCTGTGTCGTAGAGCCGAAAGGCTGTTAGTCGATCCCGACTAATCGGGATGCGTCTCGTTCCTAGCTCGCTAGATGAGCAGCTTCAAGCGATTCTGCGGCGGCGCCAGTAGCCCAGACCGGCCAGCCCGAGCAGAACGGGCAACTGCATCAGCGCCGGCTCGGGGACCACTTCGCCCGTCTTGAAGACGCTCACGTCATCCAGTATCCAGGCGGATTGATCATGCTGTCCTTCAAACACGATGGATGCGCTAGGGTCCCCGGTTCCGTAGGCATAGAACGAGTAGTAGGTCCATTGCTGACGCGATGGACCACTCCCGACGTCGAACTCGGTGCCGTCGAATGTCACCTTGAACGTCTTCGTACCGATCTCCGGGACTCCTAGATCGGTGTCGTCCCAGAGCCAGAAACCGATCAGGAACTCGTGGCCCCACGGTGCGGCAATGCCTGTTTGGGTCAGTGTTGCCGGCGAACCCACCTTCGAGAACTGCATCGCCAGGAACCCGGCGTGTACCGGACTGGTGGTTGTGGTGATTCCCTGCCCATCGAGAATCCAGGGAGCCGGCTCTCCGTTAGTGTCGAGTACTTCAAAGCCCCCATTGCTGATCTGCTCCTGTGCCGGAACTGCCGTGGTGACGCACATACACAGCGTGAAAGCTGCCAACCAGTACAACGCCCTATGCATAGTTCAACTCCTTGCTACCAGTCATCGTGTGCTTCATCGAGCGCCGATCGCCTTCTTGACAGGCCGACGTCAACTGCCGGAACCGCCGGTCGTGATTTTCTGCAGCCAGTACGCCACGCTGATGATGGTGAGGTGCTGTAAGGTCGAATAGACTCGTCTGTCGGTGTAGCCCAGTTTTGACGAGCGTATGTAGTAGCTAGTGCCCGGCATGGAAAACATGACTACGCCGTTCGCGTCCGTCGTGCCCACCTGAATAATCCCGGCCCCCAGATCCACCGCTTTGACATAGGCGCCTGGTACTGGAACGGGGCTCGGTATTGTCGGATCGTTGTACACGGTAATGACCGCCGTGTACGGATAGGGCCCCCGCGTCCCCGAGACGAACTGCGAGAAGTGCGTGACCTGGGCCCGATACACGGGCGGGTTCACGGTATCATCGCGGGTTGCGGTGCCTTCTTCTACCCACGACGCGGGCAACGCCTTCTGAGCCCACAGTCCGACGGTGGGTTTGCCGGGATCGCTAGACGGCACGATCGGGAACTCGATGATCGCCGGCTTGGTTGGATCCAGCTTCAGTTCGTTGCCTGCTGGATCCTTGAGCTCAACTGCGACGGCCGGGGTAGCTATCAGCGGCGCCGGTTTGTCGTCTCCCGGATCGCGCGTGGCGATCACTTCGGGCCGACACTCGTCGCCTTCCGGGTCGATGGGTATCACGGTCATGTTCACCACCGCCGACGCGACGGGGAGACCCGCGGAGTCCACGATGCTTCCTGCTGGCAGACGCACCGATGCGCGGATGCCGTCCGGGCGCGCATGCGTCACGACGTTCTCTACCGTCGCATCCACCACTGTTGAAGTTCCAACGCGCACAAGAACCGTCTCGTACTCCGAGCTCTGCCCCTGTGTCACTGGGATCGGGTAGCTGGTCTCGCTAACGTACCCATCCTTCTTGCAGCGGACGATGACCGTCTGTCCGCCTGGCAAGCCTCCGAGAGTAAACCGCCCCGAGGCGTCCGTTGCTGCGCTTCGCCCCGCAACAGGCGACACCAGGCTCACGGTCACGCCCTGGATGGCAGCGCCGCGGCTGTCGGTGACACGTCCCGTCAGAGATGCACTGGTGCCGCTTCCCCCACAGCCGGCCAGGACGGACGCCAGCGCTGCAGCGGCTGCCAGGACCAGTAGACGCTTGCCCGTGATCATCATGTGATTACCTCCATCTGCCAGAGATGCTTGCCCGCTGCGTGGGCTTCGTGTCCCCGACATCATCATCTACGCGTACTTCTTCTGTTCAGGTCGGGCGGCCGTCTTGTCCGCCGCCGTGTGATGTAGGTTGCGCATGGTGACAGGAAGGAGCGCAGATCGCGGACACCATGCCGAAGGAGATATGTACCTGAGCCTCGCAGAGAAAGCGCCATCAGCACCAAGTCGGCGCAGTCGTGACATTACCACGGCAGTTGGGAGATGGGCGATGTTGCAGGAGCTAGGCGGAGCAGATGATGACGCCGGACGCAAAGCGTTGACGCGCCGACGGGCGTCAGCGGTGCATCTTTGTTGCACCGTCGACCTATTTCGTATGCCGCAGCCGTCAACACGCAACGTCACGTGGTGTGGTCCTCCATAGCCGCTCACACCATGCAGCGAACAGAATCAGTCCTATTGCGTCCGTATACGTCCGCGAGCGATGGTCCCTCGAAGGCTTCACAACGGCACATGAAGCAAACGGGCCCCACCGGATGCACGTCGGCTTGTATATCATAGTACGCTCCGATCGTTTCGTCAATAGCTCCGCGTGATTTTCCTTCGACGACGCCCATGGATTCCAGCATACCAGCGCCGGCTGCAAGCACATACCGTACGCGAACCAGTCCTCGCGGGGAGCTACGCGGCGCGGCGGCGGAAGGCGGGTTCGAAGGCGAAGGGCGCTGTCTCAGGAGCGAAGCGAAGTCCCTGCGGGTTCGTACCGAATGATCCCGAACAGCCTCAGGCGCTCGGCGTCGCGTTCCGTGGAATCGCGCGACGGAACTGAGCGAAGAACCGGCTCATGCGGCCCCTGGACACAGGCTCTCAGGAAGGGTCGTCGGCTCCAAGACCACGGAGGAGACGCCGATGATTGCAGACCTTCCAGCCGTTCAGGATGCGCTGAGCGCGAGCGGCGCCCGCGACATTCCGCACATCGTTCGTCGGTCCTGCGCACAGCAACGACTGCGCGACGCGGCGGCACGCGCCCTTTTTTATATGGAGGTCGCAAAACCCTGCCGCCGGCTCTGAGCACAGTCACGCTCAAGCGCTACGGCGCCATGCGCATTTTCACGATCAGCTCTGCCCGATTCGGTCGTCAACGATGCCATATCGTACCGGTAAGAACTCTGCACCGTCGGCGATGGCGATGCGCGTTGCGACAGGCCCCAACGCGGCAACGCGGAACCCGACGGGCTAACCTTCGGGATTGCCACGCTTCGCTCGCAATGACGTGTCGGCGTCGCGGCGTCCCTGGTAGGGGCACGTCGCGACGGTCCCCAATGCGGCACCGCGGAACCCGACGGGCTAACCTTCGGGATTGCCACGCTTCGCTCGCAATGACGTGTGGATGTGCCGGCGTCCCTGGTAGGGGCACGCTGCAACGTGCCCCAACGCGGCACCGCGGATCCCGACGGGTTACCCTTCGGGATTGCTTCGCTTCGCTCGCAATGACGTGTCGGCGTCACGGCGGCCATCGGTAGGGGCACGTTGCAACGTGCCCCTTCGCCTCCGCGGCCCGCGCGATTGTCGTAGAGGCGTATCAGCCGGACGAACATTGCCCGCCTGGATTTCGACACGGCGCTTCGCGCCTGCTCAATCACCGGCGGGCTGCCGCAGCGATCTGCGTCCGAGGCCGTCGGCTGCGCCACAATGTGACGCCGGCGCAGGGGGCGGCCGCGGAACATTCGCGCATTTTTGCCAAAACTCTTGACATAGCGCGCAGCGATGCTTATACTTTGCCAAACCTCGCTGAGGAGCCGCTATGGGCGCCCTTGTCGCTCTCACCGACGCCGCAGTCCTTGCAAGGGTCTCGCCGCAGACCATCCGGAACTATATCCGCGACGGGCGGCTGAAATCGGCCACGCGCACCCCGACCGGACGCTATATGGTGGACCGCGAGGAGGTCCTCGCCGTCTTCCGGCCCGTCAGGCAGCCCCGCATCATCGTCGTCGCCAATCAGAAGGGCGGCGTGGGCAAGACGACCACCGTGCAGGAGCTCGGCGTCCTCCTCGGGCGCGACGTGCGCACGCTCCTGATCGACGTGGACCCCCAGGCCAACCTGACGAAGCTGTTCGGCATTGACCGCGAGGAACCCGGCGCGCTCTCCATCGCCGATGTCATGCTCCGGCGCAAGGCCCTGCGCGAAGTTTGGGTGAAGATCGAGCCGCCCGCCAATCTCTGGCTCGTGCCGAGCTGCCTCGCCCTGGGGCTCGTGCCCATGCATCTTGGCCAGCAGTTCGGCGCCGATTTCATCCTCCGGGACGCCGTCCAGAAGGTTCGAGACGACTTCGAGTTCATCCTCATAGACACGCCGCCCAGCCTCGACCGCCTGACCTTGAACGCCCTCGGGTGCGCCAACGAAGTGATCATCCCCATTGATAAAGGCCCGCTCGGCATCCGCGGGACCGAGAATATGGAGACGATCCTCGAGCAGGTGCGCGATTACAACAAGGACCTGCGGGCCGTGCGCGTGCTGCATACGAAGTCCGACAATACGGTCGCATCCAATACGACGCGCGACCTTCTCGAGCGGCGCTTCGGCCCCAATCTGCTGCGCACGGCCATTCGCTCGGGCACCAAGGTCGCCGAAGCCGCCTATCAGGCCGAGCCGCTCCAGCATGTCTTTCCCGAATCGCATCCGGCCAGAGACTACCAGGAGCTTGCCCGGGAGGTGCTGAGCCTTGGCGCGTAGGCAGATCCCCGTCCACGAGAGCATGCTGAAGCCCGGCAAGGGGATCCTCGAATCCCTCGCCGAGAAGCTCGGTGTCGGCCCGGAGGAGGAACCAGAGGCGACAGGCGTCTCGTCGCCTCCGCCCCAACCCTCCCCGCTCAAGGGCGAGGGGAGTGTGGCGTCTTCCTCTGTGCAGGGCGACGCGGATGCGGCGTCGTTACCGCCGCCCCCCGGGAGGGCGGGGACAAGAGGGAGGGGGGATGCCCATCGCCCTTCCACCGAAACAGCGACAGTCGAATCACCCCCGCCCCAACACTCCCCCCTCAAGGGCGAGGGGGATGTCGCGTCATCTTCTGTGCAGGGCGAGGGGGATCCGTCCCTCGCCGATGAAGAAAATACCCAACAATCGTCTGTAGAGGCTTTCCGCTTTTCGCGAGATGAATCGGGTATATTGGTAGACGCGCGTATTCTATCGGCGCGAGGCCGTCAGGCCCTCTATGTGAGGCTGCCCCAGGCGATGCATGACTACCTTGTCGACCTGGCGCACAACCTCAGCAAGACCAACCGCGACGCCAGCATGACCAATCTGGTGGCGCAGGCGATCCTGGAAAAGTATCCGGATTGCCTCGAAGGAGACAAGCAGGTCCCATAGGTTTCGTTCGTTCCATCCGGCCCGCCGCGCGTCCGTGAAACGCCCGTCGGGCACAAGGGCAAAGGAGAGCTTCCACCATGCCGCGGCACGCTTTGCCGGGGTCAGGCGGCGATGGCGCGCCTTCGTGCGCCGATCAGGCGTCCGCCTCGCCCTTTGCAGCCTCGCCCTTCGACCGCTTCCTTCTCTGGGAGCGATCATCGCGCGACACCCTCGAGGTCAAGCGCGCCTACATTGACATGGCCGGCGACCTTGTGGCCGGCATCATGCTGTCGCAGATCGTCTACTGGCATCTGCCCGATAGGGACGGCCGCAGCCGCCTCCGCATCGAGCGCGAGGGCAAGCAATGGATCGCCCGGGGCCGCACCGACTGGTGGGAAGAGTGCCGCATCAGTCCCAAGCAAGCCGATCGTGCCCTGCAGGCCCTGCGCCAGAAGCAGCTCATCGAGACGCGGCTCTTTCGGTTCAACGGAGCTCCGACCGTCCACCTGCGCATCTGCCATGACGCCTTCATCGAGGCCTGGCGCGCCGTCGTTGAAGGAACGACCGATCGGTCGGAGCCTTCCGATTTTCCCCAAACGTCAAAATCCATTTCACCCGATGGGCAAAATCCAACTTCCCCAAAGGGTGAAAACCATCTGCCCGATTCCGGCAAATCTATAACAGAGACTACAGCAGAGAGCACACCAGAGAGAACAACAACAGCGCCGGGTGTTGTTGCTTCTGTGCTCGATCGGCTGCTTGAGGTCGGCGTCAGCAAGGATACGGCCTCCGAGCTGCTCCGGTCCTATAACGAGCGGCGCATCGCCCAGCAGCTCGCCATGCTGCCCTACCGGGACGCACGCGAGCCTGCCGCCATGCTCATCAAAGCCATCAAGGAAGACTGGGCGCCGCCTGCCTCCTACATCAAGGCTGAAGAGAGGCGCTTGCGCGAAGACCGCCTCCGCGAAGAAGCCGAACAGCGCCGACGCCAGCAAGAGCGCGAGGAGCTCGCACGAGACACCATGCGGGCCATTCAGGATGACTACTGGGACAGCCTGGACCCGCGCCAGAGGATGGAGATCAACGCCACCGTAGATCGCCTGTTTGCGGAGCGCTACCCGGCCCTCGTCCGAACCGACACCGCCCACAAGAGCGGCCGCATCATGAGCCTCATGAAAGACGAACTCCGGCGGCAGATCCTCGATGAGCGGATGGGCGCGAAAGGCGAAGGATGAAGGGTGAAGGATGAAGGGTGAAGGGCGAAGAGGTGAGATGTGAGGCGTCGCGGCGGCAATGGGTAGGGGCACGTTGCAACGTGTCCCTACGGCCCGCGCCGATTTCGTCGGTGCGTATTCGCCGGACGACCGCCATCCGGACGAACGACAGCCCGCCGGTGATTGAGCAGGCGCGAAGCGCCGTGTCGAAATCAAGGCGGGCTCCGCGCGCGCCACGTAGGGGCGTATCAGCCGGAAGGCCAGGGTCGCAAACACACGATCCCAGGCCGCAACCGGCTGGTACGCCCTTGTTCCGACGCATGGCGGCGTTCATCGGCTCGCCTGCGCCTCACGCGTGACACGGGCGAACCAACCGCGCGCTGCCGCGTTCATCTTCATGGTAGTTCGGTTTGGCGGTTGATTCGCCCCTACGGGCCTCCGGAGCGCACGCACCATGGCGAGCGACGATCGGCCCACGTCATCGCGAGCAAAGCGACGCGATCCCGAGCAGTCATTGCCGATTCGATCCGACGACCGGGAGCGCTCGGGATTGTCCGGTACGGATCCGTATGGACTTCGCTGCGCGTGCTGGCGGAGGTCCGTACGAGGGAACATGCGGTTGCGCCGGAGTCCGGCCTGAAGGGCCGCCAGTGCTCAGCCCGGCCTGGTGGGCCGGGTACAGCGCGCCTCGCATCATCGCGATGTACGCCCCGCGCGCCGCACGTCATCGCGAGCGAAGCGACGCGATCCCGGCCCTTCAGGCCGCCCGCCCACCATCCGGCCGAACA
>JAAYVH010000153.1 GCA_012517255.1 Chthonomonadales bacterium
AGCCGGATGCTGGCGCGCCACGGCGCGACGGTCGCCATCAACTACACGTCCAGCGCCCAGCGGGCCGCCACGCTGGCGCAGGAGCTGGGCAACGCGGCGCCCTACTGCGCCGACGTGCGGGATGCCGCAGAGGTCGCCAACATGGTGGCCGCGATCGTCGGCCACTTCGGCCACCTCGACGGCATCGTGAACAACGCCATCTCCGGCAGTCAGCCCGGCACGGTCGCCGACTCGCCCATGGACGACTTCACGAACATGTTCTATTACGGCTGCCGAGCGGTCCTCAACACCGTGCGCGCCGCCCTGCCCCACATGAAGGCGCAGGGCGGAGGCCGAATCGTCAACATCGTGACGGAGCTGTGGAACATGGCGCCGGCAGGCTGGGCGCCCTACATGGCCGGCAAGGGAGCCATGGTGGGCATCTCGCGCAGCATGGCCTGCGAGCTCGGACCGTTCGGCATCACGGTGAACATGGTCGCGCCGGGCTGGATGGCCGACGAGAAGGTAGACACTTCGTCGGACGGTTCCATTAACTTCGGCAAGAGCCTGCCCCTTCGGCGTCACGGCAGCGCCGATGAGATTGGCAACGCCTGCGTCTTCTTCATGAGCGATCTGGCCGGCTACGTTACGGGAGCCTACCTGCCGGTCACCGGCGGGCGGGTCACCCAGATGGGAGCGTGAACTATGGCACGGCGACTGGGCATCGGCGTCGTCGGGGCGGGCAGCATCGGCATCCGCGGCGCGCTCGAGCATCTGTGCCTCAGCGATGTGCAGGACCGGCTCTTCCTCGCCGCCGTCTGCGATCCGGCGCCGGGACGGGCACAGGCGGCCGCTGACCGCTACGGCGTCCTCCGCGCCTATGAGCGCTACGAGGACCTGCTGGCCGATGACAGGGTGGATGCCGTAACGATCTGTTCGCCGATCGGCATCCACTATGAGCAGGGGCTGGCAGCCATCCGTGCGGGCAAGCATATCCACTTCAACAAGACGATGACAACCACGACGGCCGAGGCCACCCACCTGATCGAGGAGGCCGCCGCGCATCATGTGCGGCTCGTGGCTTCGCCCGGGCAGATGCTGCGTCCGGTGAACCGGTACATCCGCAAGCTGATCCTCGATGGCGGGATCGGTCAGATCTCGTGGGCAGCGACGGGTGCGGCCTTCGGCGCCTATCATGAGCACGAATCCGTGCGCCAGGGCGACGATCCGCTGTCCAATGTCAACCCGGCGTGGTACTGGCGCAAGCCAGGCGGGGGACCGATGTACGACATGACGGTCTATGGCCTCCACGCCCTGACCGGCGTCCTGGGTCCGGCGAAGCGCGTGACCGGCTTCTCAGGCGTGGCCATCAAGGAACGACGGTATCGCGGAGAGTCCTACGCCTGTGACGCCGATGACAACACGATGCTGCTCCTGGACTTTGGCGACGAGCTCTATGCGTTCGTTCACGGCACGTTCGCCGGCATGGTCACCCAGTTCGGCTCGCCGGCCTACTTCGGCGCCAAGGGCGTCATCCAGGGGAGCACGCTCAACGGCCAACCGATCCAGTACCCGGGTAGGGAGATAGCCGACTCGTCGCGCTATGGCGACACCGCGCTGCTGCCGCACGTCGTCGGACCGCACCGGGAGATGGAGGAGGCCCACGTCTTCGAGGACACCATGCAACTCGTGGACTGGGCGCTCGACGGCACGCCATCCATCGCCACCGCCGAGCACGCTCGCCACGTCATCGAGATCATCGAGGCCGGCTACCGAGCCGCCGAGACCGGCGAGACGCAGGAGCTGACAACGACGTTCGAGACGTTGGCCGTCTGATCAGGTCACACGAAGTCCAGTCCGTATAGCTTCACCTGATCCATCCGGAAGCGGAGGATGACGCCTGCGTCGGTGGGCAGTCTGTCGCCGTCCTTCCATGTCACCGGATGGCGAAACCTGTCGCCCAGGATGGGCACGGCGTCGGCGAACGCTCGGCCCGGCAGCGGCTTGCCGGTCATGCCGGCGGCCTCGATCAGCAACGAGCCGCCTCGTTTGGTCACCGCGTTGACAAGGAGCCGCGATTTCGGCGGGATGATACCGACGGTAGCGAACTCGCCCGACTGCTCGGCTTCCAGCGCGACGATGCGCCCTTTCGGCCACACTGCGAGGCCGGGAGCATAGCGGTACTGGCCGCGCGGATACTTGTGGGGCACGTCATAGCCGGTGTAGGGAAGGGCGAAGTCACCGTTAGGGAGCTCAACCAGATCGGGCTGCGCAAACACGCATCCCCCATCCCACTCGCCGAACGGAGCCGTGTCCAGAACGCTGCTGCCAGGAACGAACTGCCACACACGCCCGTCGTGGCTTGAGGCGAGCACGACGGTGGTCGTGTCGTCGTACGTGTGCCACACGGCGGGGAACATGAGATGCTGGTCGGGAGCTTGCGGGATGCAGGTCCTGCAGTTGGTGTAGAGCACATCATCGGCGCGCAGGTCAGGCCCCGGCACGACGATTACGTCGCTGACGTGGAAGGCCGCGAAGTCGGAGCTCTCGGTGCGCCCGATCGAGCGCCGGCCCGGTCCTCCGGCATCGCCTCCCCACCAGACGATGTTCTCGCCCTGCGCGCGGGGCGATCGCGGCCCGATCATGTAGCTGCGGGTGTAGATCACATACTTGCCAAGCCGCACATCGCGGTAGGCCACGATCTGCGTGTCGCTGTGTTCGAGGCAGAGCGGCTCGGGCAGCGTGCGCCAGCGTATGCCGTCGGGGCTGACGTGACCGCGGAGTGCATAGACATGCCCTACATCCTTGCGATAGGCGCGCGGCTGCCATCGGCCCGGATGCCTGGCTCTGAACGCGGCATACTGCTCAACGTTGATGTCGCCGAGCGTCACCGACTTGTAGCGCTCCTGATCGGGCGCGGAAGGATCCACGAAGACCGCGCCGACACCGGCATCCAGCAGGTTGGTTTCGCGCGAGCCCTCGTGTTCTTTGACGCCGAGCTTGGGACGCGTCCATGCGACACCGTCGGCGCTCTCCCAGACACAGGGACCCGCCGGGCAGCCGCCCCACGCTCGGAGTCTGCCGCCGTCCATGAGCACGCAGCCGAACGCAAGCCCTCTTCCGCCCTGCTCCCACGGCCTTTCAGGCGCGATGACCGGTCCGCGACGCCGGGCCGATTCGGCGCGGAGCCTGATGCCGTGAGGGTGGTCCACGCGTCTCATGGTCGCCCCGAACGGTCCCTCGGAGCCGGCCACCGTCACGTTGCGCCCCTGAGCGTCGTACCAGCCGAAGCTGCCCGGGCGCACATAGAACCAGTTGGTGAACACCATGCGCGTTCCCAACAGGTCGTAGGGCTCGCCCGTATCCACGGGCGGCGGATCGGCCTGCCGCTCGAGGTCGAAGACGTCCGACGATTCCGATGCCGCTCCTCCTGCGAACGCTGCGGCCATCCCGATGAACTCCTTGCGGCTCATGTCCATTGCGGGCCTCCATCCCGGCGCCGACGGTCAACGAATCGGCTCAGATGTCTGCGTATTTGGCCGTCACGCCGCATCTTCCTTCCTGTCCGTCGGCGCGGTGGTATCATAGATATGCATGCGGTCGTCGTCCCCGCGTGCGTATGAGGCTATTCGAGTGTGCGTCGCATCCGGCGCCGCTGTCGCGTCGGCACAGGGAGCGGCGCGGGCAGGCGTCCTGACATCCGCGTCGAAACCGGGCCGCAATCAGGCCATTGATGTCCTGCGTGGGCTGTGCATCGTCATGATGATCACCGCGCACGTGGGGACCTCCACGCTCATCAACCAGTCCGCGCACTTTCTCCGATTCGTCAGCGGGGCAGAGGGATTCGTGTTCCTTGCGGGACTGGTCATGGGCTTCGTGTACCGGCGCAAGATGCAGACGGGCAAGGTCTTCGACGCATACAAGGCGATCTGGCGACGCATGCTCACGATCTGGCTGGTGCACTGCGGCGTGGTTCTCATGGCCGTCGCCGGCAACGGCGCGTTCTACAACCACGCGCAGATACCGCGCTTCTCAACCCACGCTCCGGGCGAGTTCGTGTATCTTCTCGTGAGCCTGAAACTGCAGCCGGGTCACGCCCTCAATGTGCTCCCGCTGTATGTGTTCTTGCTCGGCTTCGCTCCCATGGTCTTCGAGCTCATGCGGCGGCGGCTGACCTGGCTTGTCGTGGCTGCGTCGGTCGGGCTGCTGGTCTACACGCAGTACGATCCCGGCGTGGGCAGTTGGGCGCATGGCTCATCGGGCGACGCGTTTCCGCCGCTCGCGTGGCAGGGGCTCTTCGTCCCTGGCCTCTGTATCGGCTATCACTACGGCTTCATCCGCGATCGCGTCATCGCCCCCCGGCGCACTGCGCTCCTCTGGACGCTGTCGCTCCTGCTCGTCGCAACGGTCGTCGTAGTCTGGGTACACACGCCTGCCTTCGCGTTCTATGACCGTGCACGGTGGGATGCACTCCTCTGGAACCGACATCCCCTCAGGCTCGGCAGGGTGGCTTACTTCTTCGTGGCCATCGCCGCCCTGTATATGCTCGTGCAGGTCGCCCTGGCTCGCGTGGGCATGCTCCGACCATCACTGGAGGCGCTGGCGCTGCTGGGAAGGAACAGCCTCTACTCGTTCCTCGTTCACATCGCCTTCAGCATTCCCATCACGGGGAGCGCACTGCTCACCGGCAACCCGATCGTCGCTGAGGCGGTGACTGCCGGCGTGCTGGCATCCGTCTACCTCATGGCCCGCTATCAGGTCGGACGCCCCTGGGTGCCCAACTGAAGGGTGACGGCCTGGCGAGGCGGCGATGAGTCTGTCTGCCTGAGGGCGCGCCACTCCTCCTGAACGGCTTCGGCGCGCGTCCGGCCGGAGCCAGCGGGGTCCGGCTGATCTGGCCTGAACGCCACATCGGGATCATTGTCGAACCGCCCTAGCATGGCCAGCTCCTGAGCTGCGCGCCACACCGCATGGCTGTGGGGAAGATCGCCCCACCAGAAGAGCGGTACCCCCTGATCGAGCAGACACCGCTGAAAACCCCACCGGAGTCGAGGATCGGACCATACACTGCGGGGCTCGACGCCTCGGGCGATGCAGAAGGCAGCGAGAGACCCGGCCGACTCGCCAATGTTCCATTCGACGGGATGCAGGCGGAAGGCGCCGCTGGCGAGGTGCGTGACGCCTATGTTCTTGCAGGCCGCCAGCAGATTGCGCATCCTCACGGGGATGAGGGCGCCGAGAGGAATCTGGTAGGGCCTGGTTTCCATGAAGCGACCGGGCTCGTCGGTTCCTCCCTCGTGGATGTCGAGCCAGTAATGCCCGATGCCGACGGAGTCCGGCATGAAGGCCGCCCGCGCGCCCATCTGGCGCTCGTTGCCCTGACCATCCCGCACCACGATGTCCTGCTCCCGTACCGTGTGGAGCGCAACCAGTCGGCGCGACTCCCGAATGTAGGGCATGGGCGCTATGCCGTCGGCGGTTTCGAACCAGTCGGCCCGCAGGCGCAGCTCCGGATATCCGCACCGTCCGGGCTCATCTTCGCGCGGGCACTCGGTCTGCAGCCACCGCACGTAGCCCAGTGAAGCGAGGCGTCCGTCTCGCAGGATTCGTGCGGCGGCGCGCGCATTGCGGGCGGGCAGCGTGCCGCCGCGGAAGTCGTTCGAGCCCGTGTTGATCATGGAGACGTCGCTCGGGAGGGCGGGATCGTCGAAGTTGCTCGCCGCGATCACGCGCCGATAGTCCCACCAGCCATATTCCCCGAACATGCGCGTCATGGCGCCGTCGAGCACATGATAACGCTGCATCGCCTTGAACTCGGCATAGCGAGGAGGCTCCGCGATGGTATGATCCTCGCCCCGGGGCCTGAGCTCAAGAGCGAACGGGAACGTGAAGGGCTGGACCCAATCCGGACGAGGCTCAGGCGGTGCGTCCGGCTCGCCGGTCTCCTCCATCCCTTCTGCGCCGAGCCGATGTTCGGCGCCCGTGATGGGCAACAGATCGCCGAGGTCGGTCGCATCCAGCACCAACCGAGGCTCGAAAACCAGGACGGCTCCCTCGGCGCTGCGCGTCGTGATCGTTTCGACGCGATCATCGGATATCCGGGCGCCGATTACGGCTGTGCGGCTCAGCGCCGTCACGTTCGGCACGGTCGCCAGCATGTCGCGCAGGATGCTCTGGGCGACCAGGGGCTCGACAGAGATTCGGCTGACCCAGCAGGAACCCGGGTTGAGATGGGGCTGCGCCAGCGCCGCCTCGGAGAGGCGATAGCGGTTGCGGTAGTGGTCGCGGATGGCGGCACGGACTGCCGCATAGCTCGCAGTGCAACCCCCCAGCTCGACCCACGCGTTCTCATCCGGCGTGCACACGCCCTGGGCCGTAAGCTGACCGCCGATCCACTCGCCCTCATGGACGAGAAGCGTCCGCGCGCCTGCACGACCCGCCGCAAGCGCCGCCGCGACTCCGCCCAGGCTCGCGCCGACAATCAGCACGTCCGGGCGCACGATCACTCGCACGACTCCGTTAGCCGCATCACCCGCATAACCGCCTCGATATGGTGCAGGTTGTTGAGCAGCGGCTCCGTGTAGCGGATGGCCCCGAACTCGGCCTCGCTGACATGGTGCTGGCTGCCGACGTGGTTGTTCCAGTCCACCCCTTCGGTCAGGAATCCGAGCGAACCGTAGTGATGCTTCGCAATGGCGCGCAGAATGGTCACGGCCCAGCACAGAAAGTTCCTGTCCCGCGTGTCTTCAAACGCCTCGATGTAGGCGAGGGCGGCCTCTGCGTTTTCCCACAGGTAGGCGGTATCCCACGAATCCTCCATGAAGAGCAGGCCGGTGGTCGCGACGCCGTTGCGGTCTTCGGTCATCTTGAAACGATCGAGGCCGGCTAGCGCCGCCTCGTAGGCGAAGGCCCGATAGCGTTCGTCTCCCAGGGTTCGCGCAGCTCGCAGGCAGGTGCGGAAGGCAACCGCTCGCGCCACGTTCTCGTCGTCGTCGTAGGTGTCGTGGTTCACGCTGCCGAATATGCCCCGGGCCACAGCCGTGTTCAGTCGCTGCCGCGCATGCTCAAGGTCTGCAGGCAAGCCGCGATCGTTGAGCTCCAACAGCAGCCACGGGATGTGATAGCCATCGCCGCTGGACGAGAACTGCGGGTCGGGACCCCCTTCGGCGCTCCGCTCATACGGAACGCCCGATGGGGTGCAGCGGCGCGGATACCAGCCGTCAACCTCCGTGACCGTGCCGATGATCCAGCGAGCGGCGTTGGCGGCGCAGGCATGGAGCCGCTCCCGGCGGGGATCGCCGTCCGCCAGCAGATCGGCCATCCAGAGAGCCTGCAGCCCGACTCTGGCCATGGAGCCCGGGCACAGCCACTCGCTGTTCTGCTTGAAGTTGAGGCAGCGCTCGTTGGACACGACATGCCGATAGCCCCAGATGAGGCCGTTGGATTCGATGAACCCGTCGTCGAGCACATGGTCCAGGAGGCCCAGCGCGACGTGCAGGAGCAGGTGGCAGTGGTCGAAAGCGCTCCAGGCATAGAGGAGGTAGGCTCCGCCCAGCGCGTTGGCCGCCCAACCAGGACCTTCGAGCGGCCCGAAGTCGTGCCAGGGCTGGGGCCGCGCTTCGGGATCCACAAACGTGCTGATCGCCCGCCACCGGCCGCCTTCGATGGGCTCGAGGCAACGATGCGCAAAGCGCACCGAGTCGCGAGCGCTGTCGCGAAGGCCGTAGTCCGGATTCTCCGGGAGCGCGAAAGTACCGCTCATGGGCCACTCCTTGACGGGCACGGCGCTGCCTTGTGACCGCGTCCTGATCGGATTATGACATACCCGGCTGCCGCGAGCACGAGTTCCATGGCGTCGCCGACCGGTCGGGTACGATATGCCATCCAGCCGGTCTGTTCGGCTAACCGAGGCGATTCATGGCCGATATCTCCGCCTTTCGCGGCATCCATTACAACATGGACCTGATCTCCAACCTGAGCAGTGTCGTGTCGCCGCCCTATGATGTGATCTCGCCGGAAGAACGCGATCGGCTGTACGCCCGCGATCCTCACAACGTTGTCAGGATCATCCTTCAGCGACTGGCGGCAGACGAGAGTCCATCGGACGGTCATGCTCGGGCCGGCGAAGTCTGGGGCGTCTGGCGGCGATCGGGCATCCTCGTCGAAGACGCCGAGCCGGCCCTCTACGTCTACCGTCAGTCGTTCACATCGCCCCTATCAGGCGCGACGACCTCGCGGACCGCCTTCCTGTGTGCCCTGAAGCTGGTGCCTTATGAGGACGGCGTGGTCCTGCCCCATGAGCACACGAAGGCTGCGGCCAAGGCCGATCGGCTGGGTCTCATGCGAGCGACGGCGGCCAACGTGGAGCCGATTATGGGCCTCTATGAGGACCCCGGACAGAGGATCATCGGCGCATTGACCGGGGCGACGGGGGGCACGCCTCCCATGCTCCGAGCCGACGTGGACGGCGACGTCCATGAGGTCTGGGCGGTTACGGAGCCCCACGTGCTGGAGAAGGTGCGGGCGGAGATGGCGGCGCGGCGCATCTGGATTGCCGACGGCCACCACCGCTACGAGACGGCGCTCAACTACAGCCGGGAGTATCCGGCCGCCGATCGAATCATGATCGCCCTCATACCCTTTGAGGCCCCCGGACTGGTCGTTCTCCCGACGCACCGGATTGTGCGAGGGCTGACCGACGAGGACGTGGACGACCTGCTGGGCGAGATGGCGCGACTATTCGAGATGGCCGAGGTTCGCGACGCTTCGGACATCGAATCCATGGTATCGGGCATGCGCAGCGCCGAAGGATCGTTCGTGGTCGCCAGCCGAGGAGGCTTCTGGCGCGCCCGACTCCGCGACGACAGCGACCTTCGAGAGGCCGCTCGGGATAGGAGCGATGCCTGGCGTTCCCTCGACGTGTCCATCCTGCAGACGCTGGTACTGGATCCCCTGATGGAAGGATCTGCGACGGAGGTCGGATACACAAGGCACGCCGACGAGGCGGTCGCGCAGGTTCAGGCCGGCGAAGCGCCCGTCGCGTTCCTTGTTGGCTTCCCGTCGGCAGACGACCTGCGGGCAGTCACGTCGGCGGGCGACCGAATGCCGCCGAAGTCCACCTATTTCGAGCCGAAGCTCTGGAGCGGCCTGCTCATGCGCCGGCTCGACGAGCAGTGAAAGCCTGAAGCCGATGCGACGCCCGGATGAACCTTCGGCCTGCGAATACTGCGGCGCACTTGTCTTTCCCGACATGAAGCGCTGCACCCAGTGCGGCCGGTTCCCGGTCAAGCTTCACCAGTGTCCGAAATGCCGGACCATCGCGGCCCGCGACGACGAATACTGCCCCCGATGCGGCCGCATGTTCGAGCCTGACGGCGACTATCTCTAGGCCGCCTCAGAGCCCCTCGAGACCGCCGGAACGCGTCGCGGCTCCTCGCACACCCTGAAGCGCCGCCATGAGGAGCTCGCGCACGCCAAGGGCGGCGGCGCTCATGAAGACGATGTGCAGCACGAGCGAGAGGCAGCTCCAGAGCACGCACGTTCGCCCGAGCTGCTGCTTGCGATCATCATCCAGCATCATGAAGACGAGTCCGACCGGCAGACCGAAGTAGGGGAACAGCAGGCCCAGCCAGACCGCGGCACGGTCCGATGTCGCCGTGGACCCGGGCGCCGACCTGGCGGCATACGTCTGCGCCGGCGCCGGCGCGACGGAGCCGGGAGCCGTCGGTGCAGGCTGGGCTGCGCCGGTCAGGGGCGCGCTGCACTTCCAGCAGACTGTGACCGTGTCGAAGTTGTTGGCGCCGCATCGTGGGCAAGCGATGCGGCCTGATCGCTGGCTCATCCCGTGCCTCGCACCAGAAGCAACATCATCAGCAGCGATGCCAGCAGGAGCTGCTCATCGGATTCCGTGACGTCTGCGAGGCGCTGGACCTCAAAGTGCCGCTCGAGAAACGACGGCTTCTTGACGAGATGCAGCGTGGGCGCTCCTCGAAAGGTCACCGTGTAGGCCGGGTTGATGAACATGGCCGCGATCCATCCCACGAGGGGCAGCTCGCCCACCACGCCGTCAACGACCTTCACCCACGGGTTATCCTCCACTATGCTGCCGATCTCCTGACCAGCGGAGTCGAGGATCGCGAACGAGCGACGCCAGAGAGAGCGAATGCCCTGCCCCCGCACTGCCCCGACTACCTGATCGGACCGATCTCGGATCGTGTAGGTTGCGGAGACGTCAATGATCCGGTCGGCCTTGATTCGGAGCAGCTCGAAGCGCTGCTGCTCATCCGAGTAGACGGTGACATCCTCGCGCAGCTTGAAGGCTTTCTGACGGACATACATGATCAGCCGACCCGTCGAGTCGGCGACGCGCACCTGCGGGCTGATCGCGATCATCTTGAAGGACAGGCTCAACGGATAGCTGTGCATGGGGCGAGGGTCCCTCCCGGGTTTCTGGCCTACACGGGGCCTATTCGCCTCGTATCGCCATAGCTCCTTCGCGGGTTGGCCCCATTGCGCCCACACGAATCGAAACGGCCCCGGCGGTATGGTCGTCGGGGCCGTGCGGGTTGGTATGGATCCTGGCAGCGTCCTATCTTCCCAGGGGCTTGTGCCCCAAGTATTGTCGGCTCTGGCGGGCTTAACTTCCGTGTTC
>JAAYVH010000154.1 GCA_012517255.1 Chthonomonadales bacterium
CGCGGATCCCGCCCACGACGCCCTGACGTCCGCCCTGAAGGGGCGGCATTATTCAGCCCGGTCCGCAGGGCCGGGTGCGCGGATCGCATACCGACACCCTGTCGTCCGCCCTGAAGGGGCGGCACCTCAGTCCCACATGTACCGTTCGTCGTATTCGACCCCGTGCCTTCGCAGGAGCGCCACGAACTCCTCATCGAATGTCGCGTTGCGGTGATGCTCACGCTGCTCTGCGACGTATCGTGCCGCTGACTGCAGCTCACGTTCGCTGATGGAGAATGCTCCGTAGCCTGCCTGCCATCGGAACCATGCGTTGGTTGCGTGACGACGGCGCATCCATCTGGTTGAACTCGTCTTGATTGTTTCCACCAGGCTTGCCAGGGTCACCGTTCGCGACAAACCGAACAACAGATGCACATGGTTCGATGTGCCGCCCACCTCTACGACGACACAGCCAGCTCCTCGGAGAACGCCGGCCAAGTACGCACTCAGATCACCGATCGTATCGTCGGCGATGAGGTGCGCGCGGTTCTTCGTGCTGAAGACGACGTGGACAAGGATACGCGAGAGCGATTGTGGCATGGAGCCTCGTGCCCACCATGAGCGTGTTTGGGCTTTGGAGCCCTGATCGCATCAACGATACCCCACGGGCCGTTGTCCGCCTCTACCGGGCGCGATCGATCCATCCCGAACGGAAACATTCACCATCCCGGCGGATGTGTGGTGGGCGGCCATGGCCGCGACCGGGCCGCTGGCCCGGCCTGAATACGATCGGCCCTTCAGGCCGAACGGCAACGGTCGTGATCGAAGCGGATGGGGCGGGCGTCGGCATCGCGCCGTCCACGTTGTCGTCCGCCCTGAAGGGGCGGCATTGTTCAGCCCGGTCCGCAGGGCCGGGTGCGCGGATCGCACGGCGACACCCTTTCGTCCGCCCTGAACGGGTGCGATCGATCCGTCCCGACCGGAAACGTCAACCACCGGCGGACGTGTCATGGGCGATCATCGCCACGACCGGGCCGCTGGCCCGGCCTGAATACGATCGGCCCTTCAGGCCGAACGGCCCCGGTTGTGATCGAGGCGGCTTGGGTAGTGGTTGGCGTCGTGCCGCCCACGTCGTCGTCCGCCCTGAAGGGGCGGCGTTATTCAGCCCGGTCCGCAGGGCCGGGTGCACGGATCGCACAGCGACACCCTGTCGTCCGCCCTGAACGGGCGGCATTATTCAGCCCGGTCCGCAGGGCCGGGTGCACGGATCGCACGGCGACACCCTTTCGTCCGCCCTGAAGGGGACGCATTGTCCCGCGGCTGCGCCGGATTCTGGGTCCTTCGTGTATTATTCCCCGAGGCTGGCCTGCGCGTGGTTCGGTGGGACGCCATGCCCGATCAGCGGCCCGCCTGGAGGTGCAGCTTGGACACACGATTTCTGCTGGTGTTGGGCGCCGTGCTGACGCTCGCCGTTGGCTGGGCCGGTCAACGTCCGGCGGTTCCGGCGCCGAGGGCCAGCCTGTACGACGGGCCCTACGGATTCCTCTGGTGGGCCCACGGTTTTCGACGCCGCTCGCCCGACGGCCGCCTGTTGCTCTGCGTTCGGACCAGCCGCTACGGCATGGCGCTCGATGTGGAGAAGCCTGCGCTCGCTCATTTCGGCGCTCTGAAGAACGCGCCGCCCTACGAGCAGGCCGTTGGCGAGCCTAACGAGGTCGTGTTCGGGCTCCCGCCGGAATCGCTCCGTCTCGAGGCGAGGGTCGGCCCGACCTCCTACCGTTGCATTGCCGCGGCGCGGGACACGCGCGACTATATGACCTATCCGGTCCGCATTATCGAACAGGGGCGATTCTGCCAGCGGTTCGACGTGCAGCAACTGGAGTTTGCCGATGCTGCGGGTGCGAGGCTCGATGCGGACGGGCGCCTCGAGGTAGTCGCATGGCCCGACCGCATTGCGTTCATGCTCGAGCTCACGGCACGCCGCGATATGCCCGACGGCACGGCCGCAATCGGTATCGGCGCTACACCTTCCGGCGGTTCGGAGGCTGCCGGGCCATGGAAGGCGGGCGAGATCCGGCGCGCCGTTGCGGTGCGGACCTTTGCGGCGAGCGATCACCCGGAGCAGGTCATCGTTCGCGCCTCCGATCTCCTTTCGGCCGAACGCAAGCCGACGGTGTCGTCGGATGATGCCAGGGGCTGGATCCGCATCGGATTGACCGGTGGGTCATGGCGGGCCGATCAAGATTTCGATCACTATGATCGCTACCGCCTATCGCTGACGAACCCCGATGCCCATGAACAGGTTGTCCGCCTGCTCTTTGCGCGCGACGAGCCGGGCTTCGGCATCACCGGCATGGTGGCCATGCTCCGCGAGTCAGACGGCAGGCCCACCGGCATACCCGTGCAGCTTTCGAAGAACTGGCATCGCCTGCCCGATCGCCGGCTGCTCTACGAGGGGCCATGGTTCCATGGCTACACCATGCTCCGCCTGCCGCCCCGCTCCGAGCGTGAGCTTGAGCTTACCATTGCCTATGCGCGCTGGGGAGGCGTTCCGTCGGCTTCGCATGCGCAACTGTGCCTCATAGGCTGGGGCATGAACCAGCTCTGGGATCAGGCCGCCATTGGAAGCTGGGGCGAATCCATCTGCTACGATCCCGACATCAACCTCCAGCGCTCCATGATTGACGATGTCCGGCCCCTCATGGTCACGCGCATGGGTACGAAGGATGGCAAGTGGGGCTGGACCCACAACGTGGGGGGCGGCGATTTCCTGGTGCTCATGGATGCCGACGGCAAGCGTCAACCTCTGACGCGCATGAGACCGGCCTATCTGTCACAGGGGCCCAACCTGACGCAGGTCGTCTATGCAGGCATCACTCCCGGCGGCGAGATCGAAGCGCGCATCGAGGTCTCGACGCCGCGCACCGACGACATCAATCGCGCCTACCACCGGATCCGATATGAGGTCCGCAAGCCCATCCGATTCAGCCGGCTCGCTTTCTATCAGGTGGGCGCCGATAACTACAACGACCATCGGTTCGGCTCGATGGCCTATGGCGACATCGGCGGCATGCGCGAGGAATGGCCGGTGGTGGCCGGGGGGCTCCGCTACCATCGGCAGGGCATTCCGCTGACTGGCAACGCTCCGTGGGTGTCGCTGCACGATGCCATCCACATTAAGCCGGGAGATGGCGCATGGGCGGCGCGCGGCATGGTGGTGCGCCGATGGAAGGCGCGTCTGGGAGGCAAGGCCGTCATGACGCCGCATCTTGCCTCATATGGAACCCAGAACGGTCCCCACAGCGCCAACGCCGAGCTCGCTCCGCCTCCGGGCCTGAGCGAACTGCGGCCCGGCGACTTCGTTGAGGCTGACATCGAGCTGGTGATCCTGCCCGTCGCAGCCGGCGACTACTATGGACCCGACGAAGCCTTGCGGCAGGCCCTGACGAAGGATGCCAACACGTGGCGCATGGTGTGGCGCGAGGCACGAGGCAATGACCTGCGCGTTCGCGCTCTCTCCGGACGGCTGCTGAGGCGCACACCCGTCGTGGTCCGATCCTCCAATGGCTCGACGGCTGCGGCCGAGATCACCGGCGGACTCGGCCACGTGCCCGTCACCTTCACCGGGCTTCGGAACCCCGACGGCTTCTCGCTCTACCGGCAGATCGGCTCGGAGCGTCAGGTCATAGACCAGTCCGTGCAGGGGCACGACTGGTACCAGACGGACTACGACCCGACAGCGCGTGCCTACGCATTGACGTTCACGCTGCCGCTCGGGCGCATGAGCGGCGGACGACCGATCACGGTCGGGCTGACCCGTGCCACGCAACCGTCGCGCACGCGGTGAGGTCAGTCTGATTGCGCTCGGGGATGGGCGCGGCATGCCCACGAGCCAACGGGCCGATCCTCGCACGACGCAGGAGACGGAGAGGCGCGCGCGGAACTCCGGATCTGCCTAGTGGGCTAACAGGGAGGATCGGCCATGCGAACCGCCGGTACGCGGTGGGCCATTGCGGCCTGTCTGGCGATGGTCTGTGGAGGCGGCGTCAGAGCCGCCGACGTCGAGCGGCTCTTCGATGGACGTGCCGCCGGCGCGTGGGATACGGCGCGCGACTCGGCTCGTCTGGCCGCAGAACTCGCCGTCAGCGAACTCACCACCGTCGCGAATCCTCCTTCGTTGCGCTGGCGGTTCGTATCGCGGGGCCCGGCCTACAATGACATTTTCCTGCGGCGTGAGATAGACCGGCCCTTCGACGCCATACGCGTGCGTGTGCGCAATGCCGGCGCGCCGATGACTCTGGCGTGCAAGGTCGGCGACGCCAACGGCAGCGAGTGGACCGCCAACACCGTCGCGATGCCAGAGAGCTCCGACTGGGTCTGGGTTGAGTTTCCCTGGACTGCCTGGAAGGTGGCGTCATGGTCGCAGGATGCCGACGGCAAGCTGGACTTTCCCCTCCGCTACTTCACGCTGATCGCGTTCGACGTGAGGCCCGGCGTCGAGTACGATCTTCACGTCGGAGCCGTTGAGATCGTCCGTCCCGACCGCCCCGTCCTCAAGGCCAGCATCAGCGGCCTGCCTCCGCGCGTAACGGCAGGTCGTGCCTACCGTGTGGCCATCGCCTTCACCGTGGACCGCGCATGCCACACCGACGATGCCGCCATTGTCTTCGAGCAGGGCGGCCATGAGAGATTTCGATTGCCTCTCCGATTGCCCGTCGCGCCCACCAGGCTCAAGCCGGGTCAGCGCATACGGCTGGGCTTAGCGGACGTGGTCATTCCCAGGTATGCCCGAGGGGGACGCCATACGGCGCGCCTGATGATCGGCGACGCCCGCGGAGATGCAGGAGCAAGGAGGAACGTCGTGGTGGATGCAAGGAAGCCGGGCGTCACGGTGGCTGAGGTGAAGCTTCATCGAGGAGCGCCGACGCTGTTCATCAACGGCAAGCCGCACAACGGCATGGCCTATGCAGCCTACGGGCCGAGCGTCGAGGTCTTCACCGACTTCGCTCGGGCCGGCGTTGATCTCTTCACGTTCAGCGCCACGCCGACCGAGGCGGGCTACGGGCTGTCGAAAACCGTCTGGACGGCGCCGGGGGTCTACGACTACTCGGAAATGGACCGGCGCATCGCCATGGTGCTGCAGGCCAACCCGAACGCCTACTTCTTTCCGCGGCTCTATTTGCATGCGCCCAGGTGGTGGAGCGAGCGGCACCCCGACGACATCGTGATGATGGATCCCGGCGACGGCAAGCCTATCCCGTTTGTGCATGCCGGCGACAAGCCCGCCCCGAGCTGGGTATCCGAAGCCTGGCGCAAGGACACCATCGAGGGCCTCCGACGCCTCATCGCTCACATTGAGTCGTCTCCCTACGCCGATCGCTGCATTGGCTACCATCTGGCGTCTGGGACCACCGAAGAGTGGATGATGTGGGGCGCGAACGAGGACCAGTGGGTGGACTACTCGGCCGCCAATGTCGCGGCGTTCCGTGCATGGCTCCGTGCGCGCTACGGCTCCGTCGAGGCTCTGAGATCGGCCTGGAACGATTCGACGGTCTCCTTCGACAGCGCGACGGTACCGACCAGGGCCGAACGCGCGCGCACCTATCTCGGTTCGCTGCGGGACCCCGACCGCGAGCGACGGGTGATGGACTTCTATGAGTACAACTCGGATCACGTCGCCGACACGATCTGCACGTTCGCCGGCGCCGTCAAGAGTATCACCGGTCGCCGCAAGACGGTCGGAGTCTTCTACGGCTATCTGCTGCAGCTCTGCGGCGAACAGCGTCAGCAGAACGCTGGCCATCTCGCTCTGGGCAAAGTGCTGGCATCGCCCGACATAGACTTCGTCTGCAGCCCCACCGGCTACGCGTTTCGGCAGGTCGGCGGCGAGGGGACCAGCCACTTCATGTCGCTGTTCGGGAGCGTGCGCGCGCATGGAAAGCTCTGGTTCAACGAGAACGATGTGAGGACCTCGGTGTCGGGCGGTCAGCCTGGCGAGTGGGGCCGACCGGTGGACGTCGCGGGCGACATCCTGCAGCAAGACAAGGAGCTGGCCAATGCGCTGACCAACGGTGCGGCGCAGTGGTGGTTTGATGTCGGCGGCAACCGCTACAACGATCCGCGGCTGATGGGCCGGATCGGCGAGCTGACGCGGGCCGCCTCGCGCGCCGTCGCTCTCGACCGCACCGCCTGCGACGAGGTGGCCATGGTAGTGGACGAGCGGAGCCTTACATGCCTGCGCGTCGGCGATCCGCTTGGCGCCATGCTCCTCATCGGCCAGATCCCCGCGCTTGCGCGCATAGGCGCGCCGGTGGGGCACTACCTGCAGAGCGATCTGCCCCGCATCAGCGACCGCAAGGTGTTCCTGTTCATGACGAGTTTCGCTCCTACCGAGGAGGAGCGGAAGGCCATCGATGCGCTCAAAGGCGGAGGCCGCACGCTCGTGTTCTTCTATGCGCCGGGCCTGTACCGCGCCGGGCGGCTCTCCGGTGCGGCGATGGAAGAACTGACCGGTATCCGCATCCGCCGCACCGCCGGACCCGGCCCATTGCGCGCAACGCTGACGGGCGGATCCGCGCTGACCGACGGCCTCGTCGGGATGGCCGTGGGGGCCGATCTCAACGCCGAACCTGCCTTCGTTGCGGATGATCCGGATGCTTCCGTCATTGCCCGAGCCGCCGACGGTTCGGCCGCGATCGTGCTCAAGAGGCATGCCGACTGGACCTCGGTGTACTCGGCGGTGCCGCTATGGCCTGCGCGGCTTCTCCGCAATCTCTGCCGGAGCGCCGGCGTCCACGAGTACATCGCTACCGACGATGTCGTCTGGGCCACCCGGGGCGCTGTTGCGGTGAGCGCCCGCGAAGGCGGACAGAGGCTGATCCACCTGCCGCGGGCAGCGACGGTGCGCGACCTCTTTTCAGGCGAGCTGGTCGCTCGCGACGTCCTGGAGTTTCGGGCCGATTTCGCGCCTCTCCAGACCCGCGCGTTTGCCTTGGAGTAGACGCATCTGCCGTCGTCGCGCCGATCGCCAACGCATCCCGAGGGACGCCCGATGAACCGGAGGGGTTCCTTCCGGCTCTGTGGTAGTGTAGGGCGATGAAGGGACCGGTATGAGGGATCTGAGATTGGTGCGCTCGGTGCTGTCTGGCGATCACGAGCGCGCCGAGCGATGGGTGACACAGGAGTACCCGCGCATCTATCGGATGCTGCGCTATCTCACCGGTGACCGAGAGACGGCCGAGGACCTCACGCAGCAGGCGTTCGTGCAGGCGTGGCAGGCGCTGCCAACCTTCCGGGGCGAGGCCCGGCTCGACACCTGGCTGCACCGCATCGCATATCACCAGTACACCCACTGGCTGCGCGACCGGCGGACGACCGAGCCGCTCTCGGCGGCCTCCGGCGTAGCGGACACGCGCAATGCGTCGGGCCTGACCACCATCCTCGTCCAGAGGGCCCTCGACAGCCTGCCGCATGAACTGCGTGAGGCGTTCCTGCTCTTCTATGCGCGGCAGATGAGCGTCAAAGAGATAGCCGGAGTGCTCGAGATACCGGTTGGGACCGTGAAGTCGCGGCTGTTCGCGGCACGTCGCGCCATGCGCGAGAAACTGACCGATGAGCCGGAAGGCTCGGTCCCGAGCGCCGCAGCCGATGCCGAAGCAACCGTGGAGGCGATACGATGAGCTGCACTCGACTCGGCGACGCGCCGTCTCAGGCCCCGGCGCTTCATCGCCTCCTCTGTCGTGAATGTCGGCACGGCAACAGGGCCGACCGTATGATCGGCCTCGCCATGGACTGCCTGAATGCCGAGCCAGTGCCTCCCGACGGGCCTGCTCGGGTCATGAGGGCGCTCTCGCTGCCGTGTGCCAGCCTCGCGATGCAGCAGGTCCTGCGCCGCCGGTCTGCCGATCGCCTGTGGCGGCGCGCTCTGGCTGTCGTCATGACGCTGATCGTGGTTTCCTATACGTGGCTCTGGTGGATTGACCGTGACCCCGGCGTTCGGGTCCCCGAGCCGCCAATGCCCTTGACCAACGCATTCGACGATTTCGAAGCGGCTGGCCTTGCCGTCACGATGGATGACCGGATCGGAGAGGCGCTGAGCGAACTGCCGCGTGATCGGAAGGCCTCGGCGACGTCGCTCGCTGACCTCGAGAAGATCATCAGGCAGAACGACGAGGCTCTCCGTCTTGTCCGAGCGGGTTTCCAGCACGAGTATCGGGAGCCGCCCATTCGATCGTTCTCGCAGACGCTGCCCCACTA
The DNA here is from genome assembly GCA_012517255.1 of Chthonomonadales bacterium. Taxonomy (GTDB): domain Bacteria; phylum Armatimonadota; class Chthonomonadetes; order Chthonomonadales; family CAJBBX01; genus JAAYVH01. The sequence continues at coordinate 8,236 of JAAYVH010000154.1, forward strand.
TGCCAGGGACCGAGGTTTGGCGCGCCTGCTTGCCCTGGAGGCCCTGGTCCACGAGCGTCGCGGACGCATGGCGAGGGCCAACGCCTGCGATCTGGACGCCATCGAGCTCGGCATGCGGATCCGCAACGGCGGAACCGTGATCGGCGCGCTGGTCGGATATGCCTGCGCGGCCATTGGGCGCGCCGGCCTATGGGACCGCCTCGATCGCATGAGCGCGCAGGACGCCCGCGCGGCCCTGGAGCGACTCGACAGGCTTGAGAGGCTGCGCGTGCCGGTGGCGGACAATCTGATCGAGGAGAAATGGTGCGGTGTTGCGAGCCTGCTGGAGATCATGAGCGATCCGCGCTGGCGCTGGCATCTCGGGGACCTGGGATCCACCGGGGTTGACGGAGGCGCGACGAAACTGCAGAACCTTGCGGCGTACCTCGCCATGTTGCCGTTCAGCAAGAGGGCAATCCTCGATCGGTACATGTACTGGCTCGATCGTCAGGTTGCGTATGCGCGCGCCTATCCGCTGATGCCTGAGCCGAAGCCGGAGGGCTCCCTCGACCGGATCAACGAGGTCCTCTTGCCGGTATTCAGCAGTCTCGTCCACAAGGATGCGAGCGAGCGGTCCATGCACAGTCTGCTGCGCGCCTCGCTGGCGTTGCGAGCGTATCGCCTCGAACGCGGAGGGCTTCCGCGTAGCCTGGACGACCTTGTGCGGACAGGCTACATCGACGCCGTGCCGGAGGACCCCTTTGTCGCAGACGGCAGTACGTTGCGCTATCGCCTCTCGCCGGGAGGACCGGTGGTCTACAGCGTCGGTCCTGACCATGTGGACAACGGCGGCGCGCCCATCGGGCAGGAGACCACGTTCCGCAGGGAGCTCTCGCGCACCGTGCAGGCCGACAGCATCGGCGACGTCGTGGCGGGAATCAACAAGCCGTGAACGTCCGCTCTTCTGCTCCGCTCCAGTGCACCCGTCTGGCTCTGTCGGGCGGCCTGGGCGACATGCTGCACCGTCGCCGCTGCCCGGAGTGCCGCGCAGCGACGGAAGCCGACGCCATGCTGCTGATCGCGCTCGACTGCATGCGGTCCGAGTGCGCGCCGGGGCCAGGCCAGGCCCTGCCTGCGGACTATCGGACGCGGGTCGCGGCCGTGGTCGAGGCGATCGGCGTGACGCCTCGCTCGTGGGGGGCGCGGGAGGTACGGCGTCTGAAGCGGGCGATTGTCAGGGTATGCGCAGCCGTGCTTGTTCTCGCCGTTGCGCTGCCCCTCTGGACGATGTGGCTGGACCGTGACCCGGGCCATCGATTCGCACTGGTCCGCGTCCCCTCACCCAATGCGTTCACGTTCTTCCAGCAGGCTGGCGCCGAGACGATGCGCGACGGAAGGATCGACGAGCTCGCCCTGGCCCTCCCCAACATGGCCGAGGTGGACGCGCTGCCGATCTACACCGCGATGCCGCCGGCCTCGGTGAGCGCGCCAGCCTATCGGCGCCAGACGAAGCGGCCGGCTCTGGCCGAGGTCGAAAGGACGGTCGACGCCCATGCGACTGCTCTGGCACGTCTGCGCGAAGGCCTAGCTTATCCGTATGCCGAACCTGCGACGGCAAGTCTCTACGAAGGCTCTGCGCATCTCGAGCCCTTCCGTCGGATTGCGCGCCTTCTGGCGCTCGAAGGCTACGCCAATCTCAAGCGGGGAAGGTACGACGACGCGGCGGCGAGCTATCTGGATGCGGTGCGCTTCGGCATCGCCTGTCAGCACGGCGCGCCGCGAGCGGGTCGGCTTGTCGGCCTGTTCATCGAGGGTATCGGTCGAGCTGGGCTGTGGGCCGCGATGGATGATCTCGATGCCCGCACCGCTGCGCGGGCGGCCAGGCGACTGCAGGACATCGCGGCGGCCAAACCCCCAATCCGTGAGATGTTCGCGGCAGACCGCAACATTGGTTCGGAGCTGATCGTCCGTGCGACGGAGGATCCGTTCTGGAGGCTCAAAGGCTGGGATGCTCTGTCAGGCAGACATGCCGCCGGCATGCCGTGGTGGGCTGGGCCGGTGCAATACATCCTGACCCTGCCAGCCAGCCGACCGGGGATACTGCAGCGGTACCGCAACTTCATCAGCGGCGCAGAGGCAGCGGCGACACTGGCCTATCCTCGC
>JAAYVH010000155.1 GCA_012517255.1 Chthonomonadales bacterium
GCAGACGAGCTCAGGCCATATGTGGACGGGACGAACTGGGCCACGCCGGCTCAGGCCGAGGGGGTGCGCAAGGCTCTGGAGTGGACCGGCCACTGCTCCCATCCCGTGGGCATGGCCGTCCACGACGTGGGCCGGTACCACGAAAAGCCCTTCGAACCGGGTCTGGTCATCAGCCTCGACCCGTCGCTCTGGGTCCCCGAGGAGCGGCTCTACATCCGCGTTGAAGACACCGGCGTCGTCACCGAAGACGGCTTCGAGTCGTTCACCGCGCTCGCGCCGCTCGACCTTGACGCCGTGGAGGATGTCGTCGGCAGCGGCCAATAAGGGCGGAGGAGTGGCGGATAGAGGCGGCGGAGCCTCGGCACGTGTGCCCCAGGCCGCCGGGAAGACGCTTGGCTCCGTCTGTACAAACCGGGAACACAGGAAACACCCGTGACCGGGAACATGGGGGACACTGCGAGGCGTCTGCTTCGTCGGTGCGCCCTGAAGGGGCGCGATTTGTACAAACCGGGAACATAGGTAACACCCCTAACCGGGAACATAGGTAACACCCCTAACCGGGAACATAGGTAACACCCCTAACCGGGAACATGGGTGACACTGCGGTGCGGCCGCTTCGTCGGTGCGCCCTGAAGGGGCGCCATTGTTCAGGCCGGGGCGTCAGCCCCGGTCAAGCGACGGGCGTTACCACCTCACCCAACGTTGATGATGGGGTAGGAACGCGACGCGCTATCCCCGGCCCTGCGGGCCGGTCTGAACAATGTCGGCCCTTCAGGCCGAACGACCGCCATCTGGACGAACATCGCCCGCGTTGATTTCGACACGGCGCTTCGCGCCGGCTCAATCACCGGCGGGCTGCGTGCGCACCCTGTAGCGGCGTATCAGCCGGACGACCAGCCTCACGCGTGAAACGGGCGAACCAACCGCGCGAAGCCGCGTTCCTCTTCATCGGGGTTCCGCTCGGCGGTTGATTCGCCCCTACGGACCAGTGACCGCCTGCGTGTCCACGTCATCGCGAGTTCGGGCGCGGCGTGGCCGCGGTGGGTGCATGAGAAAGCGTAGAGAGCTTTCTTAGGAGCGCAGCGAAGCGATCCCGAGCAGTCCGCGACGACCGGAAGATCGGCGTTGCGAGACCCCACGGCTATTCGCCTTCGGGCTTGCCGCGCTTCGCTCGCAATGACGTGCAGGCGTCGGATGAAGCGACAGCTACACGCTCCGCGTCCCCGGGGTGGCGCGGGAGCGATGGCCGTTCGCCATTCAGGACCGAGGCAGGTACTCCGTCGAGTACGCTTCGGCCGGCTTCACCTTTCCCGCGGGGATCAGTCCGATTTCGACAAGCTGATCGAGCAGCTCGCTCCATCGCTCGGCGCGCATGGATCCGATACCGTCACGGCGAGCGTCCTCGGTCATGATCAGGTTCTTCAGAGCCTCCCAGCCGTATTCGAGAGCTTCCTTGCCCATCTCGGGGTTGAGCTGGGTGATGCGCGCATGGGTCTTCGCGGGGTCCTTCAGGTACTGCTCCCAGCCCTTCACGGTGGCCCGCACCATCCGCTCCACGATGTCGCGCCTGGTGTCGATGGTCTTCTGGCTGGTGATCAAGCAGCTCGTGTACGGGTTGAACCCTATGTCCGACAGGAGCAGAGATCGGGGTTTGGCTCCCTGTTGCCGGGCCAGGAACGGCTCGCTGAACACATAGCCCTGTTGCGCGTACCGCTTGTCGGTGACGAATCGGGCCACGTTGCCCGGGTAGGGCACGATGGTAACGCCGGTGAGCGGCACATGCTTCTTCAGGTAGTGCGAAAACGCGCCTCCGGCGTTCATGGCCAGCGTCACGTTCCGCAGATCGCCCAGGTTCCGGATTCCCGACTCTTCGTGCACCATGATGCAGCGCGGGTGAGTCTGTATGGGCGCCATGAGAGCGACGATGGGTGCATCCTGCGCTCGCGCCAGCAGGAGTACGTCGCCATTCTCGACACCGAAGTCCACGGCGCCGGTGGCCACACGCGGCGCCACCGATGCGCCCGGGCCGCCGGGAAGGATGGTGACCTTCAACCCTTCTTCGGCATAGAAGCCATGCACGTCGGCGGCAAAGAACCCGCCATGCTCTGCCTCGGGAAACCAGTTCAGGAGGAGAGAAACTTCGGCAAGCGAATCGGCCGAGCGATCCGACGGTTGCTGGCGTCTCTCACCGCGCGTGCAGCCGCCCATCACGGCGAAAGCCGCAAGGACGGTCGCCGCCAACTTCAGGCGTGTGGCGATGCAGCTACGTGTCATAGGATGTCTCCCGGTTCATGCCAATCGTGCGGCGAATCACGGCGTATTCGCCGAGCGCGCGGAGGGCGCGCTCTTTCCATTACGAGCCGTGGCGCCGAACGATTGCACAGGCAGCCAGGGGCGTGTTTATCAGGGTGGAATCGTGCAGACCGCTCGAAGGTATATAATACGCCGACTGGCTCAGCCAACACCGCATCCTCACAGATGGCGATCGCAATGACCGCTCCCAATCCCAACGATGCCGAGGTGTCTCCATGCGTCCCGTAAGCCTTGACGATCTTTTCCGCTTCCGTCTCGTCGGTGATGCGCAGATCGCGCCTGACGGCACGCGCGTCGTGTTCACGGTCCGGCGCACAGACCGCGAGAAGAACAAGTACTACACCGCGCTGTGGATGGCGGATCCGGCCTCAGAGACCGCTCGACCATTCACGGGCGACGGCCATTCGGACGGCGAACCGCGCTGGTCGCCGGATGGCGCAACGATAGCCTTCGTCAGCGACCGCGACAAGCCCGGCTCGCAGATCTACCTCATCCGTTCCGATGGCGGCGAAGCCGAAAAGCTCACCTCGCTGCCGGAAGGCGGCGTGACGGGCCTTGCATGGTCACCCGACGGCTCGAAACTGGCCTTCCTGTTCCGGGCGACACCCGAGGAACGCACCGAGAAGGCCCAGAAAGAGCGCAAAGAGAAGGAACTGAGCTCGCCTGTCCGCGTGCACCGGAAGCTCTTCTACCGTCTCGACGGCTTCGGCTACTACGACGAGAGCTACTGGCAGGTCTGGGTGGCCGATCGGGCCACCGGCGAGGCGAAGGCGCTGACCGATGAGCCCGTCAACCATGGCGCGCCGGTATGGGCGCCCGATGGACAGTCGCTGGTTTTCGTGGCCAATCGGCGCGACGACAGCGACCTGACGGGCATGTACGACGATCTCTGGCGCATTCCGGTTGCAGGAGGCGAGCCCGTGCGCATCCCTGCCCCCGACGGTCCCAAGGGCGCGCCGGCCTTCTCGCCCCACGGCACGCTTCTGGCCTATGTGGGCCACACGGATGTGGAGGACACCTGGGGCGGGCGCAATGAGCGCGTGCTGATCATCCCGGCGGACGGGAGCGACGAGGCGCAGGATCTGACCGGCGCATCCGATATGGCGGTCGGCTACCTGACGCTTTCGGACATGCACGACTCCGGGGGCGGAGCCCTGCTGCAGTGGTCGCCCGACGGCTCGCGGCTCTACTTCCCCATCAGCGATCATGGCGACACGCGACTGTGCATGGTGCGGGCAACCGGCGGCGACATCGTGCCCCTGACCCCGGCCGACATGGAGATGGGTTCATTCAGCCTGAGCGCCGACGGAAGCCGGATCGCCATCTCGCTCGGATCGGCGACCGATCCTCACGAAGTGGCCATCCTGGAGAGCGCCACAGAACCGGTGAAGCCGCGGACCATCAGCGAGATCAACTGCGAAGTGCTCTCCGAGGTGGATCTGCAGATGCCCGATGCCGTCGAACTGCCCAACGGCGACGGAGGCATCGTGCATACGTGGGTCCTCAAACCCGCCGGCTGCGAGGAAGGCAGGAAATACCCCTGCGTTCTCTATGTCCATGGCGGGCCGGCGCTTCAATACGGAGGGCGCTCGGCGCCGTTCCATGAGCTGCAGTGGCTTGCCGCCGAGGGGTTCGTCGTTCTCTTCTCCAACCCCCGGGGCAGCAAGGGCTATGGCGAGGACCATACGCGCGCCATTCACGGCGACTGGGGAAACAAGGACTTCGCCGACATCATGACCGTGGCGGACTATGCCGCTTCGCTGCCGTGCGTGGATGCCGACCGCATGGCCATCATGGGCGGCTCCTACGGCGGCTTCATGACCGCCTGGGCCGTCGGGCACACCGACAGGTTCCGCTGCGCCATCGCCGACCGTCTCGTGGGCAATATGCACAGCATGAGCGGCACCTGCGACTTCCCGTGGGAGCACGGCAAGGAGTTCGGCGGCAACGCGTGGGACGACCCCAGCGATCTATGGCGCTGCTCGCCGCTCAAGTACGCCGGCAATATCAAGACGCCGCTCCTGCTGATCCACTCCGACGGCGACCTGCGGTGCCCCATCGAGCAGGCCGAGCAGCTCTTCGCGGCCCTCAGGTGGCAGCGCAAGGAGGTTGAGTTCGCCCGGTACCCCGCCGAGACGAGCCACGGCCTCTCGCGCAACGGCCCGCCGGACCTGCGCGAGGATCGCCTGAAGAGGAATCTGGCATGGCTGAAGCGCTGGATGGTCGAGTAGTTCGTCGCGCGCAAGCATTCTGTCCGCCTGCCCCGTGCTTTGTGCGCTCGGCCCGGGGCGGGCGTACCGAAGGAATGGCCGGATGACAGGCAAGGAGCGGATCGAGCAGGCGTTCAGCGCCGAGGGGGCTCGGGCTTTCGGGGCCGTCACCTGCTATCAGGGCATCTTCCTGCGCGATCACTGGGAACAGGCGACGGGCAGCCCGTGGTGGGCCTGGCATGATCCCGATCCCGCCGTGTCGGCCCGACCGTGGATCGAGATGCTGGAGCGCACTGGCGAGGACTGGTACCCCGTCATCATCGGCCAGAGCGCCGAGCAGCAGCGCGACGCGTATCTGGATGCAACGCCGGAGGGCGTGTTCCGCGTGAGCCGCAGTACGGGCCATCGTGCGGAGCTCCGCCGTGAACCGCCGGGAGGGTTCCAACCCGACCCACATGCCGATCATGCTTCCGCCGCCCAAGGCGTACGGGATCGTGATCGGCTGCTGGAGGTCATGGATGCCCTCTACGGGCGGCCGGGAGCTCGCACGCTCCCCGATGGATGTCTGGCCCTACCGCAGAAGCTGCACATGGCCCTCGGCGCTGACCACGCGGCTGTGGGCCATGTCTCTGCGCCTCTCTGGCGATGCTCGGAGCTGTGGAGCTTTGTCGAGCGGATGACGCTGGTGGCAGAGCAGCCCGATCTCATCGCCGCCGCTTGTGATCGCTATGCGGAGCACGTTCTGGACGATGTCGCCACGTTACGCGAAGCCGGCGCGCGTATCGTTTGGATCGAGGACTGCACGAGCGACCTTGTGAGCCCGGACGCGTTCCGACTGTTCGGCGTCGAATACCTGCGGCGCCTGACCGATGCCATACGGTCGGCGGGCATGCTCAGTGTCCACTACTACTGCGGAAGACCGGATGACCGATGGCGTCTGCTGCTCGATACGGGCGCCGACGGGCTGGCGCTGGAAGAGTCGAAGAAGGGGTTCCGCATTGACATCATGGAAGTCGCCGAGCGTGTCCAGGGGCGCATGACTCTGCTGGGCAACATAGACGCACTGCGGCTGATGGAACACGGTTCCGATGCCGAGCTGGAGGCCGAAGTCGCACGCCAGTGCGAAGCCGGACGCCGCAACGGGGGGCGCTTTGTCATCAGCGTCGGATCACCGATCACACCCGGCACGCCGTTGGGCCGCGTGCGTGCGTACTGCGATTTCGTTCACTCCATCGCGGACTGATGAGCGAGGCGGCTGGCCTCGCCTGTGGCGCCGGCTCTGCGTGCTCACAGACCGTGAGACCCCGTCGTTCGACAGTCCTCCTCGTAGCGCCTCAGCAGCTCCGCGGGATCGTTCTTGAGCATGTAGATCCGCCCGTGCCACGTGAAGCTCTCGCCAGGGCCAAGCCGGGGGCTGAAGCCGGTACCCGTGTGTAGACACGGGTTGCCGCAGTTGGTCATCAGCGCTTCGGGCTCGACGCTCCATGTGTAGCCGAGGAGGTGCTTGCCGTCGGCGGTTGTGGCGGCCATGAGGTTGCGATCGGTAAGCTGGTCAATGCGCCACCACGTGGGCGAAACCCTGGGCAACACGCTCGTCGGAGCGCCACGTTCCGTGAGGATGAGCAACCACGGTTGGCGGCCCATCTGCTCCGGAGTGGGCGTTGTCGTGGACAACGGCTTCAGCGTTCCGCCGAAGCTCATGAACAGGCGCTTCAGGTCCCACCTGGCGTTGAGCTCCGGGCATGGTCCAAGGTCCAGACAGCAGTTCGCTTCCACGCGCTCGATCACTCTGCCTGTCCGGTTGGTCGCCGCGAACGTAATCTCGACCGTATCGCCATGCGGAGTGGCCGACGCCGACACCTGCAGTCCTTCAGGCGTCAGGTAGTCGTACGAGACGCCTCCCGTTCGCGGGTCCGACTCCCAGTCGGGGAAGCGGTCCCACTCGCTGAGCGGCTGGATGCTGGACAGGTAGTGATCCAGAAAGTGCATGCCCAGTGACGATCGGAGTGTCTCCGGAAAGCGCAGCTCAACGGGACCCGTCATCCAGGGAGCCTGAATGTGCAGCGCGATACGGCTGAGGTCCTGGCCATCATGCATCCCTGCCTGGCGATGCAGCGGCCGGTCCACCACCATCGGAATCAGCCGGATGGATGAACGGGACTGATGGCATCGATCGGACGGTCGGGCTCGTTCCGTCGTGCGGCTCGGGCGCTCGGCCAGCTCACGATAGCGCTGGAGGCCTTCCCGAGCTTCAGCCAGCGCCTGGTCGCGATGCTCGTCCCTCTCAAACACGCCCAGCGCCTCCAGTCGGCGGATATGCTCCTGTACGTTCGCAGCCCATCCGAGCGCTGCCTCAGGCTTGATGACCTCACGACCGCCGACGCGCACATATACGGCGCTCGTATGGGCCACGTCCGGCGCGAGGATGGCGTTCCATTCACCGGACCGCGAAGCCCGGGCACAGAACCAACGGCTCTCCCGGGCGGCCAGGTTCAGCCGAAGCGTGCAGGTCCGCGCGGTGGTCCGGACCGATCGGAGCACCTCGCCGTTCGACACGATCTCCACCATGCCGAGAGGATAGCGCGACCACGCCGTTACCTCCAGGTTCAGCTTGTCGCCGGCCCGAACGTCGAGCGTGTCGCCTGGCTCCGCCTCGTTGACCTTGAGAAGGAGCAACGGTCCGGAAGTGGTGAAAGTCCGACCGCGCCGTACGGCATCGAGCCATCGCCGGTAGGTGAACGTCAGCGGTCTACCGTCGCGCCTCGCCAGTCTGGCATAGACTCTCGCGCAGCCCACAACGCGCGCAGGATGGTCGGATCCGTTCGACAGCCCGATGTGGAAACCGCAGTTCAGGAAGCGGTAGTAGTGGTCGGCGTCGAGCTGATCCAGGCTGTCGGCCAGTCCCAATGCCACATGAACCGGGACTGCCGAGGCATTGTAGGGCCCGATATTGTGCGCTTCGATGCTGATGCCCTCCTGCCTGCGCGCTTCGAGGATCGTAGGCCTGTTCGTGGGCCAGTCGGGCGCTCCGATCGGTCCGCCGCTGCCTGCGCCGGTCGCGATCGGTTCGATCAGGCGGTTCAGTCCCAGCAGGTTGATGTGCCCGTAGTGGTTGTCGTTGCGGTACTCCTCAGCCATCTGCACATGCCAGTAGCCGTCGCACATGCCCGGAACCGGTCCCATGGGATGGTGGTCCGGCTTGATGAACGTGCCGCCCTGCTCCCTGGCGCGCCACTGGTACAGGGTCAGGTTGTTGATGACGCGGATATCCTCGGCCCGCTGCACCATGCCCAGCAGATCGAGAGACTCGTTGACATCCCACCTGTTGCGGACCCAGTGGACATGGGTATCGCCGGATATCCAGCCGAGCCTCGACATGTCCAGGGCGCGCTGCGTCTCGAGCGTCACCTTCCGGACCTCGCCGGGACTCAAGCGAAGCCGCTTGCGCGCGATGGGCCACTCGAAGCCTCGTTCGAGGGCTATCTCCGTTGCGCCGGGAGGAATGCGGACCTCGAAGCTGCCGTCCGAGTAGAAGAACGGCAGTTTGTAGGAGGCGGGCCGGAACACCACCGGCTTCTCGCTGAGTGTCTCGTTGTCCTTGAAGCTTGCGCCGTGACGGATCAGGCCGTCGCTCCCGCGCACGTGAACGCGTCCGGGCCACGGCTTGCCGGTCTGGGCGTCGAGGATCGTCCCCCGCACGATGGCCGGCTCTTCGCAGGTCACAGGCACGACGATCACCATGCTTGAACTGGCCGCTGCAGTGCGATCCCTCCCGTTGCCCGAAGGGAGCGCTGGGGAGCGATCGCTGTGCTGCTCCGTTCGGATCTCTATGGAGACCGTGCTACGCCCGCGCTCGCCTGCCAGAAGGGGCACGATGATCCAGCGCGTGCGTTCGGGACCGCGATTATCGGCCGGTAGCGTCACCGAGCCGATGTCAGTCTGACCGATCCGAACCACCACGCTCCTCTCGCCGGTTCCTCCGTAGTCAAGCCGCAGCAGTATGCACCGCTCCAGGCCGCGTGCGACCGGGATGGGTCTCGGCGCAGAATAGGCAACCCGACCTTCGTAGAGGGTGGCGCGAACGGTAGGGTACTCGCGCTCGAGCCTGCTCCAGAACGCCGTGAGTCGATGCTGAAGGCTCCGCATCTCATCGGAAGAGACGGGCGAGCTGCGCCACGCCCACACCACCTGATAGATCGCCTCCGCCGTCTGTAGCGCCTCGCTCTGACTGCGGGTTGGGAATCGCAGCGCAAGGTCGCTGAGCACGCGGTAGCAGTGCTCGAGGTAGGGCGAGCGAACGTTCGTGTGCGGCGGCGGCTGCGCCAGGTTGTACTCCATCTCGCCGTGGGCCAGACCGTTCACGGCGCAGGCACAGAACAACCCGGCAAGCGCCACCCGTCTCCAGTGGACCAGACTCATCGCTCTAAACGGCTGCCTCCGCCATCTCCTTCTGCATCCGCGCGTACCACTCACGGATGCCCTGCCGCACAAACCACAGGCGGGTCAGGCTGCGTCCCGTCTCGCCGGGACCCAGAGGCCCGAAGCCGCTGGCAGCATGGATACACGAGAACTCCATGTTCTGGAACAGATACAGGCACGGCTTCGTGGCGATGGCAATGACACGCGTCCGATCCTTCGATTCGATGGCCATCCACGGCTCGAGATGCACATCGTCGGGCGAGCACTGGAAGTTCGCCACGAAGGGGATGTCCTGCCACTTCGGCCCGCCCTCGACGGCGTAGAGCTGGATGGTTGGACGGGGCCCGAACTTGCGCGGGACTTTCAGGAGCGGCGTGAGTCTCCCCTTCATGCCGACGTAGTGGCGGACGCAGTCGTGGTCACGCACGTCCACCGCTCCGATGGGACTGAAGCAGTTGAATGCCTGGCTCTGCTTCCAGGGCTTGTCGCTGGTGTTGGTAACCTCCGTGACGATGTCCACGGTCTCGTCGGTCGTCGTGAAGGTGATGGTGTACTCCAGTTCGTTGGGTTGGACGCCCTTGCTGATCACCTTGTCGCCGTCGGCGCTCCAATCGGGTTTGAGGGTGCCGTACCAGAAGCTCCGCGCGCTGTCGCCAATGGACTCCGGGAACGACCCTCCGAAGAGGTTGTTGGGAAAGGCGGGCACGTCGAGCAACTGCATGCCCATGTTGTTTCTGACGCCGCGAACCTTGATTGCTCCCATCACTTCACATCCTTTGCGCATCGAAAGCCGACGAACAGAGCCTGATTGACGGCAAAGCCGCTCATGTTGCGGGCAGCCGGTCGCAGATTCCTGGGCGTCTGCGTCATCCAGCAGCCGCCCTTGATGATGCCGCTGCCCGGCCCCGGCGATCCCTCCACCCACTCGGCCGCATTGCCGCACATGTCCATCACGCCATACGGACTGGCTCCCCTGGGATGAGCGTTGACGGGAGCGGTCCTCGGGAACCCGACTGGCTTCGTCGGATCGTCCTGGTTCCATTGACATGCCGCAGGATCGAACCGGTTGCCCCACGGGAACAGGCGAGCGTCGGCGCCGCGCGCGGCCTTTTCCCATTCATCCTCTGTGGGGAGCCGCTTGCCGGCCCATCGCGCGTAAGCGCGGCAGTCCTCTTGGTGGACCATCAGAACGGGGTGATCCAGCAGCGCCTCGGGCGGCTCAGGACCCATCCAGTGACCGCGCGGCGCGTAGCCCGTGGCCTTGCAGAAAGCAGAGAACTGCCGATTGGTCACCGGGTACTTGTCGATGGCGAATGCGGGAAGGTCCACCGTTCTCTCGGGGTACTCGCCGCTCAGCCATGTCACGTGACAGCCGTATTGCCGCGCCAGCCGCTCCGCCTCAGCCCGCGTCGTGCCGAGCCGACACCTGCCGGCCGGAATGATCACCATCTCATCGTCTGGCGCACCGACCGCCTCGAGTCTCATCGCAAGTCCTCCCAGAGTGGCAAGCCCCGCAACGGTCACTGCCTGCCTGCGTGTGATGCTCATCGCTGTTCATCCTTCAGTAATCGGAATCGGTGCCGGAGCCGGTGCCCCTGATGTGTCCGATGCTCCAACCACGCGAGTGTCGGCAGGACAAGGCCTGGCCGCTCCAGAACATGTACGCAGCGTCTTCCGCTCGTTCCTGCACGAACTGCGCGGAGATCTCGGGAGGGTTGCTATGAGACAGCTCGCGTGGTTGGTCGGAGTCGTCATTGCGTCCGGGTCGGCTCACGGCCAGATCATGCGCGACGATTTCAGCAAAGGCGTGGAGACGCCGATCGGCTGGACGTTGCGCGACGGCGCCGGCGCGTGGGAAGCGCCTGCGGGCGGGCGGCGTACGATCAGCGTGTCTGGCACGGGCGACGATCAGAGCTACTGGGCGCGGGCGATACCCCAGCTCAAGCCCGGCAGGGCCTACACGATCCGGTTCCGCGCCAAAGCCGATCCGGGCAGCACGCCCTACACGCTGATCAGCGGACTGGACGTATGCAACCGTGATTTCGCCGTATCGAGCACGTGGCTCAACTACTCCTTCGCGTTCCAGACTCCCTCGAACCTCGAAGGCGCGTTCCTCCGACTGGGCCAATGGCATCTCCGGGGACGCATCGTGTTTTCGGACGTGGCGCTCTACGAGGTGACTCCTGTCTATCGAACCGTGCAGGGCATCACGTTGGGCACGGGCGAAGCTGTCCGTGATGGAGCCTACACGTTCACGGCTCCGCTGTTCCAGTTCGGCTCCAATCATTCCCGGTGCCTCGTGCGGCACACGGCGCCCTTCAACAGCAACCGCTGGGTGTTCACGGGCGGCTCGGAGGTGGTCTATCGGCATGCCGTCGGGCCGTTGCAGCAGCTCGGCGGCTCCGTTTCGATCAATGTTAACTACCGCACCGGCGGCGAATGCATCGTCTACGCGAGCCGAGACGACACCACGTGGATCGAGGTCGGCCGGACCGCAGAGATGGGATCACGGACCTTCGACCTGCCGGGTTCGCTCTTTCCGGCGGACCAGATCCTGATACGAGTGGTCGGAGCCTCGGCCAGCGAACTCGCCGGCAACTCGGCGCCGGGAGCCTTTCAGATCGACAACTACACGTATCGCGCGACGCTCAGGCCCGACACCCCGGAGGCATACGGCTCGACGAGCTACGTCGAGACGATCCGAACGACACCGGGGCTATCGGTGGATATCGAGGACATGGGCGACCTGGCGGCAGGCGATGCGAGCGCCGTGCGGGTGCGTCTGACGGCCGATCGTGCCGCAGCCGGTGACATCGCCGTCGTGGTCGCGATCGAGGGCGAGGCCCGTTCCGGTAAGCCGCTGATGTTCTCCAACAACGTGCGTCTCGCGGCAGGTCGGCCCCAATCGGTCACGGTGCCCTATTCATGCCGACTGACCGGTCAGGTTCGCCTCACGATTTCGGCCCTCAAGCTTGGAGGGAAGAGCCCCGCGACGCTGTTCGCCGCCTCGACCGACGCGTTCATCCCTGCCTACTATGCCTCGGACTACGGGCATTCGCTTACTCCCGTGCCCGACGGCGAACTCTGGTGGTGCGAATCCACCTACAAGGTGCCGCCCCACCGATTGCCGCCTCCGCAGCAGTTCGGCGCCGATCTGGCCGATCTGAAGGCGGTGCGGGGTAAGGGCGCTGTCAGCATGACGGCGGCGCGGCGCGAGCGCGAGCATGCCCAGCTCGTGTTTCGGCCCAGCGAGGACGCCGGCGACATAGACGTTTCGGTCTCCGATCTGCGGCGCACATCGTCCGGCAGTCCGGGACGCATACCGGCGGCAAACGTGGAGGTGCGTGAGGTCGCCTATCTGCATGTAGCGCAGCCGACCGACCGGACAGGCGTGGTCGGGGAATGGCCCGATCCGTTACCGCCCCTTAACGGGCCCTGGCGGTCGAGGGTGGGACGCAACAATGCGCTCTGGCTGACCGTGACCGTTCCCGCCGACGCTCCGGCGGGAGACTACGTCGGCACGCTGACGCTCGCCGCCAGACGATGGAAGCGCGAGATCGAGGTGAAGCTGCGCGTCTGGGACTTCGCCTTGCCGGAGCGCACCGCACTGCGCTCGGGGTTCGGCGTCCAGCCGGGCTCCATCACCCGGTACCACAACCTCAAGACACCGGGCGCGCTCGAGAAGGTCTGGGATATGTATATGGAGGCCTTCCGCAAACGGCGCATCAATCCCTACAACCCCATGGCCCTCGCGCCGTACAGGCTGGAGCTTTCGGGGCACAGGTGGATCGGCGGGACACGGGATGCCGAGCAGGCAGGCTCGGGGCAGCGGTCGCTGCGGATCGCCGACAATGATCCGGGCACAAGCGTCAGCGCCCAGTATGCGGATCTGGTGCCCGTCGTACCCGGCACGCGGTACGTCCTCGCCTGGAAATGCCGAACCGAACGGGACGGCCAGGCGTATATGGTCACGGTCGGTCATTACGACTCGAACCGGCAGTGGATGTGGGGTCGGAACAACGACATTGTTCAGACCGGCACGGGCCAGTGGGACGCGGTGGCCGTTGAGATCACCGACCGCATACCGCCCGATGCGCGCTATGTTGGCATCACGCTCCGGCCCACAGTGTGGACCGACAAGGGCGAGAACACCGGCACGGCGTGGTTCGACGACATCGAGCTGCGGCCGCTGGACGGCGGCGACAGCCTCCTGACGGACGGCGATTTCGAAGCCGAGCCCCGGACGGACCTGAAGATCGACTTCACCGAGTTCGACAAGGCGGCCAAACGCTATCTCGACGGCATGGGCTTCAACGCGTTCACCATCTCCATTGACGGACTGCCGGGCGGAAGGCATCCGAACTTCAGTCGCGGCTCGTTCATGGGCTACGCGCCCGACACCCCCGAGTACGACGCCCTCATGATGCGCTACGGCAAGCTCCTGCAGGATCACCTCGAGCAAAACGGATGGCTCGACAAAGCCTACGTCTACTGGTATGACGAGCCCGAGGATGCCGACTATCCCGTCGTGCTCGAGGGGAGCGCCCGGCTCAAGCGCTACTTCCCGAAGATCAAGCGGATGCTGACCGAGCAGTTCGAGGAGCCGCTCTTCGGGTCCGTGGACCTGTGGTGTCCCATCACGCCTGAGTACCGCGAAGACCGTGCTCGTGCGCGTCAGAAGCTGGGCGAAGAAGTCTGGTGGTATGTTTGCACCTGTCCGAAGGAGCCCTACTGCACGCTGTTCATTGACCATCCCGCCATCGAGCTGCGCATGTGGCTCTGGCAGACCTGGCAGCGCGGGATTCAGGGCATCCTGATCTGGGAGACCACGTGGTGGACCAGTCCGGCGCAGTTCCCCGGCGACAGGGTGCAGAACCCGTGGGAGGATCCCATGGCATACGTCGCCGACACGACGGGCGTCTGGGGGAATGGCGACGGTCGGTTCTTCTATCCTCCGAACCGGGATCCCAACGGTGACCGCACCACCGAGTATGTGAGCGGGCCGGTGGACTCCATACGATGGGAGATGCTCGGGGAAGGCATCGAGGACTGGGAGTACTTCCGACTGCTGGACGCCGCCATCCGTCGCGCCGCGCGTGCAGGCAGCAAGGCGGCCGACCTTGCGCGGGCGCGGGCGCTTCTGCAGGTGCCGCCGGCGATCACGTCCAACCTCACGACATTCACGAAGGACCCGCAGCTCCTCTATCGCCATCGCGCGGCCATTGCTGCGGAGATCGAGCGGTTGGGCAAGGTCAAGTAGGGGACGGGCGAACAACGACGCGGCATGTAGCGCCGGCGTTCCGCCGGATATGGATCAGGGATGCGGCCGACTTCACGGTGGACCCGCCCCTGCAACGCCGCCATTGTGACCCTTGAGATAGAGCGGGCCGTAATGGAGCGGTAAGGCAGAATGGCGGATACGGTGATCGGAACGAGGAGACGTAGTGTTCCGTATCCGCCTGTTGACCGCGAGTATACTAGACTGGCGTCGGGCGAACAGGCGCCTGCATCGGTAGCGCGGGAGCGAGGATGATGTTTCGCGAAGACAAAGCAACGGCGATGGCCGTGTTCTTCCTCAAGCAAGCCCCAGACCAGAGGCTTGACGACCTGGTGCTGATGAAGCTCATGGTGATTGCCGAGCGCAAGAACATGGCCATGCATACGTCGCTGATCACGGGAGCACGGTTCGCAAGCATGCAAAATGGACCGGTGCTCTCAGAGGTCCTGGATCTGTTTCGCGAGCAGAAGCCAACGGGGTTGTGGGGGCGTTGCATCGGGTACGTGCCGCATAAGGGTCGCGGTACGCCATCCAATCATCTAGTACTCAAGAATGATCTGGACTTGTCACAGCATCTCTCGGAACACGAGCTCAAACTGCTCGAGTCTGTGTGGCACGAGTTTGGCCACAAGCGTAAGTGGACACTGGTGGGGATCACACACGAGTTCCCGGAATGGGACAGGACGTGCCAGGCCACCAAGTCGTCGAGGCCGATCAATCTTGAGGATGTCTTCCACTTGGGCTTGGGCGATCCGGCCGATCGAGCCAGGGAGCGCGCGCAGGAGATCGAGTACTTCGAAGAGGTTGCTGCCTGACTTGGTCGAACCGGCGCGCGCAGGTCACGTCTACAAAGTCGACCTTCGGAACGGCAGACCGGCGCACTACTGGATCGTCCTAACCGATCCGCCGATGATCGACCCGACTTTCATCGCCGTGTCGTTGACAGACCGACACAACATGCCAGCCGTCGACGACATTTGGCAGTACGGCTATCGGTTGTGTCCCGGGTTCGGCCTCTCGAAGCCGTCAGTTCTGAAGCTGGATTACGCCGTGCTGCAGACCCAATCCTGGCTGGATAGGCATCAGGCCGAGTTCGTTTGCCTCTGTACAGACGAATCGTTGCGCCGCGCTCGCTGCAATGTCATCTGGTACCAGCAGTTCCTGCCGCCGAAGGTACGCAGGTTCGCCACATCGCGGTTTGCCGTCTGGGATCTCGACTGCGGTCCACCGCCTCGCCGGGGTACGCCGGACAGTCCTGTGTGAGCTGCGTTTTCAGCCCTTCTCTGGAGGCTTCGCATGACCATTGAGAGCAACATCGGCCCGGCAGACCTGCTTCCGGTCATCCGACGCATGTGGGAGCTTTCGGGACCGAAGATCCTCGCCATCGAGCGGCGACTCGATGAGAACGCGCCGTCGCCGGTCTTCACGGTCGAGGGGCGCTACACGGCGCGGGGATGGACCGACTGGACGCAGGGCTTTCAGTTCGGATCGGCGATCCTGCAGTATGACTCCACGGGCGACGAGGAGTTTCTGCGGCTGGGACGCGCCAACACGCTCGCGAGGATGCCGGCCCACGTCACCGCCTTCGGCGTGCACGACCACGGTTTCAACAACGTCAGCACCTATGGCAATCTCCGAAGGCTCGCGCTCGAAGGTCGTATCGGCAGCGAGGTCCTGGACGTCTGCGCGCTGGCGCTCCGGTGCAGCGGCGCGGTTCAGGCCAGGCGCTGGACAGGCACGGCAGACGGCGGCGGGTTCATCCACTCGTTTAACGGACCCCATTCACTGTTCGTCGACACGATCCGCTCGCTCCGTTCTCTGGCAGTCGCGCACATGCTGGGTCAGGAGCTGCTCGATGAGCAGGACGTGCGCATCTCGTTGCTCGAGCGGCTCTGCGACCACCTGGAGGCGACGGCGCGCTGGTCGGTCTACTACGGCGAAGGGCGCGACGCCTATGACGTGCGGGGCCGAACGGCCCATGAGTCGGTGTTCAACCCCGTGAACGGCGTGTACCGCTGCCCGAGTACCCAGCAGGGCTACTCGCCCTTCACCACCTGGACGCGAGGGCTGGCATGGGCCATGTGCGGCTTCGCCGAGCAACTGGAGTTCCTGACCGGCCCGGCTGCAGCCGCTCGATCCGACCGGGCTCAGGCAGCCGTCGCCACTGCCGAGCGCGCCGCCCGAGCCACCTGCGACTTCTACATCGAGCATACGGCCGCCGACGGCATTCCCTACTGGGACACGGGCGCGCCGGGCCTGACGCGTCTGGGCGATTGGCGGGAGCGCCCATCGGAACCTTACAATGACCACGAGCCGGTGGACAGCTCGGCTGCGGCCATAGGCGCGCAGGGCCTGATACGACTGGGATGCCATCTCGCCGGAGGCGGAGATGAGCATAACGGACGCCGCTACCTGCAGGCGGGACTCACTGTGGCGCACACGCTGCTGACCGAACCGTACCTATCCACCGACGTCCGGCACGAAGGGCTCCTCCTCCACTCGGTGTATCATCGTCCCAACGGATGGGATCACATCCCCGCCGGGCGTCTCATTCCGTGCGGCGAGTCGAGCATGTGGGGCGACTATCACCTGCGCGAGCTAGCGCTTCTCATCGAACGTCTGGCAACGGGCGGTCCTTATCCGGTATTCTGGGGCAGGTGGGCGCAGTCCTGACCGTTGCGCTCCCGCCCAAGGGTCATCGGCAATGAGGAAAGTGGCGCTCATAACCGGCGGGACCAGAGGTATCGGTCTCGGTATCGCTCGATCGCTCGCAGGCGAGGGTTTGACTCTCGCTCTCAACGGGCTCCGGCCTGCCGAGGCCGTGCAGGAGCCCCTCGAGTCGCTGCGCGGGCGCGGCATTGACGTCGAGTACTTCCAGGCCGACATCTCCGTGGCCGACGACCGCAACCGTCTGGTGCGCGATGTGCTCGACACGTTCGGGCGTATCAACGTGCTGGTCAACAATGCGGGCGTGGCGCCGACCGTGCGAGCCGACATTCTCGAAGCTTCGGAAGAGAGCTACGAACGGCTGATGGCCACCAACCTCAAAGGGCCGTTCTTCCTGACCCAGGCGGTCGCGCGAGTCATGATCGACTTGCCGCCCGACGAGCGCCGGGGCCGCAGTATCGTCTTCGTTACGTCGGTCTCCGCCTCGGTGGCATCGGTGAACCGGGGCGACTACTGCATGGCCAAGGCTGGCCTCTCCATGGCCGCGCGCCTATGGGCGGTGCGGCTCGCCGAGCACGGCATCCCTGTCTACGAAATCCGGCCGGGCATCATCGAGACCGACATGACGGCATCCGTGCGAGATCGGTACGATCGGCTTATTGCGGACGGGCTCTTGCTGGAGTCGCGCTGGGGCAGGCCCGAGGATGTGGGCCGGGCAGTCGCGGCGCTCGTGCGAGGCGATGTGCCGTATGCAACGGGCGCCGTGCTGACGCTCGACGGAGGCCTTACCGTAGATCGGCTCTGATCCGAGCGATCCCTTCGCGCCGGCGCCGATGCCGCGAGCTATACGGGCCGCGCTCCGTGTACTCCGTCAGCCAGCACATGACCCATCGCGCCGCCATCGTGCCGCACCAACGTGCGCCCCATGTCTTCAGCCAGCACGTTGGCCATTTGCACGGTCCCAACCTTGCCGGCGGCCTGTGACACCAGACTGTCCATGCGTCGCACGGACACGTCGCTCAGTCTGATACGGCCTACGGCGGCATCCTCTGCGCCACGGCCGATGCCGATCAGCGAGCCCTTGATGGGCACGTGGGCGCCGCGACGGATGTCCGCTCCGCGCACAGTCAGATCGTCCACAGCTCCGTCTATGGTCAGATACCGCGCGTCCGCGGCCTCAGGGCCCGTCTCGCTGATGTGCAGACCGTTCACGGTCAGGGCGCCGACCCGCGCGTCTTTGAGGACATGCACCAGCGGCCGCGGATCGATCGGTTCGTGGTGGTGCAGGTTGCGGATGGTCAGGCTGTCTATCCGGCCATCGAGATGGAACAAGAACGGAGGAGTGCAGTCATAGTTGGGCGCCGTGTGGCGCAGGTCAACGGTATCGAAGATGATGTGCCCGAAGTTGCCTCCTTGCTTCACCTTCTGGGCGGGGTCCTGCGCTAGCCACGGGCTGATGTAGAAGCCGAAGCTGCGATAGGTACCGATCACGTTGCTGATGACGATCCGGTCCAATCGGGAGCCGCGCGTGAGAAGGCGGATGCCCTGAGCTGCGTCGTTGAGGATGACGCCGTCTATGAGCACATCGCTGACCGAGCCGTAGCTGGCATCCGGCCCGAGAGCGTCATTCCAGCTCAGGTTGCCATGTTCGTCGAGCGCGGCATTGACGTCATCGGCGTTGATGGCGATGAAGTCATCCCACGAGCAGCCCTGGATGTTCCGCATGGTCAGGAACTGCCCGGGCCCCTGAATGTGGATCCCGTCCTGATTGCCGAACGGGATCTTGTCCGGCAGATCAATGTAGATGTTCTCCATGGTGATGCGCCGCCAGTTGGTCAGCAGCATCGCGAACGTGCGCTGGTTGCGAATGGTGACATCGCGCATCGTCAGACACTCGACTCCGTGGAAGGCTAGCGTGACGACCCATGTGTTGTCGTCGAGGTGATGCTTCTGATGCAGGCAGTTGTGGTTGTAGGTGCCCCCGAGCAGCGTGATGTTGCGGTCGAGGATCTGAGCTTTGCGCGGATGGGCGTTGCGCAGGATGGAACGGTCGGATCCGGCGGCAAGGAAGAAGCCGCAGGCTGGGTTCAGGCACTCGATCGTAGTATTGGAGTGCACATCCAGCCCGCGCACAAGCGCGGCGCCGTCCATGACGAGACGGAGACTGCCCAGTCTGGGAGCCTCATCAAGAACGGATTGGAGCGCCAGGGTATCGTCGGTGCCGCCGCCGTGATGGACGTCGCTGTCCAGCTTGGCGCCGCAGCGGCTGGCATATACCACCAACGGGCTCTGATCGTTTGTTCGCATCATGTTTCCTTTCCTATGCTACGGCCTGGACCGGCGAGAACGGGCGCACGCCCGCGTGGGATCGGCGGATGGGCGCGATCGGCGCTATGGCACGGCGCTGTTGGCATGCCAGCACGAATCCTCCGGCACGGGAGCGGTCTCGAACCAGGACGGCTGGAGTGTGCGGAACGTGGGCAATGCCGGCGCGACGACTTCTGCCCAGACCCGCTCGACGTCGGCGAAGGTGCGCAGACGCTCCGTGGGCTGCACGCGCTCGTATTCGCTCAGGAGCTCGGCTGCCTTCGCGCCAAGGTAGCGCACTTCGTCGGCGACCATGCGCTCGCCGATGCGTCGGTCGGACTCGCGCGCGTTGGGTCCCATGGCAAGATGCTCGCCCGGAGCGCCCACAGGCGGGATGCGCGAAACGTCCACGCACTCGGGCATGAGCGCCCATAGGAGCGAGGTCTCCACCTTGCCGGCGTGATCGCCGCCGCTCCGACCATCGTTGTCGAACCCGGGCGAGTTGGCCTCGAAATCGGGCAGGCCGTAGAGGCGCGCGCCGACATGAGGCTGGATGAGCCGCAGCATGTCCACGAGGTCCTGCCAGTTGGGCCCGTAGTGGCCGGTCAGAAAGATGGCGGCCTTGAAGCCCAGCGCATCGGCCTGTCGAACGTGATAGCACACGTTGCGGAAATGCTGCGCGGGCGGCATAGCGGTGAGCCATGTGCGCTCGACCTGTCCGACATGCTGATGGGCCCAGATGGCATAGCCGCCAATCTCGTGGATGTGCCAGAAATCGGCGGGGGCGACAATGCCGCCGTGTTCACGGGCAGCGCGACATGCGATGGCATGCGCCTTGAGGGCGTCGAGGCCAACGACGCACTGAGGGCCATGCGGCTCGCACAGTCCGTAGGGGAAGTAGACTACCGGGCAAGCGGCGAAAGCGGCTTCCAGCTCATCCGGGAACATCCGTTCCCAGCGTACCTCGCGGCGCGACACCGCGGCGGATTGCGTTGTGCTCATGACCATACCTCCTGGCTCTTTGCCTTTCGTTATGCTCGCCAGCGTACCTCCATCCCGCGCCGCAACACGTCATTGCATCTCCTAAGAAAGCTCTCTACGCTTTCTGAAACACCCACCGCGGCCACGCCGCGTCCGAACTCCTAAGAAAGCTCTCTACACTTTCTGAAACACCCACCGCGGCCACGCCGCGTGCGAACTCGCGACGATGTGGGCGCGCAGGTGGTCGCCCTTGTCCGGGGGCTTGCGCCGCCCGGCTACCATCCGTCGTCGCTCCGCGACGGTGCGCTCCGGCAGCCCGTAGGGGCGAATCAACCGCCGAGCGGAACCGCCATCAAGGGAAACGCGGCAGCGCGCGGTTGGTTCGCCCATGTCACGCGTGAGGCTGGCCGTCCGGCTGATACGCCGCTACAGGGTGCGCACGCAGCCCGCCGGTGATTGAGCCGGCGCGAAGCGCCGTGTCGAAATCAA
>JAAYVH010000156.1 GCA_012517255.1 Chthonomonadales bacterium
CCGTTCACGCCCACATAGAGCTTATAGACGCCGTCGGACGGAGGAACGTGAGTGAAACGATAGGTTCGCCATTCGGCCGTAGGGTCCAACGCGATGTCTACAGGGCCGTACCACGTGTCCGAACGCTCATGGTACAGGCCGAAGTTGGCGATCGGCGCTCGATCAGAATGTGCGCAGTTCTCCCATCGAATCCGGCATGAGACCTCGTAGTGAGCGCCGGCACGCAATCCCACGCTCTGGAACATCTGGGCCGAAACTGTGCCCGGGGTACTGTCTGGCATCGTGAATCGCACGAACCGGTTGCCGTCCTCCTCACACACCGAGTGCCGAATGTGCGGCCCGCCCATCGAGGCGAACGACCAGGGCGATGTGAGAGTGCGGCCCGATTGTGACGACAGCGATGCATCGTGCGTCACGTGTTCATCAATGGTCCGACGGACCTTTGGCATGGGCAGACTGGTGAGCGTGAAGTCATCAACCATAACCGTGGTCGCCACCGGGCGCTGATTGGGCAACAGAGATAAATAGACCAGCGCGCGGTCTGAGGCGTCCGGCACACAGAACCGGTAACTCAGCCGACGCCACCGGTTGTCGAACAGCCACACATCGCGCCCGGCGAACGCACCGGCGCCGTTGGCGAAGCGAGACCAGAACGAGACTACAGCGGAGCGATGGCCGGACGTACGACTGGCCCCCTTGGGCGCCTCGACGGGACCATCAGCCCAACGGACCCAGGCGCTCACCGAGTAAACGCAACCAGAATCGATCGGTATGCGCTGGCCGAGCGTCACGTACTCGAATCCCTCCGTGTTGCCAGGTATGGACAGGGAAACACATTGGTTGCCGGATCGGGACGCCCTGGGGTCACGGACGCACTCCACGCGCAAGAGGCCGGAGATCATCTCACGCCCGACGCGTTGGACCTCCCATCCGGTGTTCGGCGAAGCGGCCTCCAACGCACCAGGCTTCAGCTTCTCGAAGCCTGCGTCCACCATCCACTGACGTTGATCGAGCCGCGCCAGGATGCCTCGACTTAGCACAACGGAACTGACGCCGATGATGAGCGCCCACCGGATTGCTGCTCGAAGAAGGCGGCATGGTTCGAGTCGGTTTCTCATCGTAAGCGCTGCCCGACATACGTTCTGCGCAGCAAGGCAGCAATCCTCCGTATGGATGGAGGACATCCGCAGTCGCCGGCGAACCATGTGCCAACACCTCATCACCAATCGGAGACACCCATGCCGAACCCCACGGTCACTGAAGCACTCACAAGGCTGCGCCTGGCAGCCGATCGTTGCCTGAACGCTTTCCCCAACCAGACATGGACCAGGGTCTCAGGACCTGGTCCCGACACGCTCACGCAGGATGGCGGAGGCGGGTTTCATGGACTTACGCTCGAGCCGGGAGTGGAGCTGGTCCTGTCCTGCCAGTTGACCGTCCCAGAGCAAGCTGCGGGAGTGCAGCTGCCCGGCGATGAACTCGCTGCAACGGTGTTCAGTCTCTACCCGATGGAGCTGCTGCTGGACGGCCAGTCGGTGTTCCAAGAGACCGGCGTGCCGGTGGCAGCAGGACCATGTCTGTTCACGGTCGCCAAAGAGCTCAGGGCAGGCAGCAATGGCGAGCTCAGGCTCACCCTGAAGGTTCCCAACAACCAGACCACAACATGGTTCCAGATGAAGTTCACCACGCCCGGTTTGCGCGCCCGGTTCGAAGCCTTGGACGTGGCCTGGGCGCAGCTCGCCATCGCCGATACGATCGCGTTTGTGCCTGAAGAGCGCGAACGCGTGGCGGAAGCGGCACAGATGGTCCCGGAGACGCTGCCCGAAACCGACGCCGAGCTCAACGCTATCCTGAACGGCATCGCGGCGACGCTGAAGCCGCTCGATGCGCGCGCCAAGAGCACCAGGGTTCACTGTGTCGGTCACAGCCACATTGATATGAACTGGCTGTGGACATGGCCCGACACGGTGGAAGTGATCAAGCGCGACTTTCGCAGCGTGCTCAACCTGATGGACGAGTTCCCCGAGCTCACATTCTCGCACAGTCAGGCCGCGACCTACGAGGTCATTCGCCGTGAGGAGCCCGAGCTGTTCGAGCGCGTGCTTCAGCGCATCAAGGAAGGACGCTGGGAGCCGATCAGCATGACGTGGGTTGAAGGCGACGTGAACATGGCGTCGGGGGAAGCCCACGCCAGGCAGCTCCTTGAAGGCGTCACCTACACCCGCGAAGTGCTGGGAGCTACGCCGAGCACCTTCCATGCGCCCGACACGTTCGGGCATGCCGGCAATCTCCCTCAGCTTGCCGTCTCGGCCGGGGCCAAGCGCTACTATCACCATCGCGCCAATCCCGGCGGCGCTGATCAGTGGCCGGCCTACTGGTGGGAGGGACAGGATGGCACGCGGCTGCTCGCCATCTCGACCCCGAGCTACAACGGAGAGATATACGCACGGGATCTCGCCGCGGCAGCCATCAAGGCCATCAAGAACGGGCATCCCTGCGCACTCCACTTTCACGGCATAGGCGATCACGGCGGCGGCCCGTCGCGGCAGAACATACAGGCTCTTCGGCGCTTCCAGCATACGCCGCTCCTGCCGTCTGCCGAATGCAGTACAACGGCGGCCTACACGCGCGAGCTGCTCGAGGGCGGCGTCTCGCTTCCCATTCACAGCGGCGAGTCGTCAACCATCTTCGAGGGTTGCTACACCACGCATGCCGACACGAAGCTCTACAATCGACGCGGCGAAAACCTGCTGTGCACCGCCGATGCCCTGCTCGCCATGGCAGGCCTGCCGGAGCCAGCGGAGGTCCGCGAGGCATGGCGGACGGCGCTGTTCAACCAGTTCCACGACATCTTCGACGGATCCGCGATTCACGAGGTCTATGAGAAGAACCGCACGGACTTCTTACAGGTCGAAGAGGCCGCTGCGAAGGCGACCGAGGCCGCTTTGGATCGCATAGCCGACGTTGTCGGCGAATGCGCGATGGTGGTGAATCCAACGGGCGTTGACCGAAGGGAGTGGGTGCTCGTCCCCGAGATGAACGGGACGGGCGATGTCGTCCTGTGTGACGGACATGGGACCCTCACAGAGGGGCAGTACACCGACAAGGGCCTGGCATTCATCGCCGAAGTGCCTTCATTCGGAGCCGTGTACTATGAGATCGAGTCCGAAATGGATGGCTTCGACGAGCCGCCCATGGTCCGCCACGCGTTCGCGCCGACCGACGGCCGGCAGGCCAACACGCCAGAGGCCGAGGCAGCAGCCCCCTATCTGCGCATCGAGACGAACGTCTATGTCGCCTACATCCGCAAGGACTGCGGCGTCATCGTGGGCCTGACCGACAAGAGGGCCAACCGCGAGCTGGTCGCCTTCGGCATGCGCAAACCGAGCGACTACATGGACACCGCGCGTCCCGAGCTGGGCCTGAACGTGTTCCAGATCACCGACGAACTCCCCCATGCGATGACGGCCTGGGAGATCCATGAGGTCCATCAAGAACAGAGCCTGATCTCCGGCGCCACGACACGCGTTGTGGAGGATGGCGCCGTCCGATGCGTCCTCGAGGTGACCCACCGGGTGCGCAAGTCCTCGATTGTCGAGAGGATCATCTTCTACCGAGAGCTTCCTCGGATCGACTTCGAGGCCGACATCGAGTGGAATGAGATCGGCAGTCCCAACGATGGCGTACCGGGCCTCAAAGTGGCTTTCACCGCCAACCTGCCTGAGTGCGAGGCGTGGTTCGAGACGCCGTTTGCGGCCGTGCGCCGCAACTCCAACGGTCAGGAGGTACCTGCGCTTCGCTGGGCCGACGTAGGCGGATCGACGTACGGCATCGCGGTGCTGAACGATTCGAAGCACGGTTATGATGCTCTGGGCGGGCGCTTGCGACTGACGCTCCTCCGGAGCGCCTACGATCCGGATGCGATCTCGGATGCGGGCAAGCATCATGTGCGCTTCGCCCTCTTCCCGCATCCCGGCGATTGGCGCGCAGCCAACGTGCCCGCGGCAGCCCTCGCGTTCAATCAGCCGCTCGTGACGCGGTTCGTGAAGGGCGACCACGACGACGAGTACGCCGAAGACAGGGAGTTCGCCGGATTCGAGGCGCGCCTGCGAGATCCTCAGACGGCAATGATCTCGCTCGTGAAACCCTCCACTGCCGGCTCTAACGTCGTGGTTGTCCGGGTCTATGAGACGGCTGGCGTGTCGGTGCATAACGCACGGTTGTGGGTCTCTGGCGCGGTAGCGGCATGGGTTGCCAATGTCATCGAACAGCCCATCGCTGCCGCAGAGGTTCGCGAAGAGTCCATAACGCTATCGCTGAGGCCCTGGGAAGTGCGCACCTACCTCGTCGAATACGAGCCCGATGATGACGATGACGATTCCTGGGACGACGAGTGGGAAGAAGAAGATGATGATGATGACGATGACGAGCTGCTGTGACGGACGCGCAGCGTGATGCCTACCGTGAAATTCGCCCTGATCGGCGCGGGAAGCCGTTCGTTCGGGCCGTCTTCGGTCCGTGACATCCTGCTAAGCGACTTGCTTGCCGAAGCTGGCATCCATCTCGTCCTCGTGGACAAGCTGGCAGACCGGCTGGACGAGGCGCTCGGTTACGCGCAACGCGTTGCCGAGCGCCTCAGCAGGCGATGCGCTATCGAAGCGACAACCAACCTCGACCGGGCGCTGGACGGCGCCTCGTTCGTCGTGAAGGCGATCGAGGTGGATCGGTTCCTGTACTGGACGCAGGACTTCCATATTCCCCGTCACTACGGCTTCCGGCAGGTGTTCGGCGAGAACGGCGGCCCCGGATCGCTCTTCCATGCCCTGCGCAACATGGGGCCTACCGTCGAGATCGCGCGCGCCATGGAACGATGCTGTCCCGACGCGCTCCTGCTGAGTTTCACGAACCCCGAGCACAAGCTCTGCGAAGCCGTGAGTCGCTGCACCTCCATCACGGCCTTTGGCCTCTGCCACGGCGTGTTCATGGGGCTTCATCAGATCGCGGGCATCCTCGGCGTGCCCGTCGAGACGCTGGACGCGAAGGCATGCGGCATCAACCACTTCACGTGGTTCCAGTCCATTCGCGACCGGCAGAGCGGCGAGGACCTTTACCCGCGGCTCCGTGCAGCCGAAGCCGAGGGCGACTGGCTCAGCGACTGGCATGAGATAGGTCTTGCCCGCATCCTGTTCCGCCGGTATGGCCTGTGGCCATCACCGGCCGCCAATCACTACGGCGAGTACATCGGCTGGGCGGATGAGTTCGTTGCCAGCGAGCTGCAGTACTTCTACGACCCGGAGGATGGCCATCCCTGGGAGACGGGACGCATCCCCGAGTTTGTCTACTCGCTCAGCGGAGACAAGACCACGCGTCCATGGCGCAAGCCGGATCCTCAAGCCTCCTCACCGGATGATGCGCCTCTGCGCCCGTCAGGTGAGCTAGCCGTACCGATCATGGAGGCCGTGGCCTGCGGCATTCGGCGCGACCTTGACGCGGTCAACATGCCCAACCGGGGAGCCATACCCAATCTTCCCGACGACATGGTGGTGGAGGTCCCGGCAGTGGCCGATGGCGACGGCGTCCGCGCCGTGCAGATGGAACCCTTGCCGGAGGCCATAGCGGCCATGCTCCGTACGCAAGGCTCCATCAACAAGCTGCTTGTCGAAGCGTTCAGCGAGCGGTCGCGCGCCAAGCTGCTGCAGGCCATCCTGCTCGAACCGACCGTGAACAGCTATCGCAACGCTGTGGCGATGATGAATGAGATGCTGCGCCTGCAGGCCAGCATATTGCCGCCCATGTCGCCGCTCGGTCCGGTCGGTTCGACGGCGGGCGCATCCGCTGATAGGAGGTAGCGTGATGCCAAAGCGCGCACCCGTCTCTGATCCTTCGACTCGCGCAGCGACGCTTGTGGAGGCCCTCCCCTACCTGCGTGCCTTCTACGGCAAGACGATCGTCATCAAATACGGCGGCAATGCCATGACGAACGACGATCTGAAAGCGCAGGTCATGCAGGACATTGCCCTGCTCCATTACGTCGGCATCCGGCCCATTCTGGTGCACGGGGGCGGACCCGAGATCAGCGGACTCATGAAACGGTTGGGCCATGAGCCTCGGTTCGTCGGCGGGCTGAGGGTCACCGACGAGGCGACGATGGAAATCGTCGAAATGGCCCTCGCAGGCAAGACAAACAAGAGCATCGTTGGGCTGCTCAACCGTCAGGGAGCGCGAGCAGTGGGCCTCAGCGGCAAGGACGCCGATCTGCTCATTGCCCGCAAGATGATGTCGTCAAAGGGCGATCTCGGTTTCGTCGGCGACGTCGCGCGCGTCAACGGCGAGGTCGTGCGGTTGCTGGCAGACAGCGGCTATGTGCCCGTGATATGCTCGGTAGCGGTCGGGGATGACGGGCAATCCTACAACGTCAACGCAGACCATGCCGCCGGCGCCATCGCCGTTGCGCTGCATGCTGCCAAGCTGATCGTGCTCACCGACGTCGAAGGCGTGCGAGCCGATCCGGATGATCCCGAGACGCTTCTGTCGGAGATGGACATCGGACAAGCCCGAGCCATGCTGGCTTCGCGGGCAGCCGACAAGGGGATGATCCCCAAACTGGAGGCCTGCATCACGGCCATCGAGGGCGGCGTCGAACGGGCCCATCTCATTGACGGTCGGGTCCCGCACGCCCTGCTCATCGAGGTCTTCACGGATACCGGCATCGGCACGATGATCCGGCGGTAGCCCGCGCATAACGAGCCGCGAGCGCTCAGCGACGAGGCCAGCCGTGACCGGTCGCCGGACGCTCGCGGCCCGGACTGCTACGGCTTGCCTCCGTATGTCACACGCCAGACGCTGCCCGAGCCGTCGTCGGTGACGATCAGCGCACCGTCCTTCGCGACCGCGATGCCGACGGGCCGGCCCCAGACGTTGCCATCCGGCGTCACGAATCCCGTCATGAAATCCTCGTACTCGCCTGTGGGCACGCCGTTTCGTTGCGGCACACGGATCACCTTGTATCCCGTTCGGAACTCCCTGTTCCACGAGCCGTGCTGAGCGGCGAATGCATCATGCCGATAGTCTCTCGGGAACATGGACCCCGTGTAGAACTCCATACACAGTGAAGCGGAGTGCGCCTGAATGAGCACATCAGGAATGAGCGCCTTGTCGCGCAGTTCCGGATGCTTGCCCGGATGGCGCGGGTCCTGGTTGGGTCCGATGTAGAACCATGGCCAGCCGTAGAATCCGCCTTCCTTCACACGCGTGATGTAGTCGGGCACGAGATCGTCTCCAAGTCCGTCCCGCTCATTCACGGAGCACCACAGCTCGCCCGTCTGAGGATGAACGGCAATGCCGACGGCATTGCGGATGCCCCAGGCGTACGTTCGCTCGTTACTGCCGTCCGGGTTGAAGGCCAGGATGGCCGCGCGTCGCTCCTCGTTGGCGCTCGGGTTCTCCCAGACGTTCGTGAGCGATCCGACCGATACGAACATCGTTCGTCCGTCCCTGGAGAAGCGAATGTCGCGGGTCCAATGGCCGCCGCCCCGCAATCGGCCGAATCCGGGGATGTTCTTGACCACCGTCTCCGGCGATGCTGTCGCCTTCAGATCGCCCGATCTGTAGGGGAAGCGCACCACGCTGTCAGTATTGGCGACATAGAGATGCGTCGGTCTCGGCCCGGGCGGATAGAAGGCCATGCCGAACGGCAGAGTCAGGCCTTCGGCGTAGACCGTGTTCGTGACCGCCTGCCCCCTGGCATCCACGCCGCGAAGCAATCGGATCCGCCCCGGGGCGCTTTCGGCGATGAAGAGATCGCCGTTGGGAGCGGTGATGGCGGCGCGGGGATTGGTGAGCCCGGAGGCATGAAGCTGAACAGCAAAGCCCTTCGGCACCTGAGGCCAGGCTCCCTCCGGCCGGGGTACCATGCGCGGCCCGTTCACGGCCGACCCGGTCTCAAACGGCTTCGGCAAGTCGGAGGCGCGAATGTGCCGGCGCAAGCCGGGAGCGTCGGCGCGCCAATCCCCGAACGCTGCCTTGCCCACCAACACGCCGCCCTGAGGACGCGAAGCCTGCCGTTGGCCGGACTCCGCGGGCCGCGAGCATGCCGCTGCGCCCAGTACGCCGACCGTGGCAACGACCGATAGGATGGTCAAAGTGCGCTCGCGCCGCAGCGCTTCGCGGAATGTGTTCATGGTGACTTTCTCCTGATCATGGAGGGTGACTATCAGTTGGTTCGGCCGTCGCGGAGATATCGCACGTGCCCGTCGAGGAACAGGCGATTCCTGCCGCCGAAGTGCACGGCCAGGCCGCGCGCAGCCGGAGGAACGTTGGGTGCCGTCCGTGGGAAGTACGGATCCACGGCAAGCTCGACCTGCGCCGGCCCGTCGGGCTCCCCGATCAACGGATTTCTCGAGGCTTGCAGGTCCGTCACCGCCTGATCCACGGTCTTTCCCCAAAGGTTATCGAGCGCAACCGGATCATCCGATCGATCGAAGCGCCACATCCAGTAGAGAGACGCACCTCCGCGACCATCGCCCTGGCGGACCTGCGGGTATGACGCGAGGCGACTGCCGCCGACTGAGCGACATTGCCAGATGTCGGCGCCGGCGGTCCACGGTGAGAGGAGATGCGCCGCCCACCCGCTGCGGGGATCGCTCGGTGGCCAGCCTGACCATGGCCGATAGCCGCCGGGCAGGGCGGCCTTGAGATCGCGACGGTCGGGCATGACGCCGCCGAAGTCGTCCATGTACATCCACATCGCCTGTCCGATCTGGCGCAGGTTCGAGGCGCAGGCCGACTTCCGGGCGCTCTCCCGGGCCGAAGCAAGCGCGGGCAGCAACAACGCCGCCAGTACGCTCACAATGGCGGCGACGGTGACAAGCTCGATGATCGTAAAGCCCCGGTACCCGATGCGCATGACAGTCTCGCTGCCCGACGGAGGTTGCCGCTCGGGCACAGCATGCCATACGCATCAAGGGCGGCCATTGTCGCCGCAGCGGATCAGACGATCAACCGGCTGAGTGGGTCCGAGTGTGCGAGGCTACGGGCGCTTGGGGCCGCTTCCGGAGCTCTTGCGCAGACGCCGCAGCTCGCCCTCCAGCGCATGTATCCTTGCATTGAGAGCCTTGCGCTCGCCATAGAGCACGGCAAGCTGGCGGCGCAACGATAGGACGTGGTCAGGCGGCGGCGGTGTCGGCGCCGGCTTTCCCAGGACCGGCTCGGTATGCTCCGTCCTCGCATGACCGTCCAGATAGGCCGCGTTCCATGAAGGCTGCGAGCCGTGCTCTCGGTGCGGCACATAGTCGCGGAACATCACCGTTTGCTCCAGTGACCTGACCCTGTCCACGAGAACATAGTTGAGCGCCGGATTGGGCTGGTACGGTGCGCCGGTAACCGGACAGCGGAACGTACTTTGCTCTTTCACGTAGGGGTACAGCGCTCTCGAGACCTGACCAGCCTCCAGCATGGGCGGCATGCGGTCATCGTTGTCTTGAGCGTAGAACTGCGCGGCGAGCGCCAGATGCTTCAAGTTCCTGAGGCAGTCATCGTTCGTCGCGGGGCTCTGCTGGCCTCCAACGCTCGGCAGCGCAAGGAGGATAAGCGCTGCCAGCGACACACATGCCAGACACGCAGCGCGAGGTCCGCCCCCATCGCAGTATCCGACAGAGCTCATAGCCACGCTCCTCTCCCATCGCCGATCATGCGTTCTCGGGCGGCCGGCACCGTTCGCATGAACTCCCATGCCTCGCGGAGTCCCGGCGAAAGACCCCGGAAGCAGACCGCGATGTGGCCAAACCCCAAGGCGTGGGCGAAGCGAGCAAGCCAGCGTGCAGAGGGCTTGAGCTTCTGCAAGAAGGCGTCCGGCTCTTCCAACTCAATGGAGACAAAACCGGTGCCATTCGCGACGGCCACCCACACGGACACCATGGCCTCCCACGGTACGAGGCCAACTGCCCCCCGGATACGGATGCCTTCGTCCCCGATCGTGACGAACGGCTCCTTCGAGGTCAGTCGGCTCAGGATCAGCGCCAACGCGGTTCCGAAGAAGAGCACTCCTGCCACGCCGACCGCGTTCGCAAAGCCGGCATTCATCGGCGTCGTCTTGGCGGCGAGCGGCAATCGGACCACGAGAGCCGCCAGGCCGGTCATCAGAGCCGCAAGCGCGGCCAGGCCAAGGGTCTTGGGGCGGGATGTCCTGCACTCCATCACGCGATCCATCGGCGCACTGTCCTCCGAACCGAGGCGGTAGTCGCTCTTCAACTCGTGCGCGACTGGGCTCAAGCATCGAGGAGCCCGGGAGGACAGAATGCTGTGGCTTCGCGCCTCGCAGGCTTCAGGAACGCAGACGCCGGCAGACGACCCCTAGCCCGGAAAGGGAGAAAAGCGCGAGCGGCACAAGGGTAGGCAGCTCTGGTACCGCGGATGGCTCCACCCGGACGTCGTCGATCCACCAGCGGCCCGTCGTGTTGTACCCGCTGAACCGGAGGGTATCCGAGCCGGTTCCCTGCACAGATGCGTAGTCATAACCCCAGTCGAAATACGGCATGTTGTCCCAGAACCCGATCAGCGTGTCGTTCCAGTAGATTTCAAGCCGGTTGTACCCGCCGGGATCTACATCGTTCTTGAGCCACGCCGATGCCAGGTACCATTGCCCCGGCGTAGTGGCGATGACCTGCTGCATGTCGACAGGCGTCTGATCCTCCCTGTGCAGCGTTGCGGCCCAATCGCCCGAGTAAGCGCCCAAGCCGAGCGCCTCCCAGTCGGTATGAGCTGTCCAGCCAGTGAGATCGCCTGTCTCAAAATCACCGTTGAAGACCGCGTTCTGGGCGCCAGCAGTGCCTGCGCCCAGCGCCAGAGCCACTGCCGCAACGAGTAAGGTCCTGCCAAGCATCTCCCTCGCCTTTCCTCCTCACGAATCGGGACGCCGAGCTATGCTCACGCCCCCATGGTCAAGCTTGGCACGATTATATCGTAGGCACGGAGCGTAGTCAAGATGCTCCAACCCACGCGGCGCTGACACCTCGCCAAGGCACGCCGGCGATGCGCTGTGCGGGACCATCGCCGATCCTGGCTCCAGCGGGATGTCCCCGCCCTATCGGACTCCGCCGCTCGTCGAAGACCGGAGACGATACAGATCTGCGTGGATCCTGCGCGCCGCCTGCGTGAGTTCGGGATACGGCGTGTCGGTCACGTCCACCATGCCGATGTTGTAGTTCTCGCCGTCGAACCATCGGCCCGTGATCGGCTCGTCAACGTACTGGAACCAGTGACAGCCTACGAAGGCCGGGCATGTCGCCACGCTGCGCACGTAATCGGCGTACGCCCTGGCGCGTTCCGCTTGATCCAGGCATGGCACGAGCCCCTCGTGGAACATGCCGCGGTCCAGGGCTCCGAAGTGAAACTCGCCGATGATGATCGGCTTCGGCAGCTCGTTCGCTCCGGTCCAGTCCGCCGGGTTGATCTCTCGATAATAGAGATTGAAGCTCACCACATCGGCGACATCCGCGCAGGCACGAACCGCAGGTCTCGGAGCCGACGAGAAACGGCAACCGAGATAGAGCTGGTTGGGGGCGTGCCTCTTGAACACGGCCCGGCACGTTTCGAAGTACCGTCGCGCGAACGCGTACTGGAACGCACTGAGATCCTGCCTGCAGGCCTCGTTCACCTTCTCCGGAACGCGCAGGGCATCCCATGAGGCAGCGTTCGTCTCCCATGCGGCGTTGAGCTTGCCGAGGTCGCCATACTTCGCCTTGAGCATCTCGACCTGAGCGATCCTGCAGGGCTGGTCGGGCGGACTCGCGAGAGGACCGCGCTCGACCGCTTCCCAGGCGATCTCGTTGTCGCCGAAATAGCCGATGCAGTAGGGGTTGCTGGCAAACTGCCGGGCGACGCCTGACAGGCCTTCCTCGGCTGCTCTGGCAAAGCCGGGGTCGTAGACGTCCACCATCTTGCCCCAGTAGCCGCCTCCGCCCTCGATCTTGCGCGCGCTCCCCGCCAACGAGCCGCTGGCCACGAAGGGTATCTGCGCCTTCGCCATGAAGCCCCAGTCGGACCAGTTGCCTATGGTGTTGAACCCGAGGTGGCGCAGACGGGCGGCGCTGGTCTGTTCCCATCGCTCGCGCCAGCGCTCGCCGAACTTGCGCACCAGATTGGCGCAGTAGAAGCTGAAGGTGCGCCCCTTCCCGCGAATGGGCTCGGCCATGCTGTGGGCGCCCTGCTGTCGGTGGATGAACTGGGCGAACGGACCGTTCTCCTCGGGGAGCCACTCGAACCACCCGTCGCGGCCGTCAATGAAGGTGTGCTCTCCGGGGCCGACGCAATCCACGCCTACGGAGAAGAACAGCTTGCCCTCAGGGGTCACCAGCCACCAGCGGCCGTCCACCCTCTCGGTACGGAACCATCCTGTCGCCTTCAGCGTCGGCCCATCGGCCCAGCCGCCATACTTGTCACGGTGGACCAACGGCGCAGCCTTGATGGCGGCCTCCTCCTTGCGGATACGTTCCGCGAACTCCGCCTCAGCCTTGAGCTTCCCGGGCCAGTCGCCGTTCCTGTACTGGCCGAAGCGGTCCACAAAGGGCATAGCGACCTTGTCCTCGCGGGCGCCCTTGCCGTACAGGCGAAAGTTGTTCAGGATCAGCGTGTGCTCCGTCGTCGGTCGAGCGAGAAAGACCTGAAACGCGGTGATCCGCGTGAGATCGAGAACCGCTCCACCGCCCTTCGGCCCGGTAATGGGCAGCCCGCGCATGCCCCACAGAGCATCGTCGCCCTTGCGATTGAAGCGTATGCGGAAGGTGGTCCACTTTCCCGGCGGAACGGTCGTGCCCAGCTGGTTGCAGTTGTTGACGCCGTCAGCCCCCTCATTGTCCACGCGCATGTTCACCTGCTGCGCAATGGGTTCGGGGTTATAGACATCCACCGCCAGACCAGCATATCCGGTCCAGTCCCACACGCCCTGCCTAGGCCTGAAATAGACGTTGGGCCAGTCGGTCACGCCGAAGCGCACTTTCAGACCCTTCTGCGGCCCCTCGGAAACGAGCGCGACCTCGACGGTATGGCGCACCAACGTGTCGGGAATCCCCTTGTCGAGCGGAACCACTATCTTCTCATCGGGGCGCTGAGCCGCGAACGCGACTGATGCGGCCATGAGCGCAAGACCGAACGTGATGGACACGGCGCTGTACCCTCCCCGGGGAGCTGAGTTCTGGAGAGAGTATAACACGGCTCGCAGGATGCGGCCTTCCCCGCGGCGAAGGGGATGGGCAGGATGGAACACGGAGGACGGGGATGATGAGGTGCGTCATGGCGCTCGTGCTGGTGATGTCGGCGGCAGCCCAGGGCCAGGCAGTTCGCGTTCGGCCTGTGGTTCCGCTCAAGGCCGAACCGTTCGATCTCAAGGACGTGCGCCTGCTCGACGGCCCCTTCAAACGCGCCATGGAGCTCGATATCCGCTACCTCAGGAGTCTGCCGCCCGATCGGCTGCTCCACACGTTCAGGATCACGGCGGGTCTCAAGAGCAGCGCCGAGCCCCTGGGCGGCTGGGAGGAGCCGAACTCGGAGGTCCGCGGCCACTTCGTCGGGCACTACCTGACGGCATGTGCCAGGGCGTACCGTGCGACGGGAGATCCCGTGCTGAAGGCCAACGCGGACGCGGTCGTTGCCGGCATGGCGGAGTGTCAGGCGCAGTTTCCGTCCGGCTACCTGAGCGCATTCCCCGAGACCTTCTTCGATCGGCTCGAAGCCCGTCAGCCGGTTTGGGTGCCGTGGTATACGCTGCACAAGGTGTACCAGGGCCTGCTCGACATGCACACGCTGGCGGGCAACGCGCAGGCCATGAGCGTGCTCAAGAAGGCCGCCGCCTGGGCCATTGCACGAACCGATCGACTGTCCGATGAACAGCTTCAGAGGGCGCTCGATGTCGAACACGGCGGCATCAATGAGGTGTTCGCCAATCTCTACGCAGTCACAGGCGACAAGCGCTACCTCCGACTGTCCCAACGCATGAATCACATGGCGGTTCTCGGTCCTCTCATGAAGGGCGAGGATCGGCTGACCGGCCTGCACGCCAACACGCAGTTCCCCAAGGTGATCGGGATTGCGCGGCAATACGAGCTGACAGGAGACAAGGCGCTCCGGAGCGGCGCCGAGTTCTTCTGGAACGTGGTGACTCGCGAGCGAAGCTACGTCATCGGCGGCAACAGCGACGGCGAGGTTTTCTCGCCAAAGGAAGAACTGTCCAGGCACATCGGCAACGCCACCACCGAGACGTGCAACACCTACAACATGCTGCGCCTTACGCGCCATGTCTTCGCATGGAACGCAGAAGGCGAGCAGGCCGACTACTACGAACGGGCGCTCTACAACCACATCCTGGCGTCGCAGCATCCCGACACAGGCATGATGAACTACTATGTTCCTCTGCGGTCAGGCACATCCAAGGCGGCCAAACTGCCATTCGGTTTCAGCGAACCGTTCAACTCGTTCTGGTGCTGCACGGGCACAGGCGTCGAGAACCATCTGAAGTACGGCGACAGCATCTACTGGCGCGAGGGTAACCGCGGGCTGTTCGTGAATCTCTTCATTGCGTCGGAGCTCGACTGGAACGCAAAGGGGCTCCGCGTTGTTCAGGAAACCCGCTTCCCCGACGAGCCGCGCACACGACTCACCATGAGATGTCAGAAGCCGGTTACGATTGCCGTCCACATCCGCCGACCCGTCTGGGCCGGCAATGGCTATCGGGTTACGGTGAACGGACAGACCGTGAAGTCGCCGGTTCCATCCGTCCATCCGGGCTACTTCTCGATAGCGCGGCAATGGCGAGACGGCGATGTCGTGGCCGTCGAGACGCCCATGTCGCTCTGGACCGAGAGCTTCCGCGACAATCCGAACAAGCTAGCCGTTCTCTATGGGCCTCTGGTCCTCTGTGGCGAGACGACTCCGGGCAATGACGTCTCGTGCATTGTCGGATCCCGCGAGGCCGCGCTCGCCTCCTTGAAACCCATCGAAGGAAGGCCTCTGGAGTTCAGCGCGCCTGCTTCCGTCTTCCGCCTTGGCTACGACGATGCCGACGGCTCTGTAACGTTCCGCCCCTTCTTCCGCGAGCATGAGCGGGCCTCGGCGGTCTACTGGGACGTGCTGGATCAGGCGACATGGCACGCGCGCGTGGAGGAACATCGGCGCGAGTTGGCGGAACTGGCGGCGCTCGAGGCGCGCACCGTGGATATGGTGAAGATCGGCGACGCCGATTCCGAACGTGCCCACGATCTGGCTGGCGAGCGCACAGGTTCAGGTCCGCTTGGCTCCCACTTCTGGCGGCACGCTACCGATGGCGGATGGTTCTCCTACAAGCTCAAGGTAGACCCCTCATCCACCCAGGAGCTCGTGATCACCCTCTGGGGCAGCGACGCCGGGGCGCGCACCTTCGATGTGATCGTAGACGATCGGAAGCTGGACACCATCACGTTGGCCAACAATGCGCCAGGCCGCCTCTTCCAGCGCACCATAGCCCTCCCTGCGGATCTGATCGCCGGCAAGACGGCGGTCACGGTGCGCTTCCAGGGTCACCCCGGCAACTTCGCCGGCGGCGTGTTCGGCTTGCGGTTGGTGCATTCGCAGTGAGAAAGGGCGCGTATATGGGCCGAAGAAGGCTTGCTGCATGCCTCGGTTTGGCGTCGCTCGGGCTCATCCTTGTCGGAGCCGTCGCCGGACCCATGGGACAGGCGAAGGTTGGGGCAGCCAGACCGACCGACCTGCGGCTGGGAGGGGCCGATTTCACCGTTACGGCATGGGTGCGGACCACAGTCGGCGGCGTTGTCCTGTCACTCTCCAGCGAAGGCAGCGTTTGGGGCGACACCGGCAAGGCGTTCGTCATCCGGAACGGTCGGGTCGCGGCTGACCTCTGCAATGTGGGCATATGGTCCGGCAACACCGTCGTGACCGACGGCGCATGGCATCGCGTGGCATGGGTCTACACCAATGCCGAAAGGACGCTCCGGTTCTACGTGGATGGGCGTCCCGACGGACTGGCCACGGGGGCCATCGCTCATCCGGATACCGCCGGCCACATCTTCCGCATTGGGGCCGCAGCCCCCAACATAACGCCCCCCAACGGCTTCGTCGGCGACATTGATGAGGTACGGGTATATGACCGCGCGCTGACGGAAGCCATGCTGACATCCTGTGAAGGCCCCCAGCCAGTGGCCCATTGGCCTCTCGACGGTGACGGTCAAGATGCTTCTGGAGCCGGGCGCCACGGGGTTCTCACGGATGTTACGACGGCCGAGGGAAAGATCGGCACGTGCCTGCGGTTCACGGGAAACGGAGCCGTGGAGATCGTGGACGAGTTCGCCGATCTTCGCGCGCGCTTCCAGCTTGTCAAGCCTGTGGGACTGCGCGATGCCATCGCCGACATCGTGCGTCGCTATGGACAGCGCTATCCCGACGGTCCGAGGCGTCTCCGAGACGCCGAGCGCCTTGTCGCCGACTACGACTCCATCGTCGCCGGGCTGGAGGCAGGAGACCCTCAGGCGGCCACGCGAGCGCGCCGGGCGATCGCACTGCAGAGAGAAGCGCTCCTCGACGATCCTTCACTGGACTTCGAGCGCATCCTCGTAGTTCGTCGGGGCCTCGGCAGTCTCGGGCTCCCCAACAACTGGGACAGCAACTCTATCCTCCAACAGAGCGGTTATGACAACGAGCTCATGGCGCTGTCCGACTGGAAGCGCGCGCCACGGCTGTCCACTCTGTATGTGCCGCCGAATCGCGGCTTCATCGGCGATCTTGACCTGCACTGGGACGGGCGACGCATGCTCGTCTCCATGCCCGGCGCCAACGGACGTTGGCAGGTTCATGAGATCACGCTCTCCGATCAAACGCCGACCGTGCGGCAGCTCGACCTGATCACCGAACCCGACGTTGACAACTACGACGCGTGCTATCTGCCCGACGGCGCGATCATCTTCTCCTCAACGGCCCCCTTCGTCGGAGTCCCCTGCGTCACCGGATCGAGCCACGTCTCGAACCTGTACCGCGCGGAGCGGGACGGGCGCGTCAGGCGGCTCACCTTCGAGCAGGATCATGACTGGTGCCCCACGGTGATGGACGACGGCCGCGTGTTGTACCTGCGCTGGGAATATGCCGACCTGCCCCATTACGTTTCGCGCATCCTGTTCACGATGAACCCCGACGGCACCAACCAGATGGCCTACTACGGAAGCAACTCGTACTGGCCGAACTCCATGTTCTATGCGCGGCCCATTCCCGGCAGCGGGACACGGTTCATGGCCATCGTCAGCGGGCACCACGACACCCAGCGCATGGGCGAGCTCATCCTGTTCGACACCGCGCTGGGCACGCATGAGGCCGACGGCGTCGTGCAGCGACTGCCGGGATGCGGCCAACGGGTAGTG
This sequence comes from Chthonomonadales bacterium, assembly GCA_012517255.1. Lineage (GTDB taxonomy): Bacteria > Armatimonadota > Chthonomonadetes > Chthonomonadales > CAJBBX01 > JAAYVH01. Next base: position 17,394 of record JAAYVH010000156.1, read on the forward strand.
CCCGAGATTCTGGACGGTCTCGTGCAGAGGAAATGGCCCAAGTTCCTGCATCCGTGGCCGCTCGACGACAAGCGCTGCCTCGTCGCCGCGCAACTCGTAGCCGGAGGCCGATGGGGGCTGTATCTGGCCGACACGTTCGACAACCTGACGCTCATCCACGAAGTGCCGGGCAGCGCGCTCCTCGAACCGACGCCGCTGAAACCCCGACGTGTGCCGCCTGTGATTGCCGACCGCACGAAGCCAGACACGCGCGAGGCGACTGTGACCCTCACGGACATCTACTCGGGGCCGGGCCTGGCCGGCGTGCCGCGCGGCACGGTGAAGGGCCTGCGTCTGTTCACCTATCAGTTTGCCTATCACGGCGTCGGCGGGCACGTGCATCGGGTGGGGCTGGATGGACCGTGGGATGTGCGGCGCATCATGGGCACGGTGCCCGTCTATCCCGACGGCTCCGCCCACTTCACGGTGCCGGCCAACACCCCCATTGCCGTTCAACCGCTTGACGCCGACGGCAGAGCGCTCCAGCTCATGCGCAGTTGGATGACTGCCATGCCAGGCGAGAAGGTCTCCTGCGCCGGATGCCATGAGCCAACCAACATGCCGTCTGCCAATCGTCTGACGCTGGCCAATCGAAGACCGCCGGACAGGATCCGCCCATGGTACGGGCCGACGCGGGGCTTCAGCTTTCGCCGCGAGGTCCAGCCCGTGCTCGACGCCCACTGCGTTCGATGCCATGGCGCCGGAGGCCATACTCCCGATCTGCGCGATGCTCCGACGGCTCAGCCCGGCGTCTTTCCTCCTTCCTACATGGCTCTGCGCCGGTATGTTCGAGGCCACACCATCGAGAGCGACATGCACCTGCTCACTCCCGGCGAGTTCCATGCCTCGACGACGCACCTTGTCCGGATCCTCGAGAAAGGGCATCACGGCGTCAAGCTCGACCGTGAAGGCTGGGACCGGATCAACACGTGGATAGACCTGAACACGCCGGCCCACGGCACGTGGGGCGAGATCACGGGCCCAGACTATGTGGCCCACCAGCGCCGCCGCCGCATGGAGATGGACCGCCGCTACGCAGGTCTTGAGGTGGACGCCGAGGCGCCGCTATCAGGAACGCCGTACAGGCCGGGCCAGCCTATCACGGCCTCGATGCTCGTCGGCCACGATACCCCGTCTGCACAGGGTCCTGCGGCTGCTCCGACGCCTCGGGCCATCGGCGTCGTCCGTGTCGCTATGGGCGGCGGCGCTACGCTCGAGATGGTTCGCATACCATCCGGTCGGCTCAACCTGCGTGAGGCGGGCGGGCAGGTGCGCGCAGTCGGCGCAGACCGGCCGCTGCTCATGGGCAGGTTCGAAGTCACGAACGCCCAGTACCGGCTCTTCGACCGGCTCCACAACAGCCGTCTTGAGGTGGGGGATTTCCTGCAGTTCAGCGTCGAGGAACGGGGATTCCCCGTGAATGAACCTGACCAGCCCGTCTGCCGCGTGAGCAGGGAACAGGCGCTCGCGTTCTGCCGTTGGCTGACGAAGCGCACCGGGCGTCGTTTCAGCCTCCCAAGCGAAGAGCAGTGGGAATATGCCTGCCGAGCCGGCACCCGCACGCCGCTGTGGTACGGTGACCTCACGTCGAACTTCGCGCGCTACGCCAACCTCGCAGACGCGACTCTGCACAGCGTGGCAACGTATCCTCCGTGGTCGAACCCGTCGGGCTATGTGCAACCCTGGCGCAACGCCGTGCCATCGGTCAACGACGGCCATCGCGTGAGCGCTCCGGTGGGATCGTACGCCCCCAACCCGTGGGGCCTGTATGACATGCACGGCAATGTTGCCGAGTGGACGCAATCAACAACCACCGGCTCGCGTCGCGCGATCGTGAGAGGCGGTTCGTGGTACGATCCGCCTGCGTGGGCGACGTCCGGTCACCGTGAAGCCTATCCGGGATGGAGACGCCTGTTTGACGTCGGGTTCCGCGTCGTCTGCGAGGCTGAGTGACCGCGGTCCAATGCGCCGCTCGGACGGGTGGTTGACGCGAGGCAACGGGACGGGCTATCATAGCCGCTGAACATCCAAGGAACAACTCGTGCGACTTCGCGATTTCAACGGCTTCATACTGTCGAGCATTGCCCTCTTCGTAATCGCCATCGGCGGAATCATCAAAGGCAATCGCTGGCTGTCTGAGCCAGGCATGCCCACGAACGAACATGGCTGGCAGCTCTATCTCGTGGCCAGCGCCGTGATGCTCATCAACGGCATCATATCGATTCGTGTGGCTCGCCGTGCCGAACAAGAGAAGGCGGCCCTTAGCGCGTCTTCTTCGGCAGACCCGCAACAGAAGTCCAGCACCTGACGGAGCTAGCGTATCATGGCGAACGCCACATTGGTCGAACTATCGGTGACATGCAGCGCCTGCGGTGAGCCCATCGAATCGGTGCCAACCTGGCTGATCGGGGCGTCGGTCAAGTTCGAGTGTGACCGCTGTCGTCAGAAGAAGGCCAAGGACATCGCCGACCTCGAAACCGAACCTCGCAGAGCGCCCAGGAAGCCGGCACGCCCGGAACCCGTCCCGGACGAGGATCTGGTCGAGGAACCGGACGATGAGGAAGCCGAGGATCTCAGTCTGGACGCTGAAGCCGAGCCCGAGAGCATACCCGACGAAGTGATTGAGTCCGACCTGGCCGAGGAAGACAGCGACGCCGTCTAGGCGGCTAAGGGCCTAGCGCAGCTTGCGCTTGCGAGTGCGGCGCTCGGCGTCGCGGGCCGCCTCCTCGGCGTATATCTCCGCCAGAGCCGCATAGGGGTCCAGCGGCGCGCCCTGCCGAGCCTCAAGCTCCTTCTCGAACTCCTCGATCCGCCGGTTCAGCCGCCTTATCGAACGGAACACGAACCAGATGCATACCGGCGTCAGGACCGCTCCCGCGGCAATGACGGTATAGCGCACCCAGTCTGGCACGTCCATCTCATGGCCGCCCTACAGCCCGAGCGAAGGAGCGACGGCGGTCAGCGCGGCGATGCAGTTGGCAATATGCTCATCAAGCGGCACCCCCAGCTCTTCGGCGCCCTTAATGATATCGTCCCGCGACACCGCACGAGCGAACGCCTTGTCCTTCATCTTCTTCTTCACGGATGAGACCTCGACATCTGCGATCTTCCGCGATGGCCGGACATACGCGACCGCCGTCAGAAACCCGCAGAGCTCGTCCACGGCGAACAGCGCTCGGGCCAGCAGCGTGTTCCTCTCGATGCCGGTGTAGTCAGCGTGGCTCCCGACCGCGAGCACCAGATCGTCGGGCCATCCCCTCTCGCGCAGGATCCGCATGCCCTGCTGCGGATGATCCGGCGCCGTTGGCCACCGCTCGTAGTCGAAGTCGTGGATGAGGCCCACCGCGCCCCACGTCTCCTCGTCCTCGCCATAGAGCCTTGCATAGTAACGCATGGCGGCCTCGACCGCAAGAGCGTGCTTGAGCAGGCTCTCGCTCTGCGTGTACTCGTTCAGCAGCTCCCAGACCGATGCCCGATCGAGTTTCATGGCCCGTCACATACCCATGATGTTGTAGCCGGCATCCACGAACAGAACCGACCCGGTGATCCCCCGTGCCCACGGCGACAGCAGGAACAGGGCGGCGTCGCCCACTTCGTCCGCCTCGACACGACGCTGCAGCGGACACCGCTCGGCAACCTGGTTCAGCATGGAGTTGAAGCCCTGTATGCCCTGAGCGGCCAGGGTCTTGATCGGACCGGCCGAGACGGCGTTGACCCGTATCTGATCGGGCCCAAGATCGTAGGCGAGGTAGCGCATGCTCGACTCGAGCGCCGCTTTGCACACTCCCATGACGTTGTACTTCGCCACGACGCGCTCGCCGCCGAGATAGGTGAGCGTCACGATCGCGCCCCCTCCCGCCGCCTTCATGAGCGGATGAGCTCCCCGAGCCAGCGCAACCAGCGTGTAGACGCTGCTCTCCATGGCGATCCGGAAATCCGTCTGCGTAGTGTCCACGAACGTGCCGCTGAGCGCCTCGCGCGGGGCAAAGGCGATGCTATGGACCAGCGCGTCTAGCTTCCCGTCGAACGCCTCTCCCACCTGTTCGAAGAGTCGGTCCACCTGCTCGGGAACGGTCGCATCACAGAGGAACACCGGGGCATCAGGCACACCGGCCGACTCGGCCAGCTTCTGCACGTCGTCCCGCTCACGCTCGCTGTAGACCGAGAACGCCGGCACGGCGCCCTCCCGAATGAGCGACGCGGCGCAATGCCAACCGATGCTCCACTTGTTGCGCGCTCCCGCGATCAGCACGCGCTTGCCATCCATCAATCCCATGCCTGCCTCCCCTTCTTGCACAGTGTCTGACTGATCGGTTGCAGCCGAAGACTCGGTCAGAGCCGGCCCATGGGCCCAAGCGCGAGTTCTTGCCGATACGGCCTACGCAGGGCGTCCAGCCCAGACTGAACCCGATCCATGACCGCGTCGTCATACGGAGGCTTCCCGCCCCGGTCCCAGGGACCTATACGGTAGCCGTGCCGAGCGAAGTACTGCTTGAGCGCCACAGAGCTGTCCAGACCATCCGTGACGCGAAGCCCCGCCCAGACGTCGTCCTGCGCTCGGCGTGCGCCCTCGGCGTCACCCGACCGATGACGCTTGTCCACCGCCGCCAGAATCTCCGGGTATCCGTTGCATCCCTGTCCGATCACTCCCACGGCGCCCTTGCACAGGCCTACGGCATAATACCCTTCGTGGCCGCAGATGAGGGCGAACGACGAATCGCGAACCACCTCGGCCAGAGGATCGAACATGGCATCGTCGGTTGTTGAGAGCTTCAGGCCGGCGATCCGCGGCAGCTCGACGAGACGTGCGAGAAGGCTGGCGGATAGCCGGTATGGCTCGGGCATGCCGCCCGGCTGATACAGGAGGATGGGCGTGTCGGTGGCATCATGCACCGTCCGAAAGTAGCGGTACACGACATCGTGGTGGGTCTCGCCGGCGCGCGGCGCGATGGCGGCCGGCAACACGTGGACGGCTCCGGCGCATCCGATCTCCGCCGCGAAACGCGTGAGTTCGATCGCTTGCGCAGTGTAGACATCCTCGTCGGCATGCCCTCCGCTGTCACGGTTGAGCCACTCGCCGCCGGCTGCTAGCAGCATGCCCATGCCGGCAGGCAGGGCGGCACGAACCGCGCGCGCGAACGTACGTGTCTCCTCGACGGTGAAGGTGAACATCTTGCCCATGCCGCTGCGAGCGAAGACGCTGCGGACACAGCCGCAATCGCCGAGCCAGCGTACCATTTCGCTGGTTCCCTCGAGGTCAAGGGAACCGTCCGGATGGACCGGCGTGTACATCGGCGCAATCACCCCTGTGAATGGCCCGGGAACGCGACCGCACTCTTGACTAACCGTCTCTGCCATGTGTATACTTCCCCCTGCCGCGTGCCGCGGTAGCTCAGTTGGTAGAGCAGTGGACTGAAAATCCACGTGTCACTGGTTCAAGTCCGGTCCGCGGCACATTCCTTGCCGACGTGGCTCAGTGGTAGAGCAGCTCACTCGTAATGAGCAGGTCCGCGGTTCGAATCCGCGCGTCGGCTCCACCATACTCTCATTCTGGGACACGGGTATCCGTGTCCCTTTGCATCAGCGCCGTCACGATCCGTTCCATCCCCATAGCGCGAGAGCCTTTGACGAGCACTACGTCGCCGGGAATGATCAATGCACCCACCTGCGCTGCGGCTTCCTCGGTACCGCTGAACTGCACCACCGCCGAGGGACCGCCTGGCCGCAGTCGGGAAGCTGCCTCGGCAATCCTCGATGCTTCCGATCCTACGGTGACCAGAAGGCCCAGACCGGCAGCTTCGGCGCTCTCCCCCACCATCGTATGCGCAGCGGCGCTGTGTTCGCCGAGTTCCTTCATATCGCCGAGCACAGCCACGGTCCGCCGCCGCCCGCGCGCCGCCAGCAGAGCGAGCGACGCAAGCGCGGCGAGCATCGAGTCGGGCGCCGCGTTGTAGGTATCGTCGAGCACCGTGACGCATCCGGGCGCCTCCCGCACCACCATACGCATGTCGGCAGGAATGAACGAGCGCAGCCGATCGGCCGCTTCCTCCAGCGGGACACCCAGAGAGCAGGCAACCGCGCACGCCGCAGCCGCATTGATGGCGTAGGGTACGCCAGGCGCCCTGACCTCAAACGGGTGATCGTTGATCGTGAATCGAGTAACGCCGTCGTCTCCGAGCCGAGGCTGGGAGGCCTGGTAGTCAGCGTCTGGGCCCGTTCCGAACGTGACCACACTGCAACGGCAACGATCCCTCAGGAAGGCGTAGAAGGCATCGTCCTTCGGGAGCGCCGCCGTGCCATCTTCCGGAAGCGCGCCCAGAACCTCGGCCTTCGCTTCGGCGATACGCTCCCGTGAACCCAGAAGCTCTATGTGCGAGAGTCCGATGTTGGTGATGACTGCCGCACTCGGCCGCACGATATCGGCAAGATAGGCTATCTGCCCGGTGCCGCGCATGGCCATCTCCATCACCGCCGCGGTATGTTCCGGTCCCGCTCCGAGTGCGGTCAGCGGCACGCCGATCTCGTTGTTATGGTTGCGCTGCGATTGGCAGACGGTATAGCGCCCCGAAAGGGCACATGCCGTCATGGCTCGAACGGTGGTCTTGCCGACGCTGCCGGTGACGGCAATGCGCGGGATGGCGAAACGCGCGAGATAGCTGCGGGCCAGATCGCCCAGCGCGCGAAATGCGTCCGGAACGATCAGCAACGGAAGGCGGGCGTCCGAAAGCTCACGTTCGACAACCGCCGCGACAGCGCCGCCGGCGGCAGCCTGATGCACGTAAGCATGACCATCCGAGCGTTCGCCGCGCAGCGCAAAGAAGACCGAACCCGCGGAGCCCTGCCGCGTGTCTGTGCAGACGCCGGTCGCGACGACGTCCGGCGTCTCCGGCGGGCGGGCCCCGATGACCTGGGCAATCTCAGCAAGCGTCATGGGTTGCATGGTTCAGGACCTCACGGACGCAGCGAGCGGCGGAACGACGAAGGCCGCACGTGCTACCATAGTACGATCGGCGGCGTGCGCTGAAGCGCCGTAACAGTGTGGAGGATCGGGATTGGCAAACATGCGCGTGGCAGTACTCATGGGCGGCGCTTCGGGCGAACGTGAGGTCTCGCTCTCGACGGGGCGGCAGATCGTCGCTGCGCTCGATCCGTCTAAGTATACACCCGTTGCCGTGGACCCCGCACCGTTGCTAGGCAGACCGCCCGCTAAGGTACACGAGCTTCCGATCGAGCCACTGGACGTATCGGCCTGGTCACGGCGCGGCTCCTCGCAGCGTCCCGATGTCGCCTTCATCGCGCTGCACGGGAAAGGCGGCGAGGACGGCGCCATTCAGGGCCTGCTGGAGTGGCTGGGCATTCCCTACACCGGCTCCGGCGTGCTGGCCAGCGCACTGGCAATGGACAAGGCGATGACCAAGCGGCTCCTCCGCGCGGATGGGATTCCCGTACCCGACGACGTTGTGATACGCCGGCACGACGACCCGGTGCAGGCGGTGGAAGCTCGGCTCGGTTTTCCTCTCATCGTCAAGCCGAACCGCGAGGGCAGCACCATCGGCTGCACCATCGTCCGCGAGGCGGACGCACTCCCGGAGGCCATCGCAGACGCGCTTCGCCACGACGAGACTGCCCTCGTAGAGCGGCTGGTGCCCGGCGTCGAGATCACCGCCGGCCTGCTCGGCAATCGGTCGCCGCAGGCTCTTCCGCTCATCGAGATCGTCGCCAGAGGCGGCTTCTACGATTACGAAGCCAAGTACGCCCCAGGCGGCAGCGAGCACATCATCCCGGCGCGCATCTCCGATCTTGCGGCACAACGAGCTCGCGAGTATGCCCAACGCACCCATGACCTTCTGGGGTGCCGTGGCATGTCCCGCGTCGATATGATCGTCGCCGATGACGAGCCCGTCGTGCTGGAGATCAACACCATACCCGGAATGACGCCGACCAGCCTTCTGCCCGACGCAGCGAAAGCGGCGGGTATCGGTTTCTCGGAACTGCTCGACAGGATCATCGCCCTGGCGCTGGAAGCGTGAGCGCCGAAGTGCGGAACTAAGGCAGCCAGTTTCCGGAGAGCATGAACGCACCCCAGTAGTACGGGTGACGGTACTGCGGCATGCTGCGAACAGCGAGCTGCGCCTGTCGCAGCGCCTCGGCCTTGCTTACTGCCTTGCCAGCCGGCTTCAGGAGCCTCCGATAGAACTCCACCATCAGCGTGCGCGTGCTCTCGTCATAGACCTGCCACTGAGTTGCGACGGTTGAGGTTGCTCCGGCGGCAAAGAGCGCCCAGGTAAGCCCGATGACGCCCTCGCCGCTGATGTGCCTGCCGAGGGCCGTTTCACAGGCCGACAGAACCACCATGTCTGCTCTCAGTGCGGAGTCCGCAAGGTCACGGGCTCGCACGAGGCCGTCGTCTTCACCTTCTGGCGTCAACACAATGGCTGACTGCATGGGAGCCCGTTCATCCAGCACGCCGTGCGTAGCAAGA
>JAAYVH010000157.1 GCA_012517255.1 Chthonomonadales bacterium
CAGGCAACTACACCTACGATCAGTTCCGAGTTGATGGTCCCGACGTCATCCCTGAGGCTGGCACGATGGTTGCTCTGGGCAGCTTCCTGAGCATGGGTGGTCTGTTCCTCCGCCGCCGCTTCGCCAAGAGCTAACGGACGGCAGACGCTACCGAAATCTGGACGGCCCGACCATAAGGTCGGGCCGTTTCTCTTTGTCTGCCACGCTCGTCTGACGGGTGGCGCCGGGCTGAGGCCGATTAGCGTGATCCGATCCGTCTCGATCCCCTACTTCGCCGGGGGACGCTCCCTGGCCTTGTCTGCCTCCCCGGCAAGCGCCGTCGCAGCGGCCCGATCGGCCTCCATCTCCTCCACGGTCTTCGTGTGCAGCCGCGCAGCGCCGACATAGTCATCTCGCGTCGCCAGACGCGGCTCTGTCTCTGCGCGACGGCGGGCAGCGGCCACGGCATCGGCATACTGGGGCAGCCACTGCTTCTGGGCGATGAGCATGTCGTCCACCATCTGCCATATCTCGGGCGGATTGCACACGGCGCCCGTTAGCGGATCCATCATCATGGCCTGCCGCAGGAGCATCTCGTCACCATGCACTGCCGCTTCCATCGCCAGGCGCTGTACGGAAATACTGGCGTTGCACACGGCGGCGCAGCCCAGCGGCAGTTCGCCCACGATGGGTATGTTCAGGCCGTTGCCGTCCACATAACCGGGCACCTCGACAATGGCATCCTCGGGCAGGTTGGTGATGCATCCGCCGTTTCGGACGTTGAAATGTCCTCGGTAGACACGCCCCGTCTCCAGGCTTTCGATGATGTACGATCCGTGCTCGTGGCCCCGGTGTTCGGCCCTGTACTCGAGAGCCGGGCCCGCCATCCAGTTCGGAAAGTCATGCTCGAACCAGTTGCGCCCCTCGGTGCACACGCGCAGGTAGCCGCCAGTCTCGCCGTTGATCCATGATCCGAGGTCAATCCACTCCCCGATCTCATGCTCCCGCTTGCGGTACCAGGGAACGTACTCGCTGCAGTGGCCGTTCGATTCGGTCGTGTAGTATCCGAAGCGGCGCATGAGGTCAATGCGGACCTTTTCGGTCTTGCTCAGTTCAGGATCTGCTTCGAACAGCGCGAGCAGCTTCGGCGTCATCTCCTCGCCGCGCAACTTCACGCTGATGTACCACGTCTGATGATTGATGCCGGCGCAGATCACGTCGAGAGCCGATGGCTGTACCCCTAGAAGGCGCGCTATCTGCCAGATCCCGCCGGTCACTCCGTGGCATAGTCCAACCACCCGTACGCCCCCGTACTTCACGCAGGCCCAGGTGTTCATCGCCATCGGGTTCGAGTGGTTGATGAACAGGCAGTCCGGCTTGGCGACCTCCCGAATGTCCTTGCAGAAGTCGAGCAACACCGGAATGGTTCGCTGCGCATACATGATCCCGCCCGGCGCCAGCGTGTCTCCTACGCACTGGTCCACGCCGTAACGCAAGGGGATGTTCACGTCGGTTTCGAAAGCTTCGAGACCGCCCACGCGAACGAAAGAATACACGTAGTCCGCGTCGGCAATGGCCGCACGACGATCGGTCGTTGCCCTGATGGCAGCCGGCACGCCGTTCGCCTCGATGTCCCGTTTGCAGAGCCGGAACACCATGTCGAGATTGCGCTCATTGATGTCTGTAAGCGCGAACTCGGTGTCCTGCAGCTCCGGCACGCACAGGCTGTCGCGCACGGCCCCGCGCGTGAACCCAATGCTGCCCGCCCCGATGATGCACACCTTGATGGCCAATCCTGTTCCTCCTGAAGTTGAACTCGTGCTCGTTTGTGCAGCCTACTCTATGCACCTCACGACGCGAAAGACACGGACCTCGTGCGATCCGTTCGTACACTCCACCTCGGCATACACCCGCATCTCATCGTTCACCCACATCCAGTGCGAATAGCGCCACGCCGCCAGTCTGCCCGGCGTCGGGCTCGCCAGCAACGGGGCGTCCGGCGTGAGATCCACGATCCTATGGAGGTCCATGGTATGGCCGAGGCCCGTGGCGATGTTGTACGCCGGATCCGGCCACGCGCAGCTCGATCCCTCGTAGATGAACAGATAGCCGGCTCCCACGGGCAGCACGCAGGCGGGCCTAACCGCATAGTCGTGCCAACCGGACAGGTCGAGCATGGACTGCGCGGGATCGCCAACGGGGTCCCATGTATTGCCATCGTCGCTGACGAAGTGGAACGTGCGCTCACATCCGGCGATGCCGATGACAAAGCAGTGCCAGCGCCCTTCAAGGAACGCGACCACAGGGTCCTTGTAGCCGGTAGGATACCGAACGCCGAACGGCTCAGCGTCGAGGGGTCGGATCACGGTGCGCGCCGTGGCAGGCCGGAACCGATCGGGGCGCGCAGCATCATCGAACCGAATGATCTGCCAGACGCCGTCGATGGGACTGCATCCGAACAGCACGAACCGCCCGCACCCGGGATGGCGCACCAGCGCCGGTCGCTCGAAGCCAGGCACGGGCACATCCTCGCGTCGAATGCCGTGCACGGGCTCAAACTCCACACCATCCGCGCTTCGCAGAATGCGGATCTCATAGCCCCGCAACCCGAGAGGCGCCTCCGCCGTGCGCCTGCGTGCAGCCATCCAGAACACGCCGTCATCATCGCGCGCGACCGACGGCGCACCGGCCCACCATTCGGCCTCGTCACGATCCGGTCTGACGGCAACATGCCATGTGTCGAAGCTGCGCAGCCACGACGGCTTGCTGTCTGCTTCAGGGCTCAACCTTGATCACCTCGCCGGTCTCTCTGTCCACCTCGTACATACCATGCGTTCTGGGCGCTCCGCCTGACGCAGTCTCGGTCACTTGCACGGTGAAGACATGCTCGTGCCGGTCAGTCACTTCAATGCCAACGTGTCGGCCAGCCTCATCGCCGTAGGTCGCCATCAGGTCCCGCACCTCAGGGAGGGCTCGAACCGCCTCGATCGCCTCGGCTTCGTTCAGCGGTCTGCCTGGTGGTGCAGTGCTCGATGGGTCAGGCGTGGAAGCCTGGCGAGCGCTGGCCGCGGGTCGGCCTCGATCGCGTGCGGCCTGCTGATCTCGGGCAGGCCCTTGAGCGGCTTGGCGGCAACCGCCTGACAGAGCCAGCAACGCTATAAGCCCCATGCACAGCCTCGATCCCATATGGCCTCCGAGGTCAGGTTCGCGCTCGGAACCCGGCTCTCCTCCGCCCGACAGTCTTCTGCCGTCTGTCATTAGGCCCATCTCACGGGTAGACTCTCGCCATGCCCCGCAAAGGAGTCACCCCCATGCCTCGCGTTCTTTCGGCGCTCGTCCTGACGTTCGTGTCAGCGTCCGGCTCTCTCGCCCAGACGCCGGAGCCTATGCCTCTGCCTACGGGCAAACTCATCACCCCGCGTGGAACCCACACAGCCGTGGGCAGCTTGCCTGCCAACATGGCAGCGGTCCATAACGGTCGCTACGTCGTCGTGAGCAATGTCGGCTTTCGGCAGGCTCTCACGGTCATCCGCACGTCGGACGGTCAGATCGTGTCCCGCATTGAGCTGAACGGAACCAGGGACAGCCAGAAGGAGGGGCTCTACTACGGTCTGGCCACGCGCCCTGGCCCCAATGACACCGAACTCGTCTATGCCTCGCGCGGCAGTCAGGAACGCGTTCAGGTCTACTCCGTGAGCGCCGATGGCGCGCTCCGCGACACCGGCCGAGCGCTGGATGCACGACGCGCACAGGGCAAGCCGCGCGGCGTACTCGCCGGCCTGGCTGTCAGCAGTGACGGAACCAGGGCGTACGTCGCCGAAAACAACACGTCGAGACACACGGACTTCAAGGGCGTTCTGTACGTGTTGGACGCCGTGGCGGGCCGTGCCCTGCATGTCGTTCCAGTCCCCGGCTTCGCGTATGCCGTTGCGGCCCTCACCCTCGGCCCTCATGCCGACCGCAAGGTCTACGTGAGCTCCGAGCGAGACGGCGTGGTGACCGTGGTTGATCCCGATCGAGGCGTCGTGGTCCGCACCATTCGCACCGGTTCGAATCCGGCCGCTCTTCTGCTGGATGGCTCGCAGAAGCGCCTGTTTGTGGCCAATGCCGGCAGCGACACGATCAGCGTTGTGGACACCCAGCGCGACCGCGTCACGGATACGATCACCGTCCGACCCCACGATATCCGCGGGCTTCCGGGAGCGACGCCCATGGGGATGGCGCTGTCGCCGGACGAGAGCCGGCTGTATGTCGCGCTGGCAGACATGAACGCCGTGGCCGTGGTAAGCCTGGCTGAACGTGCGCTCAAGGGCTACATTCCGACGGGCTGGTACCCCACGAGCGTGGCGGTCTCCGGCGACGGGACTGCGCTGTTCGTGGCCAACGGCAAGGGGACGCAGGCACGCAACCCCAACAACAAGCCGGTCGGGCCTGACGGCGCATGGGGCCAGTACATCGCCAACATCATCGAGGGCAGCGTCTCCCGGATAGCAACTCCGACCGACGCGATGCTGCAGGGCGAGACGCTCAGGGTCCTCGCGAACAATCGAGTTGCCGAGGCCCGGCACATCCGCCTGAAGAACCCGGGCATAGAGCACGTGTTCTACATCATCAAGGAGAACCGCACCTACGATCAGGTCTTTGGTGATCTTCCGGGCGGCAATGGCGATCCGAGCATGTGCCTCTTCCCGCGCGAGGTCACGCCGAACCAGCACGCCCTTGCCGAGCGGTTTGGCATCTTTGACAACTTCTACTGCTGCGCCGAGGTCTCTGCCGACGGATGGAACTGGTCGGTCTCCGGAATGGCCACCGAGTACGTCGTTCGCAACTCCATGTACGGCTACAGCGGACGGGGACGCTCCTATGACTACGAGGGCGCCAACAACGGCACGCCGGTGGACCTGATCGGCATTCCCGACGTGGCGAAGTCCCCCGGGGGCTACATCTGGGATCATGCCCTCAAGCGCCGCATCTCGATCCGAAACTACGGCTTCTTCGTCAGCGACATCAGCAAGGATGAGAAGGACCTCGACGGCAGGTCGCTGGCCAGCCCCAATGCGGCTCTCAAGAGGTCCCTCGTGGCCCACACGGACACGAACTTCCTGCAGTATGACCTGACGTACGCCGACAGCGACGCATGGGTCGCGCACAACTGCCCGGCTCCCGACCAGAAGCGAGCTTTCGGGTCGCACGACGCTCCGAGCAGAGTCGCCGCCTGGCGAGCGGAGTTCGACGAGTATGTGCGCAAGGGCAACCTGCCCCGCTTCATCATGATCCGTCTGCCCCGAGACCATACAGCAGGCACGAAGACCGGCGCCAGCAGCCCACGCGCCATGGTGGCCGACAACGACTACGCCGTAGGGCAGATCGTCGAGGCCGTCAGCAAGTCGCCCTACTGGCCCAACAGCGCCATCTTCGTGCTGGAGGACGACGCGCAGGCCGGTCATGACCACGTGGATGCCCACCGGTCGATCGCCCTCGTGGTCAGCCCTTACTCGAAGCCCGGCACCGACAGCCGCTTCTACAACACCGACAGCATGCTGCGCACGATGGAGCTCCTGCTTGGCTTGCCTCCCATGTGTCAGTATGACGCGGTAGCTGCGCCCATGGATTGCTTCGCCCCGACACGCGTGAACGCCGCGCCCTACACCGCCATACTGCCGGCGCGGGAGATCATCGCCGAGGTCAACGGGCGCAACGCATACAAGGCGGACGTCAGCGCGCGGCTGAACTTCGCCGAGGCGGACGCCATACCAGACGCACTGCTGAACAACATCCTCTGGTATGCCATCAAGGGCCTCGACACGCCAGAACCGCCCTCGCGGTCAGGCCTGAGGTTGGTGTCCGAGGATGACGACTGAGAACGAACGGAGGCTTTACTGGTCTTGACGAGTTACCATGTGCATTCGCGATGGAGTGACGGCGCCGCCACGATTGAGGAGATCGTCCGAGAGGCCGAGCGCCTCGGGCTCGAGGAGATCGGCATATCCGACCATCTGGTCCTCTACCCCTACGGCTCCCACATTGAATGGAGCATGCCGGTTGATAGGCTCGGAGAATACGTTGACGAGGTGCTTGCGGCCTCTCGCTTTGCTCGAAGCGCTCGCGTGCGCCTCGGCATCGAGGTGGATTACCTGCCCGAGACCATCGAGTCCGTCAGGGAGCTGTTACGCCCCTACCCCTTTGACTATGTGATCGGATCCGTTCATTTCATAGACGGCTTCCCTGTGGATGAGCACCGCCGGTACTGGGACACCCTGTCGCCGGAGATGGTCAATGAGACGTGGCGCGGCTATTACGCCAGGGTTGCCGACATGGCGCGAAGCCGCGTCTTCGATATCGCGGCGCACCTCGATCTGCCGAAGAAGTTCGGCCACTCGCCCACGGCAGACCTTTCCGAGGAGGTCCATGCCGTGCTCGACGCCGTGGCTGCGTCGGATATGGCGATCGAGATCAACACATCCGGATGGCACCAGCCAGCGAACGAGGCCTATCCGGCTCCGTGGATCATACGCGCTGCCCGATCACGCGAGGTCCCCATCGTAATCACCGCCGACGCGCACAATCCGAAGTACCTTATCCGCGGGTACGGCGACGCCCACAAACTGGCAAGGGAAGCGGGACACACCGCTGTCGCGCGCTATCATCTGCGCAAGCGCCTCTCGGTGCCGATCTAGCTCGGGCGGCATGCTGCCATGTGCGGACGATACACGATCATTCACAACGTAGAGGCCATCGCCGAACGATTCGGCGTCAGCGTGCCTCCCTATGCCATCCGCTCCTCCTACAACGTCGCCCCGACGGATGCTGTCCCGATCATCATCAGCGATGGCGGCCGTAAGGAACTGCTGCTCGCGCAATGGGGCTTGGTCCCGTTCTGGGCGAAGGATCGCGAGATCGGCAATAGGCTCATCAACGCGCGAGCCGAGACCCTGGCCGAGAAAGCCTCGTTCAAGTACGCCCTCTCACGGCGACGCTGCCTGATCCCTAGCGATGGGTTCTACGAGTGGCAGTCCGTAGACGGCATTAAGCAGCCGTACTACATCCGCATGAAGTCGGGCGAGCTGTTCGCGTTCGCCGGCCTCTGGGAAACATGGGAGTCGCCGGATGGGTCGCCGCTCATCTCATGTGCGATCATCACCGTCGAGCCCAACACCGTCGTGGCCCCCATTCACACACGCATGCCGGCGATCCTCAAGCCCGACGACGAACCGGTATGGCTGTTCGGCTCGCCGAGCTCCAGTTCGCGGCGAGGAGCCCTGGAGATGGACATGCTGCGCCTCCTCCGGCCCTATCCGCCCGACGCGATGGCGGCATATCCCGTAGCGAGGCAGGTCGGCAATCCGGCCAACGATACGCCAACGTGCATTGAGCCCATCTCGCTGGGCTAGCGTCGCTCCGACGATAGCGCGAGCGCAGATGCCGCTCCACGAGATCGCGAACATCGAGGCCCTCTTCCAGGAAGCGCACCCGCTCGATGCCGTACGCACCGGCGGCGACATAGTCCATCATCGCCACGCGGAACAACCGGTCAGGATTAAGCAATGCCGCGCCGGCGACCACGCTGTCGGGATGCGCGGCTCGAAGCCGCTCAACCTCTGCGCCAGACAGCAGGGCTATGACGGCGCGATTACGGAACGGCATGGCGGCATACAGATCGTACCGTCTGACTTCCCGGCTGTGAAACACGTCTACCAGCCCCACCCCCGACGGATTCATAGCGAGATCGGCCCCGGTCTCCGCACGCAGGGCCTCCACCAGGATTTCGGTAGTCCGACGCGCTTTGGCGGCCGCATCGGTTCCCGCGGTGTCCAGCGTTCCAAGCTGGCGGAGGAACGGCCTCACATAGGGCTCCAGCGCGCGCACGACAGCACGATCTGCGGGCAGATCCGCGGTCACCGGCACGAGCCTGTAGTCGGCGCCCTGCAGTCCCCAGACGCCTGCCTCCCTGGCAAACCGCAGCTTGAACTCCCCCACATGAACGCCGTACTCGCCCGCCTGCACGATCGGTACACGCCTGCCGGAAGGCCCCTCCACCCAGGTTGGCTCATACAAGAACGTGTGAGAGTCGCCCCCTACAATGGCATCTATGCCAGGCACCGACGTTGCGAGCTGCTGATCGAGCTCGTCCCCGATGTGCGTCACAGCGATCACCACGTCGCAGATGGCCCGGACCCGAGGCACCCAAACACGGGCCGCTTCGATCGGATCGGTGATGCTCCATCCGCGAGTCTGCTGGTACTTCGCCGAGCGTGGGGCCGTGACGCTCAGGAAACCGACCCGCAGCCCCGCGATGCGCCGAATGACATACGGGCGAATGCCTGGCAGCGGCCGCCCCAACGCGTCAGTCAGATTCGCGCACAGCCATGGAAAGCGAGACTTGCGCACCACGCGCAACAGCGCGGCCTGTGATCCGGCCCAGTCACCTGCGTCTGCCGCATCCCTGGCCTTGAACTCGTTGTTGCCGATGGCTGCAAGCTCATAGCCCGTGGCGTTCATCGCCGCGACATCGGCGGCGCCCTCATACGCGTTCGTGAGCGCACCTCGAGTGAAGATATCGCCGGCGTCCACGAGGATCGTAGGTTCCGATGCCGAACGGCGCAGCCGCCGGATCAGCGTCGCCCGACGTGCGGCACCGCCTCGGATTTCCGGGCTCTGTGATCCTGCGGAGCGCTCGGCGTAGTGAAACGGCATCAGACGCCCGTGGAGGTCGTTGGTGTGCAGGATGGTGAGTCTCGCCTCTTCAGCGCCATGCGCCTGCAGGGCAGTTTGCACAAGCAGAACGCATGCCGCAATCAGCATGAGCTTTCCGGTTCGATGCATGATGTCCCCCGTGTGGCGTGATGGGTCAGTCTACCCTGTGTCCGCTCTCTGAGCCTGCCAATGGATTCCCGCAGAATCCCCGAAACGTCGCCTGGGTCGGAACCGTCCATTTTTGCATCGGCGACGCCGCCGCCACCGCTGCGTCTCCGCACTATGGCGAGGGAGACTGCTATGGAACCTGTCGGATTCGTAACCAATCCGGAGTATCGGCTGGTCGGCGTGCAACGGCGGATCCGTCTCGATACCGCGGACTGGACCGCGCTCTGGAATGGCGAGTACGCTCCGCGCATGGCAGACGTGGAAGCCAGCGGCGAGGGCGACGCATGTCTCGGCTGCTATTTCAGCACCGGCGAGACGGCGCTCGTCGACTTCGTGATGGGCAAGCCGGCAAGGGCTGATGCACATCCAGCCGAGGGTCTCGTGTTGCGGGATGTCCCGGCTGCCAACTACGCCGTGTTCGAGTGCAGCATGTCGGAGATAGCCAGGACGTGGCGGGCCATCTACTCGGAGTGGTTTCCCGGGTCAGGGCTCATGGAGGACGAATCGGCGCCTTGCATCGAGCAGTTCCGACCGGGTTGTCACGAAGGGTCTGTCCCCGTGCGCATCTTCGTTCCGGTGATCATCCCCGAAGCCTGATCCGGCCGAGCCTGCGGCGATCGTGTGCGCCGCTCCCCGTCGGGCGCCGCACGAACGGCGCGTGCGTACTCGCACGTCCCCGTGAAGGGTACAATGACTTCGGAAGTACCACCCCCGGGCAGGCAAACGAAGTCGGCATGACCCTCCGAGACATTCACGCGAAGTACCATCGTGGCGAAAAGCTCGTCATGGTGACGTGCTATGACTATGCCTCGGCATTGTTGCTCG
>JAAYVH010000158.1 GCA_012517255.1 Chthonomonadales bacterium
CCCAGGTTCACTTCCAGTATGCGGTCCAGCAGCCGATGCACGAAGGGCTTGTCGAGGACCATGCCGGCCATGACATCTTCCATGCCGGCCAGCGTCCATGCACGCTCATAGAGGCTGAAGCCGATGTTGGCCACGCGATAGCGATCCGAGGACGCACTCAGCGCCTCCTCGTAACGCTCGTATCGCGACGGGTCCGCCGGATCGGGACACGGAAACGTGTTCACGTTCGCCGAGGTTACGACGCGATTGCATACGACGCCGATGTCCGGATCAACATGCTTGTCCCATTCGACACCCCACTCGTCGCGCCATATCCTGGGCCTGACCTCCTGCCAGGCATCGGCAGGCGCGGTGGACAGCGTCGCCAGGCAGTTGTCTATCTTCCCGGCGAATGCCGCATCGCCGACATACTCGGCATACCGCGCGTATGCCGGCTGCGTGAAGCCCACCTCGAACGGCGTCCGGTCAGGCTGCCGGTGTTCGATTGCGGCGATCACTCTATCGCGGTTGGTCATGGCGTTCTCCTTGGCGCGGCGTGTCGGACACGGAGACAGGCGAACCCCCTCCGGCCTGCGCGTATGATACTTCATGCCAACTCGCCGGCGTCACCCCCGCCGTAACGTGGACCGGAACCCCAAGCAAGCCGCGAAACACTGCTTGACATCGGCTCGCATATGCTGTACGCCAGCCTGGGTTGGATTCATGACTCCCGCGATGCGTCGGACTGATCTGCTCGATTCCTTCCCCTCCTGCACGCCTGGCGCTCAGGGCCCATTGAAGGATCTTGCGCCGCGGCGTATGCGGCCCGACCGTCGTAGCATTGTCTTCCGAAACGCCGATGGCCTGGCATACGTCCAAAGGTAGAGTATATCGCCATGGTTCGCCGGAACGCCGACGGAACCGCAACGGCCCTTACCATGCCGAACCACCTACTCCTCAAGGGCGCGACGCTGCGCACGATCTGTCACCGGCGGGCGTAGCTCGGCAGGTCTTCGTGGACGCGTTCACGCCTCGGTGATGGGTGTTGTCCGGCGCCAAAGCGAGTCGCGAGGGGAGAGAGACGAGGGGCGCGCGAGCGACACGAACATCCACGTCATCGCGAGCGAAGCGACGCGATCCCGAGCGCTCTTTGGACGCCCCTATCTCCGATCGGGATTGCTTCGCTTCGCTCCTAAGAAAGCTCTCTACTCTTTCTGATACACCCACCGCGGCCACGCCGCGTCCGAACTCCTAAGAAAGCTCTCTACGCTTTCTCATACACCCTCCGCGGCCACGCCGCGTCTGAACTCGCAATGACGTGAACGGCCGACGTCCATGCGTTACTTGAGGTCACCACAGACGGTGACACGCGCGTCGTGCGAATCTAACATGCCTGGGTCGGCCACATGACCGGGCGAACGTCTGTCGATCGTGCCGCGATGCCACACGGCCGCACGCGCCCGTGTGTTGATTCTACTTCAGCCACCCCGCTCGATTGTAGAACGATATGCTGTAGGCGACGCTTTGGGTGAGCATGGAGTAGGTGGACCAGATCAGCTCGGCGGCGAACTCGCCGAGGATGACGCCTATGGCCACGAGGCGCAGGCGCTCGTAGCCTCGCAGCCCGTAGTACCGTTGGACGGCGAGCTTGACGATGAGCACGATCATGAGCCCGAACCAGCAGTAGTCAATGCCGTAGTTCATGGAGAGCGCGTAGCCGACGGGATGGAGCGGGAAACCGGGCGCCTGGAACCTGAGCGTGTCGAGCAGCAGCACGACACCGAATCCCGCCAGCATGGCGAGTGGCGCGGCAGGTCCGCCGGCCTGAGGTTGTTCAGCGATCGTCCGTGCGGCTGCGCCGGGCTCGCCCCATCCGGGCTGCGCGCCGTGGATGTATCCCCTCAGCGCATAGGCGCCGTTGCCGAACGCCGTTCCCAGCACGAACGCCGCGACGATGGTCCAGAAGATGGTCCGGGCCGGTATGCCCGCGGTCTGGCCGATCTTGAAGGCTTCGAGCTGATAGGGCATGGGATGCGAGCGGTGAATGCGATTGGCCACGAAGAACAGATGGTAGAGCCTCACCGTGGCTGCCTCGGGCAGGGCCTTGAAGCCCGCGATGCCAAGGAGCACCTGATGCGGCCCGAGGAAGGCCATCTCGTGGATCGGTGGACCGACCTGCGCCCTCATCCGGGTCAGCACGACGCTGAACACGAGGAACACGCCCACGTAGCCGACGACCAGTCCCGGCGCCAATCCCACGGCATAGCCCAGCGCGGCCAATCCGCCCAGGCAAGCGATGAGCCCGATCAGGCTCCCGCGCGGCTTCACTTCCGCATCGTCGAAGCCCGTGTTCCACAGGATATGCCGCCAGAGCTCGCGCAGATAGCCCCTCGATGAGGCGATGGCCCCGACAAACAGCGCGAACACTGCTCCCCAGGTCTGTTCGCTGAAGTAAGGAGCCGCCGGAACGAGCCATCCGCCGCCGAACACGCCCTGCTCGTAGCCGTACATCTCCATGCCGAACTGGAGCGCCTTGCGCGCGAAGAAGAAGAACACGCACGAGAAGAGCAGGTCCGTGGGCATGAACAGGCCGATGGCCGCCATATAGGGGAACAGGCCCACCGAGGTCCACCCCAGCGAGACCCAGGGCGGATTGCTCATGCTGGGGATCACGTCCACGAGCCGGCCCGCGAGGAAGCGCACGTTCACCGTCGGAAGCGCCGGATACAGGAACGCGAAGCCGTTGAGCATGTCAATGACGAAGATGACGCCGAACCCGGCCCACAGGAAGCCGCTGCGCCATGCGGGCGATTCGGGCTTCGTCAGGAGCAGAGGAACCTGGATGATCGGGAACGAGAGCTTCTCGCGGCGGGTCCACTGCTCGCGCATGAGAGCGTTGATGCAGAGCATGGCGCCGCACATGAGGCCGAACAGCGCCGTCCATGCCGCGATGGGCTTCACCCAGACGGTCATCCGCGCCAGGAAGTGCACGAGCCCATAGCCGCCGCGGCGGTAGTCCTCAAGCTCGACCGGGTCGGTCAGGTAGAACCACGCGGGCAGATGGGGCAGCACATGCTCTTTCTCCCAGGCGTTCCGGTCGGCGAAGAGGGCGTAGGTCGGGATGTACATGGCGTTGACGTAGGTCCACTCGGCGCACATGGCGTTGGCAACCGAGAGGAAGACGTAGATGAGCGCCAGTTCCCAGCCGGCGAGGGCGAAACGCGGCGTCCAGCGTCCCAGGCCGACGTTCGCGGCCGCGAGCACCATGAGCGCGCACACCGGCGGCACGAGGAGCGAGAAGATGATGTCGCTGAGGATCTCGACGGACCAGTAGGCCGTGAACGGCAGCAGGAGAACCGCGATCAGCAACGCACGCCACGGACGGCGAGGGCGCAGCGAGGCGCGAGCGGAAGAGCCTGTCATCACCCTTCTGCATTTCGACGTCGGCGGACCTCATCCCTTGCGCACGACCATGCACGCCACCATGTCGCTGACAGACTCATCAGGATGGGAGGATGCGGCTTGCCGTGCGTCGAAACTGAGGATCAACAGATACCGGATGATGGCTCCAAGAGCCCGGAAAGGACTTGCGCACATGAGCAACCATTCACATTGCGATTGCTGCCTGACACGCAGGCAGTGCCTCAAGTTCGTGGGATCGGCTGCGTTGACTACGGGCCTGATAGGTAAGGCTCTCGAACCGGCATTAGGCCAGGCGAAGCCGGCGGCGGCAACGGATTATGTGCCCGTCGAGACGCTTCGCCCGTCACCCAGCGTCCGCATCACTGGCGCAATCCTCCAGATGCCGCGCCCCTACTGGCTGGGCTGGCCGGGCACCACGTACGACCTCGACCGTTTCCAGAAGCTGTACCGGTCACAGGCAGCCGAGTCGGCCCGGAAACTCGGCATCGCGCTCGAAATGCTGGCCGACCCCATTCAGGACGAGTCCGGCTATGCCGCTCTGGTGAAGCGGGTCAAGGATCAAAAGCCCGATGCGCTGCAGGTCATCATCCAGCACATGAACTGCTGGGGGTGGGCCGATAGACTTAGCCGCGACGCCGGAGTGCCCCTGCTAATCTTCTCTCCGATTGGCACATCGTTCACCGGTCACGTGATCGGGCTGTCGCGACGTCCCGGGGTGTACATCGCCTCGACCCTGGAGTGGGCCGGCGTGGAAGCCGGATTCCGGATGGTGCGTGCGAAGCGTCTCTTCGAGGAAAGCCGCATCCTCTGGATCCACGGCAATCAGCGCGGCGAGACAGTGCTCGATCATCTCGGGACCAAAGTGCGACAGATCCCGCGCGACACGTTCAACCGGTACTTCGACACGGTCGCAGTGTCGGCAGAGGTGAAGGACATCGCTGCCGAAGGCCGTAAGCACGCGAAGAAGATCGTTGAGCCGACGCCGCAGGATAGCCTGAACTCCGCCAGAGCTTACGTCACGGCCAAACATCTGCTGCGCGAGGAGAAGGCGAACGCACTGTCGATGGACTGTCTGGGTATGGTCGGAGCCAAGCTCGTGCCCACTCCTCCCTGCTTCGCCTGGACGCGCCTGCAAGACGAGGGCATCACGGCGGGCTGTGAGGCCGACCTCTTCGGCGCCACGTCGCTAATGCTGACCAGCTACCTGCTCGGCAGGCCCAGC
This sequence comes from Chthonomonadales bacterium, assembly GCA_012517255.1. Taxonomy (GTDB): domain Bacteria; phylum Armatimonadota; class Chthonomonadetes; order Chthonomonadales; family CAJBBX01; genus JAAYVH01. The sequence continues at coordinate 4,625 of JAAYVH010000158.1, forward strand.
TATATGAACGATCCCGTCGCGGAGACCCACAAGAACCTGCTGATCGTCTCCCACTGCACCTCGGGCACGCGGCTCAACGGCTTTGACAAGCCTCCAGCTCCGTACATACTCCGCAACCATTCGGAGTCCGCCCTCGGCGTGTCAACGCAGGTGCTGTGGCCCATTGGGCAGCCAGTGACGCTTGTGCGGTTCACCGGCCCCGGAGAGATCATCGTTGACACGGGCAAGGTTGTCAGCAACGTGGACACGCCGCCGGCAGGGGGCTGCCGGACCTCGGTCGAGCTCGCCATGGACGACATCGAGGACGCGCGCGACGTCATGGGCTTCCATCAGTGCGTGACGCTCGGCAACCACAAGCGCGAGGTTGAGTCCTGGGCGCAGCTATATGGCCTACGCGTTGTCCACTCGCCGCGCTACGTTCCGGAACCGACGGAGGTGGCAGCATGAAGGTCAGCAACATCATGCGATGGGCGCTCGTCGCACTGCTCGGCTTGACAGGGCTCGCGCATACCCACGGCCTCGTACGCCAGGCACCGGTCGAGTTCGGCTCGCCGGCCGCACCTCCCTCGCGCATGGAAGCCGATGGGACCATCGTCGAGGACTGGGGCAGGCTTGCCTTCACCATTGCCGGAGAAGGCATACCTGCGACCGGCCCGGTCGCTGTGGAGGCCTCCCGGATCGCGAATGTCGTTCCCGCCGCAGCGGCGAAGGCGAAGCGGGGGCCTCTGGAGATCACCACCACAGCATTCCGAAGCCCCACCTACCCCGCTGGCACAGACGTCGTGACACTGCAAATCAAGAATACGAGCGCTGCGCCCGTCAGCGCGAAACTCGGCGTGCCGCTGCCGGACGGCGCGCGCGTCGGGAAACGAACCGTCATATGGGGCGGACGCATCATTCTTACGCTGCCGATGCCCATCGAGGTGGACGCCAAGAAGCGTGCGTGGGGCTGCGACGACGACTCCACACCCATGCCGGGTTGGGGCAGGCCCGACGTCGAATGCGATCCGGCGTTTCGCAACATCCGAGCGGGCATGAATGGCGTGCCCATTGTCTACAAGTTCTCCGTAACGCCCGGATCATCTCACGATGTTGTTCTCGGCCTGTGCGAGAGCCACTGGGAATCGTCAGGCATGCGGCCGGTTGTGCTCAAGGTTGAGGGCGCGCCGCCCGTCACCGTTGATCCACTCGCCCGTTGGGGACGCCACAAACCCGGCGCGTTGGCCTTCCAGGCCAAGGACGAGAACGGCGATGGAACGCTCGTGGTCTCGGCTCTGCCGGCGCCCGGAGCTCCGGACCCTAACCCGATCCTGAACGTCATCTGGCTCTTCCCGGCCGGCACGAACCCCAACCTCGACCAGGTTATCCTTGGTCGAATGAACGCAGTGGCTACCAGGACCGTTGACGTAGGCGGCGAGACCGACCAGTCGCTCTATCTGCCCGGCAAAGCGGAGTATTCGCTGTCCATTCCGGCTGGCGGCACAACCGAGTTGACCTTCTTCGTTGGCGCCGCGGGCGGCAGCGCCCCTATGCCCGGCAAATCAGGCTGGACCCTCGAGACGCTGCGTAAGGCGGCTGTTGAGGTCAATCGAGACTGGAAGGAGAGGTAACCATGCTTCGTGGCGCGTGTATGTCGGCATTCGCCGCACTCTCGCTGGGGATATCCACTCTTGCCGCCGGGCAGGTTCCGGCGAAGGAGACTCATCCGATGAACATTCGCGACTTTGGCGCCGTCGGGGATGCCACTACCGACGACACCGCTGCTATCCAGAAGGCCCTCGACGCGGCCGCCGTCAATGGCGGCGAGGTGCTGATTCCTGCGGGCAAATGGCTGGTAGCCGGCAGCCTGAAGATACCCGTTGGCGTGACGCTTTTGGGTGTTGCGAAGTCGCCGCAGGCCATCGCGCCTCTCATTGGGACCGTTATCTACGCGACGCGCGGGCGAGACAGCGAGGATGGGCCTGCCTTGTTCGAGATGGGGGATTCGTCGTGCGTGCAGGGGCTGACCGTCTTCTACCCCGAGCAGAAGCCCGACGACATCCGGCCCTATCCGTGGACGTTCCATCTGGTGGGATTCGATAACACGGTCGAAAACGTGACGCTCATCAACAGCTATAACGGCATCAAGGTTGGACCGGAGCCGAACGTCCGCCACCGCATCCGCAGCGTCTACGGCTGTGTTCTGCGCCGCGGCATACTCGTGGACGCGTGCACCGATATCGGCCGCATCGACAATGTGCAGTTCCACTGTCACTGGTGGTCGTCTCCGCAGGTGGGAGGCAACTGGGAAAAGGTTCACGCGTTCATGTGGAAGAACTGCGAGGCGTTCATCTTCGGGCGCACCGACTGGGAGTACGTTAACAACACCTTCGTCTTCCCGGTGAACATCGGCTACCGCTTCATCCAGACCAAATCGGGCGCCATGAACGGCCAGCTATGCGGCATCGGTGCCGACGAAGCCCAGCGGTGCATCGTGGTGGACGCCATCCAGCCCATGGGCCTCCTCATCACGAACGGTCAGTTCGTGGCGTTCCGCGGCGACGATCCTATCGCTATAGAGATCAAGGAGACCGCCAATGGATCGGTGCGGCTGGTGAACTGCGCCTTCTGGGGGCCCAGCATCCAGAACGTCGTCAGCCACGGCAAGGGCTTCCTCTCCATGAGCGACTGCTACTTCAGCAGCGGCATGCCCGAGCACCCGGGCCGCCCGCTCATTGAGGTAGACGCAGGCCGCTTGCAGATACGCGGCTGCTCCTTCGCCACGGGCGAGCCCTCCATCCATCTGAAGCCCGGCCTGGTTCACGCCATCGTCACCGACAACAACGGAGCGATCACGATCAAGAACGAGATCGGGGAGAAGGCGGTGATGAGGGGGAACGAGGGCGTGGGTGCAGCGCCATAGCAACTATCACCTGTCCGACGCAACGCCGCTCTGCCGGCCAGTTGCCACGAGTGTCTATCGTGGGCGCATGGTCCCATGCCGTCGGAGCAGGCCGACTCCGCCCATTCCGAGCATGCTCAGCAGGGCCAGTACGCTGCTGGCTTCTGGTACGACCGGGTTCCGCGGTTCAGCGCCCAGATAGATTTCGTCGAGGACATAGCCGCTCGATCCCGCGGAACCCAGCCAGATGGCCTCTATCCCGCCTGACCAGTCACCGGAAATGTCAAGGTTCAGCACACTGAGCGGCGCGAAGGGGTCAGCCCACAATGAGGCAGTCACGTGTCCGGCCGACATAGGATCGACGTACAGCGAGCCAGTGATCAGGTACGTCTGAGCACCTCCGGACGGCACGATTTCATATGCGAGGTCCGGATCGCTTCCCAAGACAAAAGCCATATCGCCCCCGGACTCCTGAATCAGACCGATTGCGAAGGCTGCCGCGTTCGCGAGGAAGCCCGTCTCCACATGCTGGTCGCCTGCGGCCGGCACCCGCACGAGCCAGGAGAAGTAGGTAGTCAATCCTGTCCCTCCGACTTGCACGCCGCGAGCGGCCCCGCAATCGCCGTCACTGTACGGCGAAACGGACCTGCCGGTCGCGGCCATTCCGAGGAATGAAAGGCCATCGGCACGCGTGTACCACGGTCCCATCGGAAACGGATCGCCGGTGAACCAAGGGGAGTTCCAGCCCGTTCCGCCATCGCGACCCGAGAGGGAGATCGTCGGATCATAGTCGAAACCCTCATAGGTGGCCTGGGCGATGCTGGATTGCCACGCGGCCATGAAGAACAGGACGGCAGCTGCAGTACTCGTCGCAACTCGGCTGAACATTGGACCACCTCCTGACGTTCCGACGGATGGGACGCCACTAAGCGTGCACAACGCAACAGACCGACCGAGCAAATCACACCATAGTACCACAGCCCGCGCCCGGAAAACCCGTGCGCGGCCCCATTTGTCGGCGAGGCATGTCGGTGCGTTGCCCGATCAGTGCAGAAGCGCGCCGGACTGAGGGCGGCCTAACCTACGATAGGGAGTGCCTCTCTCCCCTACCCCTCCGCGCGCCAATCCTCGTAGAACGCCGGACGATAGCCCCGAAGCGCCGTCCATTCGGCAGCCACGCGAACCCTTTCGGCCGCGTCTGGCTGATAGCCGGAGAACCGCGGATAGAAGTACTGCTCGTGGATCATGAGCTCCAGGACCTCGCTTTGATCGGGGTCCGTGTAGATGGCATCGAGCCGTGGGACGAGCTCCTCGATAGGATACAGGTTCAACACCAGATCGTGCTTGATGAACAGCAGGCCGATCTCCTCGTCGCGCCAGGTGTCATGGGTGTTGAGGTATCGAGTGCGCTCTTCATCGAGGTAATAGGCTACCCACGGCTTGCCGTCGAGAATCTCGAAGTAACCCACGAGCGCCTCAATACCGTTGTCTCGCAATGCCCGGCAGCCCTCACGCGTCGCCATCCCCCAGTGCAGCGTCGTGCACGCGCTCAATACCTCTTCACCGGCGAACCTGATGATCTCGTCGGTGACCTGACGGCAATCTTGCGCGACCTCGTCGTAGCTGGCGTTCAGGTAGGGCATATCGGGCTTGTCAGCGCGGGCATGGAAGGTCAGTCGAAGCCAGTCCGCGCTGTCCTGCCACTCCTGACGAAACCGATCGGGCATCTCTGCAATGGTCCAGCCGGTGTCGAGATCCTCGAAGTAGACGTTGAACTGGACCTTGATCCCGTAACGCTGGTGCATCTCCCTCCAGAAGCCGAGGAAGCCGTTCTCGAAGATCGACCGCTCGGCATAGAGCGCCGTATCGCGCAGGAACCAGATGCAGTCGTCTACCGAGAAGCGGCCCCGCGGATCGTAAGCTGCGTGGGACATTTTCAGAACCACCTCCTACGTCGGAGGATACGTCATTGCGAGTGAAGCGAAGCAATCCTGGACACCGTGCATCGCGCCTGCACCTGATCGGGATGGCTTCGCTGCGCTCGCCATGACGTGGCAGTCAGACGCCGACTCGCCGATCCGGCGGACTCATGGGCCAATGGTACCTCCCGCGCCATCGCTACGGCCAGAACTCGTAGGTCGGCGTGTCCAGAACCATGCCCGCAAGCGTCCAGGTGCACCCGACGGCAAACTCGCCGAGCATGAGTCCGAAGAAGAACATGAGCGCGCCGCGATAGCCTTTGAGACCGCGGCCTTTGAGCACGGCGGCTTTGCATACGCTTCCGATCATGATGGGCACCCAGAGATTGGCCATGCCCCAGCTATTGGCGACGGCATAGGCCAGCGGATGGAGCGGGAACCCTGGCAACAGGCTTCGGAGGTAGCCCAGCAGAAGAGCTATGGCGCAGCCCGCGCCTGCCGCGACCGTTTCACCCGTCAGAGGCTTCGCCGGGTTCTTGAGCCAGGTCGGCAGGTTGTAGGTGAACGCCTCCTTCGCGTAGCCCGTGCCCCATTGATTCACGTGACCGGTGGCTGCGCCGATCCTGTAGAACCCGTCCAGAAATACGATGAAGCAGATGGGCACGCTCACTGCGGCAGCTAGCGCGATCGCCCGCCCCATCGCCGAGCGATCCCGGGACCCGGTTCCTGCCATTTTCAGCGCCTCGAGCTGATGGGGCATTACATGTCCGCGATAGGCCCGGTTCATCCAATGGAGCATCGCAAACATGCCCAGCGTTCCCCTTCCGAACGACTCGGCTCCGAACAGGCGCACCATGGATGCGGCGGGCCCCATGACGTGCATGTCATGCACGGGAAAGCCGAACTCCGCTCGAACGCGCGTGATCATCACGGCGATGGCAAAGAAGATGGCTATGAACGCAAAAGCCACCACCGGGGCCATGCCCGCCGCGATAAGCCCTGCCACCAACAGCAAGGTGCCGGACAGCGTCCCGACGAAGGCCGCGCGATATGCCCGAGCATCCTCCGAGGCCGGGCTTTGACGCGCCCATGCTACACGCCAGGCTGTCTTCAGATGGCGCCGCAATCGCCACACCGATGCCATGAACACCGCAAGGTACGCCCCGAAGGCCTGCGACTCGGCAAACGGAGCCCTGCTCTCGGCCGGAAAACCCTGGACTGCAACATAGGCAAGTTCGGACTTGTACAGGAGAAAGAACACCCAGAGCGACACGCCGAGGTCAAGAGGCATGATGAACCCGAGTGTGATGGCAAAGAAGTAGAAGCTGAGTGTAAACGTCGTCGGGCCGGTCAGCGGCCCCGAGGTCACGGGAATGATCGTCTGGCGCTTGATCGGTATGGACGGGATGGCCGGATACAGGTAGCTCAGCCCGTTCAGCAAGGTAATCAAGGCTGCGATGCTCAGGCCCAGCCACATGGCGCGGTTCGAGAAGAACGCCCTGGGCTCGCCAGCCATCGCCATGGGCAGCGCCACAATGGGAAATGTCAGGCGCTCGTCCTCGCCCCATGCTTTGCGCAGGAGCGCGCACATGCTCTGCATGGTCAGCACAAGTACCCACAGCACGACTGTCCAGATGAGGATGGGTCTGAGCCATGCCGACACCACGTCTGCGCGCCAGAAGGTGGAGTTGCCGCGGAAGAAGCCAGTCACGGCGTCCCGATCGGTCACCAGCAGCCACTCCGGAACGGCCCCCTGGATCAGCTCGCTCCACTTTGCCGGCGTATCGAGCATGTACGCCGGATATGGCAGCTGGGTGACGAGAATCGTCTGCATATCGCACGACATGACGGCAGAGCCGACGGAGACCATGGAGTAGACGCAGAGCAACTCCAGGCCCGTCAGAGCGGCGCGTGGGTAACGGCGTCCAATGAGCAGGTTGGCGAGCGTTACCACAAGCAGAATGTAGATCGCATGGCAGAAGGGGGCCGCCAGCGTCAGGAATGTGTAGCGAACGATCTCGCCGTGAAAGATCCACCGCGCGGAAAGCCATAGCGCTGCAAGCGCCACGACGATGGCGCGCAATCGGATGGAGGGGGTCACCTTCACGGCGCTCACGCACTACTCTTTCGCTGAGTCGGCCGCGCGAACCTGCTTCTCACGGTCCCTGGCCCCGGCCGGGCAGGTGATCGAACACGAAGCGCCGAAAGCATACACCGTTCCAAGGCTCGGCGTCCGAACACTCGTGGAGGTGTCCATGCACACTCGAAGCATTGTTGCCATGATGGTCACGGCGCTCCTGCTGCCGGCCGCGCTCGGCGCGTGTCCCGTCACGAAGCCCTTACGGGTATTGCTCGTCACCGGCGGCCACGACTTCGACCGGGACGGGTTCTCGGCCCTCTGGCACAGCATGCAGGATGTCACCGTCCAGGAAGTTTCGCATCCTCAGGCGCAGGCATGGTTCGCCAAAGAGCGCTCCAAGGAATACGACGTTCTCGTGTTCTACGACATGTACCAGGACATATCGGAGAAGTCCCGTGCGGATCTCGTTGCCTTGCTCAAACGCGGAAAGGGGCTCGTCGTCCTCCACCATGCCCTGGCGAACTATCAGGCGTGGGACGAGTACATGAAGATCGCCGGCGGACGCTTCAGGCTTGCAGAGACCGAGCGGGACGGTCTGAAGAGACCCGCGTCCACGTGGAAGGACGACGTCACCTTTCGCGTGAATGTCGCCGACCGGAAGCACCCCGTCACGCGCGGCATTGGGGACTTCGAGATCGTGGACGAGACCTACGGAGACTATGATGTGCTCCCGACGGTTAGGCCGCTCCTCACCACGGACGAGCCGACCAGCACACCCACCATAGCCTGGACGCATACCTACGGCCGGTCGCGCGTAGTGACCGTTCAGGGCGGGCATGGACCCTCGGCGTGGCAGAATCCATCCTTCCGGCGCGTTCTTGAGCAGGCGGTCCGATGGGTCGCCGGGAGCAGCCGATGACGCCGCGCGAGCGCGTCCTGGCAGCGATCGGTCACCGTGAGCCCGATCGGGTGCCGTTCGACCTCGGCAGCACTCCCGTCACGGGCATTCATCGCGTTGCCTATGCGAAGCTCCGGCCGGCAATGGGTCTTCCTGATCGTGAGCCGTGCATCTACCATCAGATGCAGCAGTTGGCCGTCGTGGAGGACGACGTGCATCAGGCTCTCGGCACGGACGTGCGGGGGGTTCGCCCCCTTCCTCCCCCGAACTGGGAGCTCAGGATCACCGAACATGAGGGGTTCCTTGCCTACGCCGACGAATGGGGCATTGTGCGGCGCATGCCGAGCGACGGCGGCCTCTACTACGACCTCTGGAAGTCGCCGCTCGCAGACGCCCGGTCATTGGCCGACGTCGAACGCTACCCGTGGCCGTCGCCAGACCACCCTTCCCGGTTCATCGGCCTGAGAGAGGCGCTCGAACAGGCCCGCAAGGCCGGCTACGCAACCATCCTCGGCGGGATTTCCTCCGGCATGATGGAGATGGGGGAAGCCCTGCGAGGATTTGGCGCGTTCTTCGAAGATATCGCCGGATCGTCCCCCATCGCCGAGGCCATCGTCGAGAAGATCCTGGAGCTCAAGATGGCGTACTGGTCGGCAGCCCTCGCTGAAGCCGGCGATCTGGTGGATATGGTGATGGAGGGTGACGACCTGGGCGGCCAGACCG
>JAAYVH010000159.1 GCA_012517255.1 Chthonomonadales bacterium
AACCTGCTGGGGCGATAGGTTCCGAGACGATCGCATTGGATCACGGAACAACCTGACCGATCGGGTTCGACGCGCACGCGCCGCGTGAGTCATGCCGTCCACCCCATGCGATGGATGGGGAAGGCGCGAGGCGCGCGATCCCCGGCCCTGCGGACCGGGCTGAACATTGTCGGCCCTTCAGCGCGGATGGCGACAGATGCAGCCCCGTGGCGGTGTCCACCCAGTCCGTCGTGATCATGGTCGTTGCCGTTCGGCCTGAAGGGCCGATCGTATTCAGGCCGGGCCAGCGGCCCGGTTCGGGTTCGACGCGCACGCCCCGCGTGAGTCATGCCGCCCACCCCATGCTATGGATGGGGAAGGTGCGGTGCGCCGAATCCTCGGCCCTGCGGACCGGGCTGAACAATGCCGCCCCTTCAGGGCGGACGACGACATGGGCAGCCCCGCGGCGGTGCCCAGCCAATCCGTCGTGGGCATGGTTGTTGCCGTTGCGCATGTTGGCCCGCGATGGGGTGGGCGTGGCTCGGGGCTTGCGCGCATGCCGATTGGGCGCCGTTCTGTCTTCACCGCAATGCGCGATTTGACCGGTCTGCCCGATATGGGCTATACTGGCGCGTATCGAGTGGAAGAGAGGAGGGTCCCGGAGAGTGGCGCTTGTTCGCGACAGACGGGCCGCGATAATCGAAGAGAACAAGACACACGAGACGGACACCGGGTCGCCTGAGGTCCAGGTCGCGCTGTTGACAGCGCAGATCAACCAGCTCAACGAACACCTGAAGGTCCATAAGCACGACCACCATTCCCGTCGTGGGCTCATGATGATGGTCGGTCGGCGACGCAGGCTGCTCAACTATCTGAGCGCCAAGGACATCCAGCGTTATAGAGCACTGGTTAGCCGCCTCGGCATCCGCAGTAAGATTTAGCCATCTGGAGAGGTGCGTTGCGTGAAGAAGCTCGGAAGGGCAAGGGCCCTCCGAGCTATTCGCGTTTGTGACGCCCATTCCGCACATTCTGTAAGCAGGAGAATACGTTGACTACCACAGTTGAAGGCACGCCCGGCGGCTGTCCCCTATGCCTTGAAACAGGCAAGGTGGCCAAGCAGGCTGGAGGCGCATGCTGGCTTCGGGCCGGCGACACCGTGCTGCTCGCAACCGCTACCATGTCATCCGGAGTCCGCGACGGCATGGATTTCTTCCCCCTGACGTGCGACTACGAAGAGCGCAAGTACGCCGTAGGCAAGATCCCCGGGGGATTCATCAAGCGAGGAGGCCGTCCCAGCGAGAAGGCCATCCTCACATCGCGACTCATAGACAGGCCCGTCCGACCATTGTTCCCGTCGGGCATGCGCAACGAGGTTCAGGTCATCGTCACATCGCTGTCGGTGGACCTTGCCAATCCGCCCGACGTGCTGGCGGTTCTGGCCGCGTCGGCTGCGCTGATGATCTCGGACATCCCGTGGAATGGTCCCATCGGCTGCGTGCGCGTTGGCCGTATCGATGGCGCGTGGGTGATCAACCCCTCCATCGAGCAGATCGAGGCCTCGGATCTCGATCTCATCGTCGCCGGCACCGAGGACTCTGTGAACATGCTCGAAGCCGGCGCTAGCGAAGTCAGCGAGGATGACGTCGCTGCAGCCATCGAGGTGGCGCATGCCGCCATCCGCGAGCAGTGCGCCCTTCAGCGCGAGCTGGCCGAGAAGGCCGGCAAGCCGAAGCGCGAGGTGGTGCTGGTCGGGCCTTCGCCGGAGGTTCTGCAGCTCGTTCGCGATCGAACGGCGGCCGAGCTCAGGCAGGCCATCCAGAATCCCGACAAAGCCTCGCGCGAGTCGGGTCTCGCGGAGCTCAAGGCCGAGATCGTCGAGCGGCTCATGCCCGAGTTCGAGGGCGAGCCCAAGGACCTGGATGAAGCGGTCGAAAAGGTGGTCAAGGAGCAGGTCCGGGCGCTCATCATCGAAGAGGGCATCCGGCCCGACGGCCGCGGTCTCAAGGACATTCGGCAGATCACGTCGGAGGTCGGCGTATTGCCGCGCGTGCATGGTTCAGGCCTGTTCACTCGCGGGCAGACGCAGGTGCTGACCAGCGTTACCCTCGGCTCAACCGACGACGTGCAGATGGTGGATGGCCTCGAGGGCGATCTCGAGAAGCGCTATATGCATTTCTACAACTTCCCGCCGTACTCCGTCGGCGAGACGCGTCCCCTTCGGGGGCCTGGTCGGCGCGAAATCGGCCACGGGTGCCTGGCCGAGCGAGCGCTGCTGGCTGTGATCCCCGACAAGCAGGCGTTCCCCTACACCATCCAGTTGACCTCCGAAGTGCTTGAGAGCAATGGGAGCACCTCGATGGGCGCCACCTGCGGCTCGACGCTGGCGCTCATGGACGCGGGCGTGCCCATCAAGGCGCCCGTCAGCGGCATCGCCATGGGCCTGATGACGCGCGATGACAAGTGGGCCGTTCTCTCCGACATTCAGGGCATGGAGGACTTCTCCGGCGACATGGACTTCAAGGTGGCGGGTACGGCATCGGGCATCACCGCCATCCAGCTGGACACCAAGATCCGGGGCCTGACCATGGAGCAGATTCGCGCCACGCTGGCTCAGGCACGGGACGGACGCCTGTACATCCTGGACCGGATGCTTTCGGCCATCGGCGCGCCGCGCGAGTCTCTGAGCAAGTATGCTCCGAGGCTCATCACGATCCACATCTCGCCCGACAAGATCGGAGAGGTGATCGGCCCCGGCGGCAAGACGATCAAGAAGCTGGAGGCCGACACGGGCGCCGACATCAGCATCGAGCAGGACGGCACCGTGTATGTGGCCGCGACCGATGCCGAGGCTGGCGAGAAGGCTGCCGCTGCCATCAGGGCGATCACGTCGGAAGTGCCCGTGGGCGCTGAGTTCACCGGCAAGGTCACCCGGATCATGGGCATGGGCGCGTTTGTCGAGTTCGCCCCCGGCAAGGAAGGCCTCGTGCATACCTCGCGCCTGTCTGACAAGCCCATACGCCGCCCGGATGACGTGGTCAAGATCGGTGACGAGCTTCGGGTGCGCGTGGTGGAAGTGGATCCGCAGGGGCGCGTCAATCTGAGCGCCGTCGGACTGGACAAGCCATTCGATGCCAACGATGTCAAGCCCATCACGCAGGACAGGGGCGGCAGACCGGGCGGACCGCCTCGGGGCGACCGTCGCGAGCATCCGAGAAACCCGGATCGGGGTTTCCAGAAGCCCCCGAAACCTGAGACAGAAGACGGCGATGACATGCCCCGAGCGCGCTTCCGACCGCGCCGCTGACGCTCCCGCCGCCAGCCTTATGCTACAATAGGCTAACGCGCTCGTAGCTCAGTGGATAGAGCTTCTGACTTCGGATCAGAAGGTCGGGGGTTCGAATCCCTCCGAGCGCGCCAGGCCGGGATCGCGCTGAAACGGAGCCTGTGACCTAACCGTAGAGAGCCCTCTTCGCAAGAGCGGAGAGGGCTTCTTTCGTATCAGGCCCTCTGAAAGACAGCCGATGAAGAGGCGGACCGACCATTCATCGTCTGCGAAGCAGGATTCCGGGAGGGAGCGACAGTAGGTGTATGAGCGGGAGGAGTGGCGACGGCGATGGCATCATGGGCGCTCTGCGCAGGGCTTCTGGCCCTTGCGCTTGCGGGTGAGACCGACCGAAGGGTCACCGAGTTCAACTATGTGATCGGCACGCAGACGTTCGGGGTGAAGTACCAGTTCACCAGGGACACCTCGCTGGTCGAAACGGCCAGGGCGATCCTCGAGATGGGCTCCAACGTGCTCAAGATCAGCATGGAGAAGGACTACCGGAAGCAGTACCCGGATTTGCCGGCGGACCCGAAGATCCGCTCGCTTGCCGATCTCGCTCGGCTGGAACCGTCGTACCGCACCGTCCTCGGGATGCCCTTCAGCCACATCCTCCTGTGGACCTACCCGTTCGATGCCGGCTGGTGGGCCGATGGTCTCTCGGATGACGAGCGCGAGAAGACCTATCGCCAGCACTACGATCTGACGGCCTACCTTCTCCGGACGTTCAACGGATCGGGCAAGACGTTCTATCTGGGCCACTGGGAGGGGGACTGGCACCTTCACCCGGGCTACGACCCGTCGAAGGATCCCTCCGACGTCATGATCCGAGGCATGGCTGAATGGCTGAACGCCCGCCAGAAGGCCATCGAGGACGCCCGGCGCGATGTACCCCACCGCAACGTTGCGGTGTATGGCTACACAGAGGTGAACCTCGTGCAGAAGGCCATGAAAGGCGGCAAGACGCTGACGAACGATGTCCTGCCTCTGACGTCGGTGGACTTCGTGTCGTACTCGAGCTACGATTCCCTCACGAACGATCCGGCAACGGTCGGGGATCGGCTGAAGGCGGCGCTGCAGCACATCGAGAACAGACTGCCTCCCAAACGTGGCATCGAGGGCAAGCGTGTGTTCATCGGCGAGTACGGCTTCCCGAAGCAGTACCACACGCCGGAGAATCAGGAGAAGCTCAGCCGGGCTGTGTGCCGCGCAGCGCTCGAATGGGGCTGCCGGTTCGCGCTCTACTGGGAGATGTATTGCAACGAGAAGATCGAAGGGGTCCATCGCGGCTTCTGGCTCATTGATGACCGGGGCGAGAAGCAACCGGTCTACCACATGCACGCGCGGTACTATCGCGAGGCCAGAGCGCGTGTTGCGGCGTTCCTCAGGGAGAACGGGCGGCTTCCGACGGAGGGTGAGTTTCGCGCCATCGGGGCCGAGCTTCTCCGTTAGGGCCTCGACGTCATCGAGCAGGCGGTGCCCCGTTGCGAAGGTGACGGTAGACGGCGAAACCCATGAGGATCAGCGTCAATGGCACGACGAAGGCGCCCATGACCAGGCTCATCACGGGCAGATGATCGTGCCCTGAAGCATCCAGGACAAGGTAGATCACGTAGGCCGCGTAGTAGCCGACCATGAAGACGCCTTCGGTTCGGCAAATCCGAGCGCCGGTGAGGAACACCGGCATGCACGCCAGGGACGCTGCCACCATCACAGGGACATCGAAGTGCAGCGCGCCCGGATGAATCGCCATGCCCCCGGAAGCCGACACGCTGGACACGCCGAGCACGCTCAGCACGTTGAACGTGTTGCTGCCCACGACGTTCCCGATCGCGATGTCACGCTGCCCCCGTGCCGCGGCGATCAGTGAGGCGGCGATCTCCGGCAAGCTCGTGCCGACCGCCACCACCGTCAGGCCGATGATCAGCTCGCTGAGACCCAGGAGGCGCGCGAGGGCCACGGCTCCCTCAACCATCCACCTCGCGCCGAGGACGAGGAGCGCGAGACCGATGACGGCTTCCGCCGCTCCGCGGCCCAATCCCGGGCGGGATCCGACGGTCGGCGAGGTCGCCGGCTCCGAGGCCATGCGGGCGCCCCGGGCCGCACGGATGGAGTGGAGGACATACGCAAGGGCGGCCATGAGGAGCGCAGCGCCTTCGAAGCGGATGATCGCGCCATCCCATGCAACCACGACGACCGCCAGGGCAGAAGCGACCATGACCGGCACATCCCGGCGGAGGAGGCCGCTTGTGATCGCTAGAGGGGCAAGGATGGCAGAGGCGCCGAGGACGAGGAGAATGTTGGCGATGTTGCTGCCCACGACGTTGCCGAACGCGATGTCGCCCTTGCCCTGGGCGGCCGCTGCCACGCTGGCAGCCATTTCGGGCGCGCTCGTGCCGAAAGCCACCACCGTCAGGCCGATCAGCAGCGGTGACATGCGGGCTGCCGCCGCGATCCTGCTCGAGCCGCGAACCAGCAGGTCGCCGCCGATCGCCAGCAGCGCAACACCCAGGACGGTCAGACCCACGTCACCCATTTCCGTAGCGCAACTCCCGTCGCCGTCTGAAGATACCGGAGTGATCCGGATCGCACACTGCTGTAGCCCATGCCGGCGAGACGTCGAATCCACGGGTTGGCGGATCGCGCTCTCGATGCGGCGGGACGTCCAAGCTCAGATGCCGCGTGCGGAAACAGCGCCTGCTCGACGACGGCACGGCAGGTATGCCCCGAGCGGCTCTCGAAACTACATACGGCACGTTCGGACATCTCATTGCGACAGTCGGAGGTAACGATGCGATACGCTGTCATCATGGCCGGCGGCTCGGGCACGCGCCTGTGGCCCATGAGCCGGCGAAACACGCCCAAGCAGCTCATTCCGTTTCTGGATGGCCGCAGCCTCTTGCAGATGGCGTGGGAGCGGCTCATCGGTCTCATTGAGCCGGACGGCATCTGCGTCTGTGCTGCCGAGGCGCATCGAGAGCCCATCATGGTGGCTCTGCCCGAGCTCCGGTCCCATCGCTTCATCGGCGAGCCGATGGGACGGGATACGCTTAATGCCATCGGGCTGAGCGCCGTCGTGCTCTATCGTGAAGATCCTGACGCCGTCTTCGCGGCGGTCACGTCGGACCATATCATCGGGCCTCCGGAAGCGTTCCGCGAGTATCTGGATCGGGGCTTTGCGGCCGTCGAGGACGATCCATGCGCGGTGGCAACGTTCGGGATTCGGCCGACGGCGGCGTCAACCGGGTTCGGCTACCTTGAGATCGGAGAGCCCGTCGGCGGGGGGCTGCGAACGGTGGTTCGCTTCCATGAGAAGCCTGAACTGCCGCGCGCGCAGGAGTTCTTCGAGGCCGGACCCGACCGGTTCCTGTGGAACAGCGGCATGTTCGTGTGGCGTGCCTCGACTCTGCTCGATTGCATCCGACGTTACGAGCCAGAGGTGCACTCGGGTCTCCTGCGGATTGCCGACGCTTGGGACTCCCCATCGCGCGACGCGGTATTGCGTGAGACCTATCCGACCCTGCGCAAGATCAGCGTGGACTTTGCGGTCATGCAGCCCGCCGCGCAGGATCCGGCCGTTCGCGTGGTCGCGGTGCCGATGCGCCTGGAGTGGATGGATGTGGGCAACTGGTCTAGCTTCGCGCAGACGTGCCCGGCGGACGAAGCCGGCAATCGTCTGCATGCGGGACGCGCAATCCTGCAGGGCTGCCGCGAGACGCTCGTCGCATCCACCGATCCCGGCCATCTGATCGCCGCCATAGGATGCGAGGGCATGGTTATCGTGCACACGCCTGACGCAACGCTGATCTGCCCGGCGGATCGCGTCGAGGATGTGAAGACCATCGCCGGCAAGGTCCAGGAACGCTTCGGACACGAGGCGGTCTGAAGCCCGTGAGCGGCGCCCGGGGTCGGTTCGGCTGTCACGGGTGCACCCTCAGGGCTTACAGGGAGGCGGCGCATGAGAGTGTGCGGTGCGCAGATGGCGGTAACGCGCGATGTATCGGCCAATGTCGCGGCTCTTCTGCGCGCGATCGAGTATGCGGCTCAGGTACGGGCCGACGTGCTCCTGACGCCAGAGGGTTCGCTGAGCGGCTATGCTGCGCGGTTTCCGAGCCATCAGGTCGAGCAGGGCCTTGCACGGGTAACCGCGGCGGCAGCCGAGGCGCGCATCGCGCTGGCCCTCGGGACGTGCTTCGTCGAACCCGACGACGGACGGATATACAACGAGGTTCGGTTCTACGACCGGTGCGGCGCATTCCTGGGGTTCCATACCAAGACGCTTCTGTGCGGCACGATCTTCGAACCCCATGAGGGCGAGATCAACGAGTTCGCAACGAGGCCCCTGCGCACGTTCGATCTGAATGGCGTAACCGTCGGCGCTCTTATCTGCAACGACCTCTGGGCCAATCCCGGCTGCACTCCGATGGACGACCCGCACCTGACGCATCGTCTGGCGATGATGGGCGCGCGCATCATCTTCCATGCTGTCAACGGAGGGCGGGACGGAGGCGAATGGTCGCAGATCGCATGGCGCTATCACGAGTCCAATCTGCAGATGCGCGCCCAGGCCTCGCGCCTGTGGATCGTGACGGTGGATAGCGCGCATCCGATCACCATGCCGTGTTCGGCGCCGTCGGGGGTAGTCGGGCCCGATGGGCGGTGGGTGGCGCGCGCGGAGCCTCAGGGGGAACACATGTTCGTCGCGGACATTCCGGTTGAGGTCCGACCGTGACCGGAGGCATGACACGCGCGGGAATCGTTGCGACCGCAGCATTCGGCTTGCTGATGGTCGGCGCGGCGATGCCGCAGGATACGTCCGTCCGATTCGACGAGATCGTGTTCGCGGCGCGGGCGCCCATGGGGCCCCATTGGTACGAGAACTTCGGCTTCTACAGCAACGAGCCGGAGAAGCCTGCGTTCACGAAGGGCGGCATGCTCTGTGTCGTCCGTCCGTCAACGGGGACCTTACGCGTCCTCCTCCATGACCCGATCGGCGGCGTGCGCGATCCGCAGGTGAGCTACGACGGGCAGAAGATACTGTTCGCCTATCGCAAGGGGTCCGAACCCGCGTTCCATCTCTACGAGATCAACGTGGATGGGTCGGGGCTGAAGCAGCTCACCGACGGCCCTGACGACGACATCGAGCCCTGCTACCTCCCCGATGGCGGCATTGTCTTCGTTTCATCGCGGTGCCATCGGTTCGTGAACTGCTGGTACACCCGCGTGGCGACGCTCTATCGGTGCGACGCGGACGGGTCGAACATTCGCATGCTGTCGCCAAGCATCGAGCACGACAACACGCCGTGGGTCATGCCCGACGGGCGCATCCTCTACATGCGCTGGGAGTATGTGGATCGAAGCCAGGTCCACTATCATCATCTCTGGACCATGAACCCCGACGGCACCAACCAGACGATCTTCTATGGCAACCTGAACCCCGGCACGGCCATGCTCGATGCCAAGCCCATCCCCGGCAGCCGCAGGGTTGTGGCGTCCTTTTCCCCCGACCACGGTCTGCCGGAGCACATGGGCTTTGTGACCGTGGTGGATGCCGACAGGGGACCGGATGACCTGTCGGCTGCTCGCCGGGTTTCGCGGACGCCATGGTACAAGGATCCGTACCCGATCGGGAACGGGCTGTACCTCGCGGCGTTTCAGAAACGAATCGTTCGCCTCGACGATGATGGCGCCGAAACGACGCTCTACACCCTCCCGGGCGAATATGGCGCGATGGAATGCCAGGAGCCGCGGCCCATCGCGCCACGGCAGCGGGAGCCAGTCATCAGCTCGCGCGTGGACCTCGGTCGTGCCACGGGCACGCTCGCGCTGGAGGACATCCATACCGGGCGCAACATGGCGGGCGTCCGGCGCGGCGAGATCAAAGACATCCTGGTCTTCGAGCAGCTTCCCAAGCCCGCGAACTTCTCCGGCGGCATGGAACCGCTGTCCATCGGCGGCACCTTCACTCTCGCCCGCTGCCTCGGCACATTTCCCGTCGAAGCCGACGGTTCCGCGTATGTCGAGATCCCGGCCATGAAGCCGCTGTTCTTCGTCGCGCGTGACGCCGACGGCATGGCGGTCAAGCGCATGCAGAGCTGGATATCGGTTCAGCCCGGCGAACGGCTGAGCTGCGTGGGATGCCATGAGCAGCGCGTCAAGGCCCCCGCCAGCGCTCGCAATCCGATGGCCCTTCGTCGTGCGCCGAGCCGGATACAGCAGCTTGAGGGCTTGCCGGACGTGCCGGACTTCCCACGCGACATCCAGCCGATTCTGGATCGGCACTGCGTGGCCTGTCATTCACCCGCCAACATGCAGGCGCGAGTGGACCTATCGGGCGACCACACGCCGTTCTACTCCATGGCCTATGAGACGATCATCGGCAGACGGCTGATCTCCGACGGGCGCAATCTGCCGCGCAGCAACTATGCCCCGCGGGCGATCGGCTCATCGGCAAGCAGGCTGCTCAAGCTCATGGATGGCTCCCACCACGGCGCAATGCCGACGCCGCGCGAGTTCCAGACCGTCCGCCTGTGGATCGAGGCGGGAGCAACCTACCCGGGCACCTACGCAGCGCTGGGTTCGGGCATGTACGGCGTGGCCCTGCCGGTCGACCGCATGTTCACCCGATGCGGCCCGTGCCATGCGCGTCCTGACCCGAACGCGAATCCTCCCAACCAGACGCTCTTTTTCGGCCCGGGATCCCATGTCTGGCCGGGCGTGCTGTGCAACCTCACGCGACCGGAGCTCTCACGGCTGACGCTGGCTCCGCTGCGCAAAGAAGCCGGCGGGTGGGGTCTCTGCGGCGAAGGCGGGTTCCGCGATCGAGAGGACCCGCTCTTCCGTTCGATCCTGGCAGCGATACGGCAGGCGTCCGATGCCCTTCAGCGCGGGAAACGCTTTGACATGGCGGGCTTCCGGCCCAACGCTCATTACGTCCGAGAGATGCAGCGCTTCGGCATCCTCCCCGCTGGGATGCCGCCGGATGCCCCGCTCGATCCCTACAGGGCGGATCGAGCCTACTGGGACAGCTTCGCATACAGGCCCTCTGCCGCTCGCGACTGACGCATCCGGGCGACAGCCATTTGCGACGTTGCAGGAAGATCGGGAGGAGAGCGCGCCGCGGAGCGCGAATAGTCACCCGGCACGTCTGTTGTTGTCGGGGGCAAGGCTCCTGACAACATGAGGCCGTGAGCCAAACCCGCCCTGCAGGAGGAAACCGCTATGCGCGAGCGCCACAGTCCGAGGGGATTGCCCCGGTGTCAGGCCTTTCGGCCCCCTCTGGCGTATGCCCTCGTGAGTGCCCTTCTGGTGGCGATCGCCGTCGGAGCTTCCGCGCAGGAGATCTCCCGCGAGGATATGGACGCCTGCATGGCCTGTCACGCTGCCCCGATGGGTGATGCCGCCGCGGTGAATCGGGACGCCCTGAAGATATCGCCCCACAAGGACCTGGCGTGCCAGGATTGCCACACTTCGATGACGGCGGCGCCGCACACGAAAGAGATGCTGGCCCAGAGGGCATCGTGCGGAACCTGCCATCCGGAGCCGCTCTCGGCGTACATGGACAGTGTGCACTCGCGGCCCGACAAAGTCGAGGGCGACCATCCGACGTGCCGATCGTGCCATGGACGCGGCGGCGATCCTCATGCCGTGGTCAAGCAAGCGTGGACGCGCCGGCAGACGACGGGCCTGTGCGCACGATGCCACAGCGAGAAGGCGCGCATGGCGCGCTACGGCGTGGATCCGGATGCTTCGCGCTCGTATAGCGACAGCTTCCATGGCAAGGCGCTCCTGCGGTTCAACCTCGTGAAGGCCGCAGGATGCGTAGACTGCCATAAGCAGCACGACGTCAAGTCGCCCGGCGACCCGACGGCGCCCACCAATCGTGCGAACGTTGCCGCGGTGTGCGGTCAGGACGGTTGCCACCCGGGAGCGAAGATGAACTTCGCCATGTCGGGGGCCAATCACCTGAAACTGAAACTCAAGGCCGTGCCTCTGCTCCGCCTCGAGGAGCTCTTTTTCCAGTGGCTCACCGCCGGCACTATGCTGTTCCTTATCGGCGGCATCGCGCTGGACCTGCGCACGCGGGTGTTCACCAGGAAGCAGGTGCCCGCAGCGAGCCGCGTCGTGGCCGCGATCATCGCCGCCAGCTTCCTCGCGCTGGTCGCCTCGCTGGCCATGGCGGTGGCAGGCTTCGGACGACCGCGGTGGGTCGGGATCGCCGCCGTAATCCTCATGGCGCTTGCCGGCGTGGTCTGGGCAGCGGTTGGCCGTCGGGCGAAGCCATCATCGGGTCCTGAGAAGGAGTATCCGCGTCTGGACCTCGTGCACCGGCTGCAGCACATCCTGTTGTTTGTCAGCTTCATCGCGCTTGCCGTAACGGGGCTTCCCCTCCGATTCGCGCACCATCCCTGGCTCGTGGCGATGTATCAGGCCATGGGAGGCATTGGCGTCGCTCGCGGCATCCACCGCGTTGCGGCCGTCATGATGATCGCGGCCTGGATCTGGCACACCATCGACCTGCTCATACGCTGGAAGCGGGCGGGGTTCCGGTTCTCATCATGGAGCATGTTCCCGACGATGAAGGACGTCCGCGACTTTGTGCAGCTCAGCCGCTACTATCTGGGACTGTCGTCGGAGCCGCCGAAGTTCGACCGGTTCGAGTTTCGCCAGAAGTTCGACTACTTCGCGGTCTACTGGGGCATGCCCATTATGGTGTTCTCGGGGCTTGTGCTGTGGTTCCCGATCTTCTTCGGCAACATGCTCCCTGAGACAGGAGTGTCGGCGGCCTACATTGCCCACAGCGATGAGGCCATCCTGGCGGTGCTGGCCATTGCCGTCTGGCATTTCTATAACGTCCACTTCAACCCGGGCGATTTCCCGATGAGCTTCGCATGGCTCACCGGAAAGAAGACGCGAAGCCAGATGGAGCACGAGCACCCGCTGGAGTTGGAGCGGATCGAGCGGGGCTAGCGCTGCCGCACGGGCTGCCCTCGGGTTCGCCTATGTGTCCGACTGGCGGGCGGCTGGTCCGGAGCGTGTTAGCACGCCGAGAGGACTGGCGGTCCTGGTAGCCGTGCCTTCCCCGATCGTGAACCGGAAGGTGGCTCCCTTGCCGGGGGAGCCCTCAGCCCAGACGCGGCCGCCGTGCATTTCGACAGCGCGCCGAACGAATGCCAGGCTGAATCCCGTGCCCTCGATCTCGTCGGATGCTCGATATCGCCGGAAGACATCAAAGAGGGTGTGGGCATACTCCTGATCGAAGCCGACGCCGTTATCGCGGACGAAATAGGCTCCGTCTTCGTAGCCTATGTGGATCATGGCCATGGTCGCCCCGGCGGTTGCTTGCAGCGCGTTCTTGATCAGGTTCTGGAAGACCAACTGCAGCAGGCCGGGATCGGCGTCACATGGGGGCAGATCGTCCACCGTGATCGCGGCGGCATGGGGGAAGTCCGCGCGGAGGCTGCGAATGGCCTCGTGCGCGAGGTGCGTCGGGACGACCCTCCTCCGCCGGAGTTCCGATCTGCGGAGCCTGCCAAGGGCGACAAGCGCTTCGATGAGCGCCCCCATGCGCCTGGCGGCCATGCGCACGCGCTCTAGGTCCCGTCGGCCTTCAGCGGGCAGCAGCTCGCCATATTGCTCCATCACGGCGCATGTGAAGCCATGGGCTGCCCGGACAGGCGCCTTGAGATCGTGGCTCAAGGTGTACATGAAGGCAGCCATCTCCTCGCTCATCTGGACCAGCTCGGCGGTCCGTGCTTCCACCTTCTGTTCGAGATCGTGTCGGGCTTCTTCGAGTTGGGCCAGGAGGCGCGCCTTCTGGACGGCTACGGCAGACTGCTCGGCGAAGGAGAACAGGGCACGGACATCCTCGTCGGTAATCAGCCTGTTGGTGAGAAGGTTGTCCACCGCAATGGCTCCGAGGATGACGTCGCCCGCTCGCATCGGCACTACGGCGTGCGAGCGGACCCCGCGCATCGTCTCGGGAGTGTGCTCCGGCTGGAGAGCCGATCGGTTCTCGATGAGCGAGTACTCGATCTCGCCCCGGAGCACGCGGTGCAACGGTACGGGGCTCTCGTCGTCGAGCGGCAGCGATCGCTCACCGAGATCTTCGAGGCGCCCCTGACGGTCGGTCCCCCAGGTACCCGTGATCATGCGCGTCTCATGGTCGTAGAGCCACACGCCTGCGCGATCGAACATGCCGCAATCCACGATGGCATTGCGCACCATGCGCATCATTACCCGCAGATCGGTCTGGGCGGCGCTCGCGGCGGCGACGCGGCCCAGCGCCTCCAGCGAAGACACTCGTTGCCGAAGTTCGGAGGCCATGCGAGCTGCGCGTACCGCAGCGGCAGCCTGTTCGGCGAACGGAAGAAGAAGCTGGATGTCGTCATCTGAAATGGGGCGGTCAGACAGCGCGTTATCCACCGAGATGCAGCCGACAATCTGATCGCCTACTCGCATGGGCACGACCGCGTGCCAGCGCACCCCCTGCATCCACGGAGGGGTCAGCTCAGCTCCCAGCGCCTCGCGGTTCTCAAGCAGCGAATAGGGAATCCGCCCCGACACCACGAGATCGGACGGCATGCCCCTATCGGGGTCTACGGTCTGCACGTTGCTCGAGATGTCCTCGAGGTTGCCTTGACGGTCGGTGCCCCAGGTACCCGTCAGCGTGTTGGCGCCGGGGTCGTAGATGAACACCCCGGCACGATCGAACAGGCCCGAACCGACGATACCGTCTCGCACCAGTCGCATCATATCGCTCAGCTCGCTGTTGGCCGTTATTGCAGAGGCGATACGGCCCAGATGCTGAAGCTGCGATACACGCTCGCGCAACTGCCGCTGAAGGCGCGAGTTGTGGACGGCAAGGGCGGCATACTCCGCGAACGGCAGGAGAGCCGCCACGTCGTCTTCGTTGATCGGGGTGTCTGTGAGCAGATTGTCGCCGACAAGGACCCCGACGATCTCGCTGCCCACGCGCATCGGCAGCACGCAATGGTGCTTCACCCCGAACATGGGATCGTCGGGCGAGAGGCCATACCGCTCGGTGTGGTTCGTCTCAAGCGCATAGGGCATCTGTCCGACAAGGACCTGCCCTATGGGATCGTCGGGCCGGTCCGTCACCTGCAGCTCGCTGTCGTGCAGGCTCTGAGGCTGACCATCGCGACCGGTACCCCAGACCCCCTTGAACTTGCCTGAGCCGGGATCACGCAAGTAGATGCCGACACGGTCGAGCCGGCCCACCTCGATCACAGCGTCGCGTATTAGCCGCAGTACCTGATCGAGCTCAGCCTCCGAGACGATGATCTCGCCAAGGCGGGTGAGACGTCGCGCAATGTCCTGATGGCGCTCGCGCAGAGTTCTGACGCGCGCAGCCAGCAGCGCCACCGCGATCCGGGGGACCCCTGCCTCCAGCAATGCGAGATCGTCGCCGGTGAGGGCGCGACGTGTCAGCAGATTGTCGGCCCAGAGGACGCCGATCAGCTCGTCGGCCAGCCTGATGGCTGCAATCAGGCACTCCTGTGAGCCATGCAGCGGATCATCGGTCGGGACCGCGAGCAAGGCGGACGCATCGGCGATGAGCGGGGACTCGCTCCCTTCGCCGACCACGGCGTAGGCCGGATGATGGCAGGTCTTTGCCGCCGCCCGGACATCGCCGGCAAGGTCGTAGGGCTGGCCCTGGTGATCCACGCCCGACCGATCCCACAGAAGGTCTGCGCGCTTGTCATACAGGAGGATACCGACGCGATCGAAGCCTCCCGCCGCCTGGAAAGCATCGCGCGTCATGCTGAGCACGTTCCCTAGAGGCACGCCTGAGCCGACGGCTACGCTGATATGCGCCAGTTGCCGCTCTAGTTCGCCAACCCTGCGTGTTCGTTGTGGTGGTCCGCTGCCCGGGATCTCGTCGTTGGGGGGCATGGCCGGAAGATACCTCACTGGGATTGTGCCCGCTCGGACGACGGAGCGTCAATGCCATGACCGCGAGATTCGCGCGCCCTGCGGTCAGCAAGAAGGACAACCGCGTGTCGGCGTACAACCTACTTCCAGAGGTTATGCCCATGACATCGCTGCGGCCGTTCATGCTGATTTTGCTCGCGTTAGCTGCACTCTGGCCAACCCGCGAGCCGCGCGGCGATCTGGACGCCGCCGGTCAGGAGCGCCAGCTCGACGCGTTAGTAACGTTGGACCGCTGGGCTCTGAGCGGTCCGCCCATCGCTGACAGTCTCGGGCGCAGTGCGCTGGCCGTCAGCGTGAAAGACCCGCCAAACGGACAGAGCGCCTCGATCGAGCTTACCGCCGATTTCGCCCAACCCGATCGAAGGTGGGTCTCTGTTGACTATGAGGGCCCGCCGATCCCGGGCCGCTGTCGCGAGATCTCCATGATGGCGTGGACCGACAGTCCGGGCGTCAGGCTCGAGATGGTCCTGGAGGATTCCGCGGGCGGATGGTTCACCCGTGAGCTGTCGCTTCCGAGCGCGGCAGCGTGGCATCGCCTGCGCGCGGAGGTCGGTTCGGGACGGGATTGGAGGCCGTGGCTTCGTCGCGGCGAGGCTGCCAGACCGATCGAACAGCCGGTGGCTCTGCGTCGGGTACGGCTGCTCAGGCCCGAGAGCAACGCGCATGCGACGGTCGTCTGTCGCCTCGCCGACCTGCGCGCACAGAGCGATCAGTCTGGCTTCGACATGCTGGAGGCGCAGGTCTCAAGCGGAAGGGCCGGCAACGTCTTTGTCAGCGGCGAAACCCCATCGCTGCAGGTTCGCATGGTCAACCGCGCCGACAGACCCGTGCGCATTGCGCTCCGTCTGACATACGCGGCCTTCGATGCCGAGGTCGGCTCTGCCCAGGGGCCGCCGCCGATCACAATGACCCGCAGGGCAGCGCGTGTGGACCTCGGATCCGTCGCCGTTGCGCCCGGGGAAACGTACACGCGCCGCGTCCGGTGTCCCACCTCGATCTACGGGGTCCACCGTGTTGTCCTAAGCGCCGCAGATGGCGCACGGGAGCGGCGCTGGCATGGAAGCTTCGCCTATGTTCGCGCGTCAGAGCCTGGCAGGAGGAGCGCCTCCCGTCGGAGGCCGCCATGGAGCGCCGGGAGCCGTTTCGGCATCTGCGGAAACATCGGAGGGTTCAGGGACGACCTCGAGGCTGTGGCCAAACGGCTCAATGGGATTGCGGGAGCCGGATGGTCGAGAGTGGGTCTGGCATGGCAGCAGGTCAACGGAGCCCCGAGAGTGTGGGCGTGGGATCCGCCGGCGCTGGCAGAGGGCCCGGTAGGCGCCGCGCTTCGCTCGGCAAGAACGCCGCTGCGCGCGCCTCACGATGCATCCCAGAGCTGTCCCGATGAGGTCACCCTGGCGTTCTGGGCGCGCATCTCTGGCCCGAACGGCCTCGATCAGGTCGCCGTGCGCAAGTGGGGACCGGGCGATCGCCGGAACTATGGAGCTTATTTCGACCGAGAGACCGGGGCGTTCACCTTCTCGGCGGGCTACGAGAATCGGCGCGGCGTCATCGCCAACATCAGCGCAGGGGTCAGCGCCTATGATGGCCAGTGGCACCACTACGCCGCCACCTATTCGCGCCACATTCGCTCGGTCTGCCTCTACGTAGACGGGACGCTGTTGACTGCGGCCAACCATGATGGCGGACGGCTGCGCACAACTACAGCAGATCTTATGCTGGCACAGGACTTCGCGGGCGATCTCGACGAGGTCATGGTCTATCGCCGTGCGCTCGGACCTGCCGACATAGCGGCGCTCGTGCGCAAGGCAGATCCGCCCAGGGACGGCCTCGTCGCCTGGTACGCATTCAATGACCCCGCTCGGATCGGCCGGAATACCGCCGGCAACGCCCCCAGCGTGACCGACCTTGTGCGGGACGAGCCGGATGGCGTGAAGTTGGCTCGCGAAGCCGCATCCGAGGGAATGGCTACGCTGGCCATCCTTGGCTTTCCGCCTGCCTGGGCGTCATCGCAGCCCGATGCCGCGCGTTTCTGGCTGCATGAACCAGAGGACAACGCATGGACGGGCTATGTCCAGCAGGTCACGCGGCAGTACAAGGATCTGATAGCGCACTGGGAGATCTGGAACGAGCCCAACACCGACGCATTCTGGCAGCCCAGGCCGGATCCCGAGCGGTACCTTCGCACCCTCAAGTCGGCCTATGGCGCGGCGAAGCGGGGCAATCCTCGATGCACGGTGCTGATGCCTGGCCTGAGGGGACCGTCGGGCAAGAGGTCGCCGGAAGCCCGTGCTTACCTCGACCGTCTGCTGGGCCTTGGCGCGGCACGCTATTGCGATGCGATATCGGTGCATCCCTATCGTGACGGATCGCCGGAAGAGACCGATCTCGTCGGCGATCTCAAATGGATCGCGCAACGATCTGCTGTTAGCGGCGCCAGGCGCCCCCTCTGGCTCACCGAGATGGGCTGGCCAACGCACACCCCCGACGGAGTGACTCCGCGCACGCAAGCCGCGTATCTTGCGCGAGCCTATCTCCTCGCCGCCTCAACGGGGCTCGTCGAGCGCATGTTCTGGTACAGGCTGCATGATTCCGGCCCCGATCGAACCTACGCCGACGACAACTACGGCCTCTGCGAAGAGGACATGACCCCAAAACCGGCGTTCTTCGCCCACCGAACCATGGCAGTGCTCCTCGGCGACGCGCGTCCAGACGGCGAGTTAAGCGTGGGAGGCGGCGTGAGAGCTCTCTGCTTCCGCTCTCCCCAAGAAAGGTTCGCCGCCATCTGGCATCCGTCGGGCAGGACATGGGTCGCTGTCCATGTCGGCAAACAGCGCGTAACCATGACCGACCTCATGGGAAACAGCGCCTCTGTCGCGAGCCCTCACGGCGTGTTGCTTCTTGAAGCCGACGACATGCCGAAGTTCGTGCGAGGACTATCAGCGACAGTCAAGGCTCAGAGCGGACTCATCGCCACGGTCGGCCCGCTTCCGGCATTGACGTCGCAAGGCCCGGATGCGGTGTCGCGCCAGAGCCCGCCCAGCGATGTGCGCGTGCGGATCCGCAACCCGTATCCGGCGCCCGTTGCGGCGGCGGTCACAGCAACGTGCGGACGCGGAGTTGAGATCATGAGCCCCGCAACGAAGCTGTCCATCGCTGCCAGCGGAGTTGCGGAGTTCCGGCTCAGGGTCCGCGCGGCCCGTGGGGCGGAGCCCGGGCAGGTCCCGCTCACGATCTCGGCGCGACTGCCGGGAGGGACCGTAACCATGCACATCGAACTGACGGTGCGATCGGCAGGCCCACGGTCATGACGGACGCCGCGGAGCATGCGTGCCGAACAACCAGAGGACAGGGGGCAGCGCCATGCTGAAAGCGATCATCACCGGCGCGCGGAGCGCCGAGCTCGCCGAGTGTCCGACGCCCAAGCCAGTCGCCGACTGGGCGCTGGTCAAGACGCTGGTGACCCCCATGTGTACCGAGTACAAGATGTACCTCGGCGGGGGTCGTCACGAGTTCCTCGGGCATGAAGCCGCAGGCGAGGTGGTCGAAGTGGCTCAGCCCTGCGGCGTCAAGCCAGGCGATCGGGTTGTGGTGATGCCGCAGTATCCGTGCGGCCGATGCGACCTGTGTCTGTCGGGCGAGTACATTCATTGCCAGGCCTGCTTCGACTTCGACGCATTCACCGGTTCGCCCGAGGGGAAGGCGACCTACGCGCAGTACCTGCTCAAGCCTGCATGGCTGCTTCCGAGGGCGCCTGACGATCTCACCATCGAGCAGGCTTCGCTGGCTCTCTGCGCGTTGGGACCGTCCTTCGGCGCGTTCGATCTGATGCGGCTCGACGCCCTCGATACAACGCTTATCACCGGGCTTGGGCCGGTAGGACTGGGCGCGGTGGTGAATGCCCGGCGTCGCGGCGCGCGGGTGATCGGCGTCGAGAGCCATCCGTGGCGTGTGGAGCGGGCCCTGGCGCTGGGCGCTGAGCGCGTGCTGGATCCGCGTGATCCGGACTGTGTCCGGCAGGCAATGGCGCTGACCGGAGGCGCGGGCGTGGATGCCGCGCTGGATTGCAGCGGCGTTCCAGCCGCCCATCGGCTGTGCATCGAGGCGGCTCGCCGCAAAGGCCGCGTGGCGTTTGTGGGCGAGTGCTCGGAGCCGACGACGTTGCGCGTCTCGAACGACCTCATCCGCAAAGGTCTGACGATCGTCGGTTCATGGCACTACAACCGCGCGCGCGTCTCGGCTGTCTTCGACGTCATTCGCGCCATGCCACGGGAGATCGAGCTGCTCGTCAGCCATACGCTGCCCATGTCGCGCATCGGCGAGGCATTCGAGATATCGGCTTCCCACGATTGCGCGAAGATCCTGCTGCATCCGTGGGAGTGAGACTACCGGCCTGAGGGCCGGTCGCCGACGCCAGGCCCATGGTGCGGCTCTTCGTTCAGTACTTCACCGGGCCTGCCGCAGCCTGGTCCTCGCCGACGCACTCGCGAACGGCCTGATGGGCGGCGCTGAGCATGAACCCGAGCTCGCTGCTGACGGCGATGAACCGAAATCCTTCGGCTATGCGCCGATTGGCCTGCTCCGGGGTGCCCACATGGATGCCCGGTGCGATCCCGTGCCTCGCGGCCGTCTCGCGCAGCACGCGCAGCGCCTCCACGAACTCCGGCTCGTCCACCTCCATGGCGGGTGTCCGGCCCATGGATGCCAGCAGGTCGTTGGGGCCGATGAACATGCCGTCGAGGCCAGGCACGGAGAAGATCGCGTCGCAGTTCTCGACGGCGAGGTAATGCTCGGCCTGCACGATTACCAGTATCTCGTCGTTGGCGCGGTGGAAGTACTCGGTGCCGTTGGTGGCGAAGTTCAGCACATGGCTGCCGCCGCCGACGCTGCGTCGGCCTGCGGGCGGGTACTTGCAGATGGCCACCGCCTCTTCGGCCTCCTCGCGCGAGTTGCACATGGGGAAGACGATGCCGAACGCCCCGGCGTCGAGCGCGCGCTTGGCGTTCTCCAGACTGATCGAGGGCACGCGGGCCAGAGGCACGCAGCCTGCGTCGGCAACCGCGCCGAAGATGGTCGCTGCCGTTTCCCAATCGGCGGGGCTGTGCTCGATGTCGAGAGTCAGCCACCGGAATCCCGATCGGGCCATGAATCGCGCCGCTAGCGGGCTCGCAAGGGAGAGCCACGTGCCGACTTGCGGAACGCCGGCCTTCAGTTGATGCTTGACCGTATTGGATCGCATGACGCAGGACTCCTAGGGACGTGATGGACGGGCACAGCGCAGCGCCGCCGAGTCATAGACCTCGGGATTCAGCGTGGCCGCGGGTGCGGTTCCTCGCATGAGCTCCAGGACCTGATAGGCGGCCTTGTTGCACATGCGGCTGGCGGCTTCGCGGGCATTGAACGCATTGTGCGCGGTGAGGATGAGCCGGGGAGCCCTGCGGAGTGGATCATCCACAGGGAGCGGCTCGTGCACGGTGACATCCAGGGCCGCGCCGGCAATCGTCTCCGTTTCGAGCGCTTCGATCAGCGCGCCCTCATCAACGAGTGCTCCGCGCGAGGTGTTGATGAAGAACGCCGACGGCTTCATCGAGGAAAACTGGGCTCGTGCGAACATGCGGGCCGTCTTAGGAGTCGACGGCGCATGCACCGAGACGAAGTCGGCCTCGGCGAGGAGTTCGTTGAGGTCCGACACCATGACGACTTCGGTATGATCGGAGGCCGAATAGGCCGGATCACAGGCCAGGATCCGCATGTCGAAGCCGGACATGCGCCGGGCGACGGCTCGCCCGATCTGCCCGTAACCCACCAGACCCAGTGTCTTTCCGGTGACGAGCGTGCCCGACAGTTCGCCCCATCCGCCAGCGTGTACGAGGGCGTCCAGCTCGCCCATGCGGCGGGCGCACATGAGGATGAGACCGACGGTGAAGTCCGCCACAGCATCCACCATGGCTCCCGGCGTGTTGGTGCATACGACGCCCGCACGAGTGGCGGCGGCCACATCCACGGCATCGTAGCCGACGCCGCATCGGGCCACGATCTTGAGCGACGGGCATGCGGAGAAGACCTCTTCATTGTAGGTCTCTGAAGATGCCAGCGACGCATCGCATCCGTCGAGCAGCGCGATAAGTTCCTTGGGCGAGTACTTAATGAACACATCAGGCCTGACCACCTCGCATCCGGCCTCTTCGAGCGCGCGTATGCCGTCTTGCGCGTGGGCCCAGAATGCCCGGGATGTTGCCAGCACCTTCCAGCTCATACGGTCTTACCTCCGACGATAGCCATGGCCGGTCTCAGCATCGTGCGCCGCCGTCCCGGCGGCAGAGCTTCGGCCAATCGGGTACCGGCGACACGCCGGCGCTAACACGCGGGATGTCGTCAGGCCGCCGCTGTCCACTGTTCCCAATCGCCTGCATAGATCACTTCCTCTTCCAGCGCGACTCCGAACCGTTCCATGACGCGGCGCTTGACCTCCTCGGCAAGGTTCCGCACGTCGGAGGCGGTGGCCTGCCCGGTGTTCACGATGAAGTTGCCGTGCCGAGGGCTTATCTGCGCGTCGCCGCAGCGCAAGCCACGGCAGCCGCACGCCTGGCTGAGGTAGCCCGCAGGCACCACCCCTGCCTTCCGGAGGTCGTCAGGCAGGTCAGGCACGCGTTGCGCCAGCTCGGCATCGTAGACGTTCTTGAAGAAGCTGCCCGCCGAGGGAGCCCACGGCTGCCGCCATATGCGGTTGTGCTGATAGCGGCGAGCCTCTGACCGGATCGTGTCGGCGCAACCGGGCTCAAGGCCAAGTTCCACGGCGACGAGGCAACCGGCCGGAGCGCCGCTGTGCCGCAGGCGACTGTCCCGGTAGCCAAACTGCATCCATTCCGGGCCGACCCAGCCGGTCTCGCCGGCGTGGGTGACGAGGACACGCCGGACGAGCGGCCCGATGCTGTGCCGATAGGCGCCTGCATTGGAAACGAGAGCTCCGCCCACCGAGCCGGGGATGCCTATGGCAAAGGCGAGCCCCGCGAGGCCTGCTTCCAGCGCCTTGAGCGACAGCAGGATCAGGCCGTGACCGGCAGCCGCATACGTCACCGGGCCGATGCTGCATGCCTGCGCGGCGTTGTGGATGACAATGCCCCTGATGCCGCGATCGCTGATGCAGAGGTTGCTCCCGCCGGCGAGAACGAAGCAGGAAACTCCGATCCGCTGGGCAGCCGCGGCCGCCGTTGCCAGCTCATGCTCGGTCTCGACCCGCAGATAGCGCTCCGCCGGGCCTCCCACGCGCAGCGTGGTCAGCGGTCTCAGACTCACATCTTCCCGGACGCGTTCGGCGAGTTCCGGTCCGATCGCCTCCAGCCAGCCCCTAATCAACGATGGATCGGACGGCGGCAATGATGGCATCCTCGCCGGGGATGGCAGCCTGCTCGAGTTCCCTGGCATAGGGCATGGGGACGTCGGCGCCTCCTACGCGACGGATGGGAGCGTCGAGCTCGTCGAACGCCTCGTCGGCCAGACGCGCCGCCACCTCGGCAGCAAAGCCGACGTTGAGCCACTCCTCCTGAACGACGACGACTCGATGGGTGCGCGCCACCGAAGCGATGATCGTCTCCATGTCGAGGGGAACGAGCGTGCGCAGATCCACGACTTCACAGGACACGCCGGACGCTTCGAGCTTCTCGGCGGCCTTGAGGCACTTGCCCACCATAAGCGAGTAGGCGACGAGGGTCACATCCGTACCCTCACGGCGTATCTCGGCTCGACCGAACGGCACGGTGAAGTCCGGATCGTCGGGAACCTCGCCTCGCTGAGCGTACAGCCCTGCGTGCTCCATGAAGATGACCGGGCTGTTGTCGCGAATGGCGGTCTTCAAGAGACCCTTGGCGTCGGCCGGCGTGAACGGCAGCACAACCTTGAACCCGGGAGTGTGGGCATACCACGATTCGAGGCTCTGGGAGTGCTGAGCAGACAGTTGGTTGCCCGTTCCGGCAGGCCCGCGAAACACGGCCGGACATGTCACTCTCCCGCTCGACATGTAGGTGATCTTGGCGGCGTGGTTCACGAGCTGGTCCATAGCCGACAGAGCGAACGACCAGGTCATGAACTCGGCGATGGGCCGCAGTCCCGCCATGGCGGCGCCGGTTGCCAGGCCTGCGATGGCTATCTCGGAAATCGGCGTATCCACAACCCGCATGGGCCCGAACCGAGACAGCAGTCCTTCGGTGACACGGAATGTGCCCTGATACTGGCCGACCTCTTCGCCGCAGACGAAGACCGTGGGGTCGCGCTCCATCTCCTCAGTCATGGCGAGGCGCAACGCCTCGGAGTATCGCATCAATGGCATGGCCGCATCATCCTTCCGCGTACACGTGTTCGTAAAGGGACTCCAATGGCGGAGGCGGGCTCTCTTCGGCGAATCGGATCGCGTCCTCGATCGTGGCGCGGATTTCGGACTCCATAGCCTCATCGTCGGCGTCGGTGAGCGCCCCGTGCGCAACCAGCAGGTTGCGGAGCTTGATCAGGGGATCGTGCTCTTTCCACGCAGCGATCTCATCTTCGGTTCGAT
Source organism: Chthonomonadales bacterium (assembly GCA_012517255.1). Classification (GTDB taxonomy): domain Bacteria; phylum Armatimonadota; class Chthonomonadetes; order Chthonomonadales; family CAJBBX01; genus JAAYVH01. The sequence goes on from JAAYVH010000159.1 coordinate 23,805, forward strand.
AGAAGCGCTGCTGCTGGGCATTGTCGGCGACGCCATGGCCCACGAAGCGGTAGGTGCGCATCTCGAGGAACTGCGCCCGTACCTCCTCTCGAGCCCGGGCAATGGCGCGTCCGGCAGCATCGCGCACGGCCAGGATGTCCATACCGTCCACGGTCTCAGCGTCGATGCCGTGGGCCTGCGCCTTCAAGACCATCTCCGGTTGGCCGGTCGAGCGCTCGACCGAGGTGCCCATGGCGTAGCCGTTGTTCTCCAGGATGTAGACGATGGGCAGTCCATAGAGCCCTGCCATGTTGAGCGCCTCATGCACGCCCCCCTGGTTCATGGCGCCGTCGCCGAAGTAGCAGAGGCAGACGTTCTTGTCGCCGCGGTACTTGATCGCGAAGCCGACACCCACGGATACGGGCACCGGTCCGCCCACGATGCCGTCGCCTCCCAGGAAGCCGTTGGCGGGATCAATGAGGTGCATGGAGCCGCCCTTGCCGCCGGCGCATCCTGTGGCTTTCCCCATGAGCTCCGCCATGATCGCTCGCGGAGATGTGCCGCAGGCGATGGCGTGGGCGTGATCCCGATAGGTGCACAGCACGTAGTCGCCCTTGATGAGCTGAGGTATCACCCCCGCGACGAGAGCTTCCTGACCGTCGTACCGGTGCAGGTAGCCCCCGATCTTGCCTTCCCGGTACTTGCGGTACAGGCTCTCCTCAAAGCGGCGCATCAGCAGCATGAGCCGATAGGTGGCAAGAAGGTCGGCGTCTCCCTGATCGGAGGCAGCGCTGGCTGCGACAGACTGTATGGACATGATGAACGATATCTCCTCTTACGCCTTCGCTCCCGGAGGTCGAGCCGCGCCGTCTCTGAGGGCGTTGTCCAGCACCTTCAGGATATCCTCGACCTCGGCGACGACGTTCGGACCGCTCAGCCGCAGCACGACGGAATCGGCGGTGAAGCGCGTGTCCTTGAACATGTGGGTCAGCAGGTTGAGCGCGCGCGCCGTGAGTCGGACTCCGGGCGCAAACTTGAGCCAGACGTTTCGGTTTTCGTGACGCACCGACGAAATCCCTGCTTGCTTGGCCAGAAGCCGGATTCGCAGGACCTCCAGAGCGTTCCATACGGGTCGCGGAGGGTCGCCGTAACGGTCATGAAACTCGTCGAGCAGCTCCTCGACATCTTTGAGCGATGTCACGCCCGACATGCGCTTGTAGAAGAAGATGCGCTCGGCCTCGTTGGGAATGTAGTCCACCGGTATGTGCGCCGTCAGCGGAAGGTCGGCCTCGGGCAGCGTCTCGTCCGTGTATTCGACCCCACGCGTTTCGGCCACGGCCTGAGCCAGCAGGCGGCAATACATGTCGAAGCCTACCGAGCTCATGGCGCCCGATTGCTCGGAGCCGAGCAGGTTGCCGGCGCCCCGTATTTCGAGGTCCCGCATGGCGATCTGATAGCCCGATCCCAACGCGGTGAACTCGCGAATGGCGAACAGCCGCTGCTCGGACTCCTCGGTCAGGAGCCTCCCTTTGGGCACGAGCAGATACGCATAGGCCTGCCGACTGGATCGGCCCACACGGCCCCGCAACTGATAGAGCTGGGCGAGCCCCATGCGGTCGGCGTTCTCCACGATGATGGTGTTTACGTTGGGAATGTCGAGCCCGTTCTCGATGATGGTGGTGCAGACGAGAACGTCGCACTCCTGCAGATAGAAGCGGTGCATGACGCGTTCGAGTTCGTCCTCGGACATCTGTCCGTGTCCGATGCTCAGGCGCGCGTCGGGAACGAGCCTCTGCACCCGCATGGCGACTTGCTCGATGGTCTCCACGCGGTTGTGCACATAGTAGACCTGGCCGCCGCGCGCCAGCTCGCGCGAAATGGCGTCACGCACCAGATCGTCGTCATACTCCCGCACATGGGTCACGATGGGCAGTCGGCCCCCCGGCGGGTCCTCGATCACGCTGAGTTCACGCAGACCCGAGAGCGCCATGGAGAGGGTGCGGGGAATGGGCGTTGCGGTGAGCGTCAGCACGTCGACGGATCTGCGCAGTTGCTTGAGACGCTCCTTCTGTGCCACTCCGAACCGCTGTTCCTCGTCAATGATCACCATGCCGAGGCTCTTGAACTCGACATCCCTGGACAGCAGGCGGTGGGTGCCGATGACGATGTCCGTCGCGCCGGCCTTAAGGTTGCCGATGGTCTGCTTCTGCTCGGCCCGCGAGCGAAATCGGCTGAGCAGTTCGACTCGGATCGGATAGGCGGCCAGTCGCTCGGTAAAGGTCGTGTGATGCTGCGCTGCCAGCACCGTCGTGGGGCAGAGGACGGCCACCTGTTTGCCGCTCTCGACGACCTTGAACGCCGCTCGGATAGCGACCTCGGTCTTTCCGAACCCAACATCGCCGCAGATCAGCCGGTCGGCAGGCTTGTTCTGGCTCAGGTCGGCCTTCACGTCCGCGATGGCGCGAAGCTGGCCGGGCGTCTCTTCGTAGGGGAAGGCCTCCTCCATCTCCGCTTGCCAGGGGGAGTCGTCGCCGTACACGGGCCTGTCGGCGGCCTCGCGCGCGGCGTAGAGCTCAACCAGCTCCCGAGCCAGGTCGCGCGCCTGCTCTTTGACCCGGCGCGTGGTGCGCTGCCAGTCCGTACCCAGCATGCGGTTGACCGTCGGTCGGGCGCCCTCTGCTCCGACGTAGCGCTGCACGCGGTCAATCTGGTCTGCCGGAACGTAGAGCCGATCTGGTCCCGCGTACTGGATGAAGATGTAGTCCTTCTCGGCGCCGTCTATGGTCCGCTTGACGAGACCCCGATAGATGCCGATGCCGTACGCAACGTGCACGACGTAATCGCCTTCGCGCAGATCGAGCAGCGTCGAGATCGGTATGCCGCCCGTGGCGCCGCGGCGGGCCGTGACCGGCCGTGCCGTTCCGTAGAGCTCATGGTCGGTGATGATGTAGAGGCGCGCCTCGTCGAACTTCACGCCCTGCCGCAGGCGTCCTTCGAGCACCACCATGCCTCCGGCATGAGCGGACCCAGCGCCATCCGCGCTCGGTTCGGCGAGCGGCACTCCAAGCTCGGCGAGAACCTCGCGCGTCCGCTGAGGCTGACCGGTGACGGTCGCGCAGAATGCGCCCTGCTCCAGCCAGCGCGTCACCTCGTCCTTGAGGAAGTCCGTGCGGCTTCGGAACGATTCCATCGCCGCCGAATGGACGCTCAGCGTTGCCGTTGCCGGCGCTCGCTGCCATGCAGCGCCCAGAGGGCTGAACTGAACGGCGGCGGGCATCGCGGCGAGGCGATCCAGCGAGGTCTCGTCGAGGTCGGCAAGGCCCGCCTCGGACGGCAGAATCGCGGTTCCCTGATCGGCAAGGCGCTCATCGGCCTGCGCGCGGTCTTCCAGCATGCGCGTCCAGTGCGCTTCCATCTGGGCTGGATCATCGAGCACCACCAGAGGCGCAGGCGCGGCGTCGTCGCCTGTAACGCCGGTCCAGCCGTGGATCAGATAGTCCAGAGCGCAGATCGGCTCGGGCACGAGGAACGGCAGATACTCGCCCACATGGTCGAAGTAGTCGCCGGCCGTGAGCATGGCAAGATCGCCGCCGACTCGGTCGTCGAGCGTCTCCGCGGCATCCTTCTGGCCGGCTGCCATGAGTGCGCGGCGTCGGAGGTCCCAGGCCGATCGGATCAGGGGCTCGGCTCGCGCGCCGAGCTCTGGAGTCAGGATTACGGGATGGACCGGCAGGATGCGAGCGCGCTCCAGATGGCCGGTGGATCGCTGGGTGCCGGCGTCGAATGTCCGCACGCTCTCGATCTCGTCGCCGAGCCACTCCACGCGCATCGGGGCCTGCTCGCCGGCGCCGAAGACATCCACGATGCCGCCTCGCCGCGCGAACTGACCGGGCGCTGTGACCGTCGTCGTGCGCGCGTAGCCCAGTCTGACGAGCCTCCGGGCCAGTTCGCCGATATCCGTCCGCGAACCCACGGTCAGCTCGATGGCGGCGTTCATGGTCTCGGCCGGAGGTCCGACCCGCTGAAGAACGCTCTCAGGCGTCGCGACCACAATGGCGGGGATCGGCGATGCCAGCGCCGCCAGCGCCCCCATCCGCTCGCTCAGGGCGACGTGGTCCACGGTACTGCGCAGCACGGGGTCACGATCCTGGGCGGGGAGGGCATAGACGCGATCCGGGTCGGCGGCGAGCTGGCGTAGATCGTCGCACAGACGGTCCACCTGATCCTGCTGATAGGTCACGACGAGCGTGGGACCGGGCTGACGCAGCGCAATGGCAGCTGCGACGAGGCTCCGGGCAACGCCGGCGAGGCCGTCTATTCTGAGTCGCCCTCCCCTGCACTGCAGGGACTGGATCTGCGAGGTTAGTTCGGGGACACGGTCAACGTGCCGAGCAAGCTGATGGAGGCCCATTCTGTTGGAAGGCCCGCGAATGGCCGTCGCGGGAAGCGACGGCATTATACCAGCGCGGACCTATCGGGCGGGCGCTCCCTATCGCTCGGAGGGCGGGGCGCCGACGCCATCCCCCATGAGGCGAGACTGGCCCTTTTTGACGAAGCCGCTCTCGCGGAGGATGCGGAGCTTGCCCTCATCGGTCTCGGCGAGTTCGGCCTGCTTGCGCAGCGTCTCTTTCTCGCGCTGTTTGATGAGGGCAACGCGCTCGATGCGACGATTGCCGCGTTCGACGACGGCGGCCTGGCGAAACGGTTCAGCGATCAGCGGATACGCCCGGTAGCCGACGACGCTCAGTGCAAGGAGCCCCGTCATCCAGAGCAACACCCGCACGGCCCGCGGGACGCTTTGTGAGCCTGCTCGGTTGTCAACGCGAGCGCGGCCATCCTTGCCGCTTCGCTTCATCGCTGCACCTCCTCTGCGACTACAGAGGCGTCTGCCAATGGCTACTTTCGCACGTTATAGAATGACTTCCATCCTCCATACACCGCGACCTGCGAAAGCTCCTCCTCGATGCGGAGAAGCTGGTTGTACTTCGCCACGCGATCGGAGCGGTTCGGCGCGCCCGTCTTGATCTGACCGGCGTTAGTGGCCACCACAATGTCGGCGATCGTGGAGTCCTCGGTCTCGCCCGAGCGATGCGACACCACGGCCGTGAAGCCGGCGCGCTTGGCCATTTCGATGGCCTCCAGCGTCTCCGTGAGCGTGCCGATCTGGTTCACCTTGATCAGGATCGAGTTGGCGGCCTTCTCGCGGATGCCTCGCTGCAGGTACTGGGTGTTGGTCACGAACAGATCGTCGCCGACAACCTGCACATGGGAGCCTATGCGCTCGGTGAGCATGCGGAAGCCGTCCCAGTCGCTCTCGGCCAGTCCGTCCTCGATGGAGATGATCGGGTACTTGTTGACGAGCGATGCCAGGTAGTCCACCATCTCGGCCGAGGTGAGCGTGCGTCCCTCGCCCTTAAGGTTGTAGCGGCCGTCTTCGTAGATCTCCGATGCCGCGGGATCGAGGGCGATGTAGATCTGCTCGCCGGGACGGTAGCCGGCCTGCTCGATTGCCTCGACGATCACCTGGATGGCGACCTCGTTGGACTCGAGATCGGGCGCGAACCCGCCTTCGTCGCCGAAGCCGGTGTTCTTTCCCTGGTCCTTGAGAACGCGCTTCAGCGCGTGAAACACTTCGGAGCACATGCGGAGCGCTTCGGAGAACGACTCGGCGCCGACCGGCATGACCATGAACTCCTGCAGGTCCACGTTGCTGTCGGCGTGCTTGCCGCCGTTCAGGATGTTCATCATCGGCACCGGCAGCGTCCTCGCGCCTACGCCGCCGATATAGCGGTACAGGGGCAACTGAAGCGACTGCGCGGCGGCTCGGGCAACGGCGAGGGACGTCCCGAGGATCGCGTTGGCGCCCAGCGCTCCCTTGTTCGGCGTGCCGTCCATGTCGATCATCAGGCGGTCGATGCCCACCTGATCGGTGGCATCCATGTCAATGATCTCGGGACCGATCTTCTCGTTGACGTTGTCAACGGCGGTCAGCACGCCCTTGCCCAGGTAACGCTCGGGATCGCCATCTCGCAGCTCCACGGCCTCGTTGGTGCCTGTGGACGCGCCCGACGGGACCGCTGCCCGTCCCATGGAGCCGTCCTCCAGAAACACGTCCACTTCGACGGTGGGATTGCCACGGGAATCGAGAATCTCGCGGGCTACGACTTCGGTAATGGTCGTCATCGGGGGAACTCCTCGTACATAAATGGTCACAGACGGATGATTGTAGCACAGCGGTTCTCGCCATATCCTGTCATGCCCCGCATCGCTGAGGCCGCTGTGCGTGCGGCGCCGTCGTCCGGAAGGAAGCGTGGGCGAGCGTGTCGCTGGCGCCGATTGCCCCTTAGCACCGCGTCTGTCATAATGCCGAACGATGACACCCGCCAGATTTCCCACGTTCGGGCAGGAGCTCTACCTTCGCGAGACCGTGATGGCCGCGAAGCTGCTGGCCGAGCTTGGGCTCGGACGCGGCGCATCGGAAGCGGTCGCTGAGCGGCTCAGTCATCCCTCTCCCAAGACGCGCGAACGCATCGCCGCCAAACTGGTTCAGAGGCTGAGCTCGGGCGCTTCGCGGGCAGACGCAGCGCCTCACTTCGTGCGTCTTGTTGCGGGCCTTCAGGACGCCACGGCGCGGCGAGAGCTCATCTACTACGCCACGACGCGCGCAGATCCGTTGGTGCGGGCGATAGCCCGCGACATACTGCACACCGTGCTGCTCGATCGAGCGACGCCGGCAGGAGCGCGACGGGAGGAGTTGGAGCCGCATCGGACGGGACTGCTGCTCACCGTGGAGCCGGTCGTAAGCATGCGCTTCGTGCTCGACTATGCCGCCCGCGTCTGGGGTTTCACCAGCCGCCGCAGCGTGCTCCTCGCGTTGCGCATCCTGCGCCAGGCCGGGATCACGCGCACCCAGCGTCTGCGGGGCGCCGCGGGTCTGGTCACAGCCGTTGCTCTGGCCCCGCACGGCATATCGTTGCCAACCTTCGTCTGGTGCTTCATGGATGAGTTCGGTTCAGCCGTGCCTGCGCCGACCGTCGACCGCATCGAGCGATCCTCCTTCGCGCGCACGCTCGTGGTCTCGACAGCAGCGGTTGATGCGCGTCTCGACGAGGCCGAACAGGAAGGCTTCGTGAACACGCGCCTGATCTCCGGAGCACATCGCGTTGTTCCCGCCATGGGCGCCGCCGAAACGGTTGACCGGATACTTGGGGGTTGAGATGGACCGCCCCGTCGGCATCATCTGCCGCAACGTAGTCTCCATGCGCTGCCGGCCCGACGCGCTGTCGGAATCGGTCAGCCAGGCGCTCTGGGGCGAGCGCGTCGCGTTGATGGCCGACTCCCGCGGATTCGCGCTCATCGAGACGCCGGATGGGTACCGCGGGTGGGTGATCGCCGATGCTGTCTGCCCCGCTCTCTCCCTGACAGGCCGCAGCAGCACGCGTTTGCGAGATACCGGCGCCGAACCGGCGGCCCATGCGTCCGGCCTCTGGGGGACAGACGAACAAGAGCGGGTGATCGGCGAGCTTCTGGCGCCGCTGCGGACTCAGCCTCGATCCGACGCCCGTCCTATCACGCTGCTAACGATCGGTGCGCGAGTGACCATGGCTGCCGGCTCCGATGATGACGGGTATGCGCCCATCGCATTGCCCGGAGGCGGCATCGGCTTCGTCGAGACGAGCGCCATCAGGGAGCCGCCATCCGCCCGAATCGCCTCCCGAGAGGAGCTGGCTCACGAGGCCTTCCGCTTCATGGGCATTCCCTACCTCTGGGGCGGACGCTCGACGTTCGGCATGGACTGTTCGGGCTTCGTCCAGATGGTCTACGGGCTCCACGGCACGATCCTACCGCGGGACGCCTACCTGCAGGCGGCCTGGACTGGCGCGGAGCCCGTGGAACGCAACGGCTTGAGCCCGGGCGATCTCGTGTTCTTCGGCGGCGACGATCCAAGGGGGAGGGGCATCACGCACGTTGGAATGGCGCTCGATCCTCCGGACTTCATCCATGCAGCGGGCGGAACCGGCGTAACGATCAGTTCGCTGGAGGATCTGCCCTACAGCGCGATCTACCGTTGTGCCGTGCGCCCACGCCTCACGGCATGACCGCGGGTTACGGCATTCCTCAGAATCGCAGGCCGATGTCGGCGTCGAGCGATCGGACGTGGTAGCTGTAGTCGGCGGTGCCTGCTGTCGTCCTGGACTGGTACTTCTGGTCGCGCCATCCGATCTGAAACTGCGTGTTGTTGCCGAGATCGAAGACGAACCCGAAGCTGAGCGTGCGCTGGATGGACGCAAGGTAGCCGGTGCTGTCCGCGCTGTCGAACTGCAGGAAGAGATTGCTGGACCACCACACCGGGTACTCCAGCCTCAGCCCATAGGCTGACAGGTTGGTGCCCCCGCTGCCAAAGTAGCCGCCGTAGCCGCCTCCATAGTAGCCGCCATACGACCCGCCGGTCTGCCCGCCCGTGGTATCGCCGGAGGTGGCGGAGGCCTTGGTGGAGGATCGCATCATGTTGTAGTTCATGGAGGCCGTCAGCTTGCCCCAGGGCCTGGAGGTAGCGTTGAGGTAGAGGCCGGAGGTAGACGTTCCGCCCTCGCTGCCGATGTAGGCCACGCTCTGCGTCAGGATGCCACCGACGATGCTCAGGCGCTCGCCCGGATTGTAGTTGGCGCTCAGCGACAGGCTGTCGCGCTTGCTGTTGAACAGATAGTCGCCGACGCTCGATCCATTGCTCCAGTTGACATCGAAGCTCAGCGTGGGCAACGGCTGGTAGTTGGCGGTCACGTTCAGTCCGCGCGAGTTGCCGCCGAAGCTGGCAGAGCCCAGACCGTAGCCGCCGATCCCGAGCCCGCCGCTGTAGTTGCCGTAGGTGCCCAGTCCGCCGTTGACCCCGCCTCCATAGTAGCCGCTGAAGTTGCCTCCCGGATAGCCTATGGTGCCGATCTGACGCGTCGTCGACGCAGGAGCGGCAGCGCCGTTTCCGCCGGTGTAGTCGGTGTATCCGCTGAACAGCGAGTAGCCGCCCGAGGTCTGGTTCTGGTAGCCGATGGTGAGCGTGAGGTTTCGCAGCGGCTGTGCCCTCGCGTTGAGGGTGATGTCCTGTGCGTTGTTGTTGCGGCCGTCTGCGCTCTTGATCGAGCTGTTCGTCAGAATCGTGTCGAAAGAGAGCCGCTCGCCAACGCTCCAGCGAGCGCCGATGCGCGCATTGAGCGAATCGCTTCCATAGGCAGCGATCTGCGGCTCGGCGGTCCCGCCGGTGGTGTAGCGGGCGGCCGTGGAAGCGTGCTGCCGACCCAGCGAGAAGTCGAGGCTGAACTGCCCGAGGGTCTGTTGGTAGGCCAGCGTGTCCGTTTCATGCACGCTGTTGCCGCCGAGCCCCATGCGCGTACCCATCTCATTGCGTGTGTAGCTCAGCGTGCCGCCGCGGGGCATCTGCCAGTTAGCCCGCAGCGTTGTCATGCTGAAGTCGTCTATGCCGGCGGCCGGGGCGATGCCCGACGAGCCGACGGACGTGCTGTAGCTGTAGGCGGGACGTTTGGTCCGCTCGACGGTTGCGTTGATCTTGAGCTTCGGGCTCGCCTCATAGTCGGCCGACAGCGACACGCCCCGATCGTTACGTCGGAAGCCCGGGCTCTGGATGGCGGTGAAGTTCGCGCCGATGTTTTTCAGCGTCCAGTTCAGGCGCAGCTTGTCGCCGGGTAGGCGCATGTCGCTGCGAATCTGCCAGGCGTTGCTGCCCGCTCCCTGGCCCGTGAGACTGAGCGAGCTCTGAGCCATTTCCGCGGTGATGGTGCCCAGTTTGCCCAAGGACGTTGTGACGTCCAGCCCCAGCACCGAGCGATCGCCGGACGTCCCGTCGCCGGATGCTGGCCGATAGACGATCCGGATGATCTGCGTGCTGGGTATGGCCATCTTGAAGTACACGCGGTTGGGCAGCAGCGGGTCGAGGACATAGTCGGTGCCGTAGGCTTGAGGCAGGCCCGACACAGTGACTGTCATCGGATAGACGGGCACGCAGCCCGTGATCTTTCCCTCTTCGTCCCGGATGAGCGTCACCTCGACAGGTAGTTCGAGGACATACGGCGCCGTCGCGCTGTTGTAGCCGTAGAACTGCTCCGTCTTGGTGGCTGTGCGGTTGGCAGATCGATTCTCGGTCTGGGTGAGATACGTGACGCCCAGTCGGGCGGGCTTCAGGGCTGTCACGTCGGCGCGCCAGCCCGTGAGAAGACCGGGCGACTGATTGTAGCCGTACGTTTCGAAGGTGACCGCGATGGTGTCGAGCTCATGCACGATCAGCCCGTTGAGGAAGTTCAGCTCGCCGGTGTAGGGGTCCATCGTGTAGTCCTGCCCGAGGATCATGTCGCGGTTGTTGACCCGGACGCGGGCGCTGCCGTCCACCACCTGACCGGCGAAGACGTAGTAGGGTCCCGAGCGGTTCGCGCCGTTGATCACGATGGTGCGGGTCTGGGCCTTCTCCTGACTGTACAGCGTGCTCACCTTGACGCCGGGCGCCACATTGGCCGACATCGTGACGCCGGTGAGCGAGCGGCTGAAGTCCACCAGCGAGTTGCCCGTGACGCCCGCCTGAATGTCGCCAGCTTCGATGCTGAATCCCCGCGAGGCGTAGCTGAGCTTGATCCGGTTGTCGTAGGGGTTGCCGTAGACGTTATCGGTGTAGCGCGTCTCGAACGATACGAGACCGAGGACTTTGCCCGATATGGTCACGTCGGTGTCCGTGTAGCCGCCGCCCATCGAGCGCCGCCCGTAGTACGTGGAGTTGTCGTAGGAGTCCCTGCTCCCCGAGATGGCCTCGGCATGATACCGGAGGTTGTGCTGGCCGGTGATCTTGAGGTCCGAGCGGGTGACAGTGCCCAGGTTCCGCAGCCATCGCTGGACGCCGTTCAGAAAGCCGAACGGGTTCCGCAGAGAGGTGTGCGACGAGCCAAGGCCACTCGCACCCGCATCCGGCCTGGGCGGCCCGGAGACTGCCGCACCGGTTCTCTGCCCCGACGAGGTCGGCAGAGCGTTCAGGGCGTCCCACAGGGTCTCATCCGCCGAGGCGACGCCGGGGAATGCCGCTATGGCAAGGACGTACGCGAGCCGAACCATGCGCTGCGTCAGCAATCGGGATCCGGCGCGGCGTCGTGCCGGTTGTTCGTGCGACCTTCGCGCTGTAGCGCTGCTCCTGCCGATCATACTCCTCCGTGCCGCGGCTCGATGCCTGCGGACGTACGCCGGAACATCAGGCGCTGACTCCCAGATGCCGAACGACGCGCTCTGCGTTGGCGTAGGCCTCCGTGCGCAGCCGCTCGACTGCAGCCGATAGCCTCTCGCGGGAGGCGGCATCCGCCATGGCCCGCTCAACGGCATCCGCCACCAGTTCCGACCTTGCTTCATTCAATCCTGTAACGTAATCTGACTGCCCCAGCGTTTCCATAAACGCATGCACTTTTGGATCATAGGCGATTCCCACGAGGGCCGCTCCGCCCATTGCGCCGAAGATGAGGGCATGGAGGCGCATGGCCACCACCGACTCCATTGCCGCGCACGCGGTGATGTTCCCTGCGAAGTTCTCCGACAGTACGGAGGCTCCCACGGGGCAGGGATCGCACAGCGGCCGATCCTGGACTGCCTGCATGGGCATGAGCGCGACGCCATAGCCGCGAGCCATCAGGCTGCGTGCCAACGATGAGACGAGGGATGCCACGTCGGCGTTCGCCCATGGTCGGGGCGCAAGACCCACCACGGGTCGCGACACGTCGGCTCCTGCTCGGCGCAGCAGGCTCAGGCCCTCCTCGCGCGATGGCTGTTCCAGTGCGAAGGCCGGATCCGAGGTGACATGGATGTCGTCTCGTGCGACGCCGATCTGCACAAGAAGGTCCCTGGAGCGCTCGTCTCGGACCGAGACATACGCCGCCGGACCGATGACGCGCCGGACCAACCATCGGGAAGTCCTCCGCCGCAACGGGCCGATGCCCTGAGCGTAGACCACCACCGGCTTCCCCAGGCGGTGGGCCATGCGCAGGATCCACGCGTAATAGACCACGGATCGTAGGCTCGTAGCATCCTGAAAGAGACTGCCGCCGCCCGAAATGAGCGCACTCGCATCGTGGATCGCGCGCCGGACCTGCCTCATGTCCATGCGGGGGACCGCGCCCACTCCATGATCCTGTTCGGTAGCCTGAGGATCGGCGCTGAGGGCCGTAAAGGCTGATCGCTCGACGCCCGCCTGCGCGAATGCCCGCAGCATGCCGGCGAGAACTGCCTCGTCGCCGGCGTTCCCGAAGCCGTAGTAACCTGAAACTACCAGCCGCACGAACGCATCAGCCCGTCGACGACGGCGAGGGCTCGGCGCGGCCACGAGCCAGGCGCGCCACTATCGCAAGCGCCATGGCGCCCAATGCCGCGCCCAGCGCCAGCCCGACTGCCACCCGCATGGCCGAAAGCACGAGCGGCGTGTGGATGTGGCAGAACGTATTGAGGACCGAGACCTGCCCGATGGCAGCGATGACGGCAAGCGGAGCGGCCCACCGCCGCCGCCCCATGGCCGCCAGACCGATGGCCAGAATCCACGCCGGATGGCCCAGCAGAAACTCCTTGGTGCGCGGCCGAATGGGAAGCGCGGCATCGAGCAGTGCGCGGGCTCGCAGCTCCATGCCGGACACGCCCACCCCGGGCTCGTTGCCCGTCCTCGCGACCGCCAGCATGAGCGCCACCAGAATGATCAGCCCGAGGGCCATGGCCCAGACAAGGACCGGTTGCCCGAGGAATGCCTGCGCGCGACTCGCCATGCGAGCCCTGACCTTGTCCAGAGCCTCACCGGGATCGGGCAGCCCCGTGACCAGCAAGATCGCGATGATAGCGATCGGCAGGGCATGCGCCGCTTTGATGCCGAGGAACTGCGTGGTCCTGAGCATGAACGGACGGGAGGCCAGCAATCCCACGACGGTGGCTATGCCGAGCGATGTCACCAGCGTCGCTTCGATCAGCGAGCGTACAGCATGCAGAAGGGGTTGGCGCCGTTCCGTCGCGTCTTCCGAGTGGATCATCCGGACGAGCGGCAGACAGGCGAGCGTCGGCGCAGCGATCGCCGCCAACAGGGCCACCACGCGCCGCCCGGACTCTCCGGCGCACGCGGCTGCGGCGCAAACCAGCGGCGCCAGGAGCGCCCACCACAGCCATCGCCGTCCGGCGCACGGGAGCACGCTCAGCGCAAGCCAGGCTGCCAGCGAGCCTGCGGCCATGCCGGCGAGGCCAAAGGCCCATACCGGAGCGCCCGTCGCTTCAAACGGCTTCGGATCCCCTGGCCGGATCAGGCCGCCCCGCTCCATGCCCTTCACGATCCGGCCGATGTACCGGACGTTGCGCTCCACCGAATCCGAACCCGCGAACGTGACGAGGCGAACGTAGATCATCCTGATGTTCCGCTCTCGCGCCGCTCGGACGAAACGGTCCACGGCATCGTCCTCGCTCAGCGTGCCCATTTCGCCTTCGGATATGCTGTGCACCCGGACGTACCGAGAGTCCAGGGCGCGCGCGAGACGGTCATCCCCCTTCTGCTTGCCGAACTCCACCTGGCCCCACAGAACGCCGGCGCTCTCGAGTGCCTCGGCAGCCTCCTTCGCAGCGCCATAGTGTCCGAGCACCTCGGTGCCGGTGCATATCACGGTGTCCGCGCCTGAGGCCCGGATCGCCGACAGAACCTGCGTCACGGTCATGCGCGTTGCGCCCGCGAAGTTGGATATCCGAGCAACACATGTGAGCCCGGCGGATCGAACCGTCGCCACGGCGTCAGGCGGCAAGCCGACGCCGACGGTGCGAACTGCAGGATAGGAGGCGAGGAACCGCACGTAGCCAGCCGCCTGTTCGGCGGATCCGGACCGCGGCGCGGCTGCCCATAGGAGCACAGTCGGAATGTCGGACGGTGTCGTCTCGTGGGCGACCGTCATGCCGCGCATCCTGAGATTGGCTGATACCCGCTCGAAGGTGGCGGCGTCGCGCAACTGCAGCACCGTCATGGCGCCGGAGGCGCTCACATCGGCGCGGCCCGTGTCCACGAGGTCCTGCACCGTGTCTTCCGTGACGGCTACCCCCGTGACGCCGACTCGTTTCAGGTGGAACAGCGTGTCGGCTATGGGCACGCCCGATGCAGTCGCCAAGCGCGCGGCCTCCGCAAAGTCCACCACCACCGCGACGCGGCGATTGCGCTGTTCCACCCGATACCGAAGACTCGCGGCAAACAGCGCAGCCGCAACGCCAACCGCGAGCATTACAACGAGCGACACGCGCCATGGGGCGCGGGACTCAGAAGTCATCGTAATATCGGCCTCTCGAGCGTCGGGTCAGATTGCGGCCTCCCAGCATTGTCACCAGCAGCAGACCGCATACGAAGCCTCCCGCATGGGCGGCGTAGGCGACGCCTCCGCCGCGCAGCTCGCCGCCGCCGAACCAGTTCACGTTGAGGAACTGGATGACGGCCCAGAAGCCGATGACGATCACCGCGGGAACCTCCATAAGCGTGCTGAAGAACATCACCGGCACGAGCGCCAGCACGCGGGCATGCGGAAACAGAATGAGATAGGCCCCCATGACGCCGGCCACGGCTCCGCTGGCGCCGACCGTGGGTATGTCGGACTGAGGCCCTGTGACGATATGGGCGGCTGCCGCCCCGACGCCGCACACGAGGTAGAAGACGATGAAGCCCAGGTGCCCCAGCGTGTCCTCAACGTTGTTGCCGAAGATCCACAGGTAGAGCATGTTGCCCAGAATGTGGAGCCAGTTGGCATGGAGGAACATGGACGTGAACACCGTGAGCCATGCCATGCCGAGGTCTGAGGTGATCTCGGAAGGCACCATGGCGTAGTGATCGGCGAAGCCGCCGATCTGGCGCTGGTAGACCATGATCCCATCCGGCGTCAGCGCGCGAACGATCTCAACCCGACGCGACAGGATGTCCAGCACGAAGACGCCGACATTCACGCAGATGAGCATGAGCGTGACCGCCGGAAAGCGACGCGTCGGATTGCTGTCGCGAAGAGGAATCATGATGGTTGCTCGCGGGCATTCTGACACACATGCTCGCCCGTGAGCAACCGCGCGCATAGTGAGACGATTGGCGGCTCGTTGGGGCGAATCAAGCGCCGAACGGAGCCGCGATGAAGACGGACGCGGTACGACGCGGTTGGTTCGCCCAGTTCAAGCCGTGACGGCCGCCGCCAATCGGAACGAGGGCGTACCAGCCGGTTCTGGGCTCGGGCCGTGTGTTCGCGACATCGGCGCCCCGGCTGACACGCCCCTACGCACCGTCGGCAGCCCGTAGGGGCGAATCAACCGCCGAACGGAGCCGCGATGAAGACGGACGCGATACGACGCGGTTGGTTCGCCCGCGCAACGGTACGACCCTACAGGATGTTCAGCGTTCCCTCTCCGTAACCGGGCTCGAGCCACGCGTCGCCATAGAACTCGCACCGGATCGTGTGGGCGCCGATCGGATCTACGGCAGGGTACGAATGCCGCGCAACACCCGAGCCGTCTGTCAGCACCGAGACGATCACCGTGCCGTCGAGTTTGAAATCCACGGGCTTGCTGGTCTGGGGCTGGTAGTCCTTGAGGCGCCGGAAGTAGGCGTAGAACGGAGCATTGTCGCCTTGCTTCACCGACTTGCTCAGCACCCAGATGTAGACGAGCGCCTTCTGGACCGTCAGCTTCGCGGTCACCGAGGAGGCCAGGAAGCCGCCGTCGCCCGCCCATTCGGCGCGGATCGTGCGAATGCCTGCGCCGTTCCCGTCCGGTATCGTGTAGGGGACCTGCGCGCGCCCGGTGTAGATGGTGGTGTCCGTTCCCACGACGGTGCCGTCCACCTTGATGGTGACAAGCTTGCCGGGCACCGGCGTGTTATCGAGCTTCCAGAGCCACGCCCGGAGCACCTGATAGGAGGTGATGCGCCCGGTGCGATCAATGCTGGACATCTTCGTGGGCACGGTCTGTGCCGTCAGAGTCGCGTTGGCGCTGGAGCTGTTGTAGGTCACGTCGCCCGCGAACTCCGTCGTGATGGTACGCGTGGCAGGCCCATCGGTGATGATCCAGTCCAGCGAGGAATCGCCGCCGTCGTTGGTGGTCGCGGTGCCGACCTGTGTGCCGTCGATTCTGTACCGTATCGTCTTGCCGGACAGCAACTGATTGTCTGTGAGACGCTTGAGGTCGAACTGCCGCAGGATGGTCAGCGTGGTGATGATGCCGCTCCGGTCGATGGTGTACTGGGTCGTGTTGGCCTTCGTGACCGTCAGCGTTCCGGATCCTGAGGACGAAGCGTACTCGCTGTCGCTGGTGTAGGAGGCGCTGATCGTGCGACTGGCCGCACCGTCGGGCACGGCGTAGCTCGCCTGCGCCACTCCCGAAGCGTCCGTCGTTCCCGATCCGGCAGCGGAGCCGTCCACGGTGAACTGCACGGTCTTGCCCGCAATGGGGGCGCCGTTGCTCTGTCTGGTTAGCGTGGCCGCGAGCGTCACGCTCTCACCGGGTGCGCCGGAGGCCGGAGCAACCGCCAGACTGGTCGGTATCTTGGACAGCGTGAAATCGGCGTTGCTGGTGTCCGTTGCCGGACCGGAGGCGCTGCTCACTTTCACGCGGTAGTCTGTGCCGGCGGGCAGGTTGGTGGCGATGTCCCAGGAGAACGAGCCGGCGCCGCCGGAGCCGACGGGGGCCGACGCCGCCAGCGTCTTCTGGAGCACGCCGCCCTTGAACAGCTCGATCTTAACATCGGCGCCCGGCGAGCCGGTGTAGGTCCATGTGATGTCGCGGGTGTCGCCGAGCTGCCAGTTCTCTCCGCCGTTCGGCGAGGTCACGGTAATCGAAGCCGAGGCGCTGTACGTCAGCGCCCACGCGCCGGAGCCCGACACTCTCTTGATGACAATGTAGGCGGTTCCGCTCGCGGCGGGCGTGTGGACGATGCTCTCGTCGGTCCCTGCTGACGCCGACGTGCTGGACGCCAGGATAATCGGATTGCCGTAGGCGTCGGGCGTGCCGGAATAGAGATAGAGATCGTAGTCTGCGCCTGGCGGCACGTCGAGCGACAGCGTGATCTGATCGCCCGATGTCAGACTGGTCTTGCGGGCCCAGGCCCTGCGATCGAACGCCGTTCCGGTCGTGGTCCCGTTGATGGTGTCGCCCGGCGACATGACCTGATAGGCGGCTTCCACAGCCGCATCCGTGTTGAGAAGGCCATAGCCCTCATACATGTCCTTGGGTGTGGCGGCTCGGCCCAGGGTGGGGTTGTTCGTTCCGCCCTCTCGGTTGGCGTTGGTCTCGGTTGCGGTGGCGCAGAGGAGCATCTTGACAAGACGCGGATGGGCGTCTCCGGTGAAGCTCCACGTCAACCCGCCGGCTTCCAGCGCCTGAATCACCAACGCCGCCGCTCCCGCTGCGAAAGGCGACGATGACGAGGTGCCCCGCTTGTTGGTGTAGTCGTTGGCATAGACATCGGCGAAAGTGTTGCTGCCGGCGTCCGATTGGTTGGAGTCCGGCGCGAGGATGTGCGAGTTGTACTTCGAGCCGCCCGGCGGAGCCAGATCCGGCTTGTAGTCGGTGTTCCATTCCTGCGTGAAGTTGCCGGTCGAGCTGTAGTCGGTCAGCACATTGGCGTCGCTGGATGCGGCGGTAGTGATCGCCATCTGGGCTCGAGCGGGATCGGTCATGACGCCGGTCGGGCCTGCGTTGCCTGCCGAGGTAACCACGATGAGCCCGTTGCCGACGGTGCTGTTGACCTTGTTGCGGATGCCGGAGTGAGCCGAGGCGGTGCTCAGGCTGATGTTGACCACCTTGATGCCGTAGGTCGAAGCGTAGGCAACGCACTCGTCGAGGGCGTAACCGATGGTGGTGGTATCCCCTCCTCCTCCGTCATTAGCGTAGACTTTGTGGCCCACCCAGTAGCACCCGGGCGCGACGCCGCTCAATGCCGGGAAGCCGTCGCCGACACCGGCATAGGTCACGCTCGCCGCGGTGGCATAGCGCGTGACCGTCGAGCCCGACACCTTGGTCAGGTAGGTCGAGTAATGCCGGTTGGACTGCGCGGTGAAGCTCGCCGTCACGGTGCGGGGCGATGTCCCGGTGGAGGTGGGGGTACCGAGCGTGTAGGAATAGGCATTGTCATCGCCATACACGTAACCCAGCGTCGCCTGGCCTCCGCCGAGGAATGTGGCGGTCATGCTCAGGGTTGCGCTGCCCGCGGGCAGATGGAGCGGCCAGGGCTGGAAGCTGCCGGCCGACACGCTCGAGAGGTCCCCATAGTCGGTGATGCGCAGGGTGGTAGGTGAAACGCCTGCGACCGATCCGGTTCCGAGCGCCACTCCCGCCGCATGGGTGCCGTGGCCTCCGTAGTCCACCGGGGTCGGCGAGAAGTCGAACCAGTCGTTCCAGTAGCGCATCCTGCCGGCAAGGTCCGGATGCGTGCCGTCCACGCCCGTGTCTATGATGGCGATGGAGGTGTTGCTCCCTCCTGTGAACCCCGACGGCGATCCAGCGAAACCGGACGCCCACACGGGCCTCACGCGGCCCGTGCGCGTGGATTCGTCCATATTCGGGTGCATGGGACGATCCTGCAGCACCGCCAGGAAGGACGGGCCGAGCATAGCGGGCAGACGTGCAGCAGCCTCCAGAGGGATGGTGCCGCCCCATCCGTAGCTCACGTGCCGGAAGATGTAGCGGACGCGGCCGCCGAGAGAAGTGAACGCGTCGAGGTCCGCCTGCGTGATCGGCTGGCAGAACAGCAACTCCACTCCGGTGGGCTCGCCCAACTCCATCTGGATCCGGGCACGGGCGGCCGCGTCAGGCTCCGCCGCGATCCGCGCACGAATGGCGGCGATACGCTCGGCGATCAGGTCATCCACATGGTCCAGATCCGTATCGAGATCGGACGGGTAGGTGATGCTCGGGGGAATCGCCGGGATGGGGGGCGGAACCGGATTGGCGAGGTAAGGAAGATCGGCTGAGGCACGCACACCGACGGCGACAATGGCTGCAGCCAGCGCGGCCCATGTCGCCCAGGCGGTTCTGAATCCGGCACTCATGGAGCACCTCCGCGTAACATTGCGCTGGACGACCGCACGGCCTGAGCCGCGTGCGCGGTGGTCGCGACGGCCGTCGCTCACCCTCTATGATACAGCGGGTCGGCGGGATGTGCACGTCGGATGGGGCGACCAGTCGGCTGTAGGACTACGCCCCTTGCAGCGGATCAGGTCCCGCGCTGAAGCACCGTGTCGTGGGCCTGTTCAGGATCAGGATCGGGATGGTCTGTGTTGTAGTGGAGCCCGCGCGACTCGGTGCGCGAAAGAGCAGACCGAACGACAAGGCGCGCAACGTCGGCCATGTTGCGGAGCTCGTAGATATCGGCGTCTCGCCGAGACGCGCGCAAGAGGTCGCGCGTCTCCTTCTGGAAACGCCGTATCTGCGAGTCGGCGGTGATCAGCAGACGGTCATTGCGCACGATCCCGACGTAGTCATTCATCACGGCCTGGAGGTGCTTGCGCGCTGCTCCCATGACGGCGGGCGGCGGGGCTTCCTCGCCGGCGTCGAGGCCCGACCCGCGCACGCTCACATCGCCGGGTTCGACGGGCGGCATGCCCTCGGGCAGGCCGGATGCCGACGCGTCCTCCATCGCCGCAAGAGCAGCGCGATGACCGAAGACCATTGCCTCGAGCAGCGAGTTGGAGGCCAGCCGATTGGCTCCGTGGACGCCCGTGCACGCAACCTCGCCGGCAGCGAACAGGCCAGGCAGCGTCGTGCGCCCTTCGAGATCCGTCTGGACGCCTCCGCACATGTAGTGAGCGGCTGGGACCACGGGGATGGGATCGGCGGCAATGTCCAGGCCCAGCTCCATGCAGCGGGCATGGATGGTCGGGAACCGATGACGGATGAAGTCGTCGCCGAGATGGGTGATATCCAGGTAGACGCACGGCTCGCCTCGCCGCAACCGCTCAGCATGGATGGCGCGCGCGACCACGTCGCGAGGAGCCAGATCCCCCATCGGGTGGTAGCGGTGCATGAAGGTCTCGCCATCGGCGGTGCGAAGAATGCCGCCCTCGCCGCGGACGGCTTCGGAGATCAGAAACGAGCGGCCGTGGGGATGATAGAGCGTGGTGGGATGGAACTGGATGAACTCCATGTTGGCCACGGCAGCCCCTGCGCGCCATGCCATGGCGACGCCGTCGCCTGTGGCGATGTCGGGGTTGGTGGTGTGCAGGTAGATACGACCGCAACCGCCGCTGGCCAGCACGACGGCGCGAGCGAGGAACAGGTGAAGATCGCCGGTGTTGGCGTCCAGCGCAAAGACGCCGACGCAGGTCCGGCGTCCATCCACTTCGGCGAGGGCCAGGTCTATGACGAGGCAGTGCTCGACAATGCGCAGGCGGGGCAAGTCCCTCACGGCGGCGAGCAGGGCCCGCTCGCATTCCCACCCCGTCCGATCAACGGCATGCACGATTCGATTGCGCGAATGGCCGCCTTCACGACCGAGGGCGAGATGCTCCACCCCCGAGGCATCCCGTTCGGTGCTGAAGCGCGCGCCAAGGGCTATGAGATCACGAATCCGCTCCGGTCCTTCCGCAACCAGAGTGCGGACGGCGTCTTCGTGGCAGAGCCCCGCGCCCGCGCGGATCGTGTCGCCGGCATGCTCTTCCAGCGTGTCATCGTCGGAGACCACGCCTGCTATGCCGCCCTGAGCGTAGTTGGTGTTGGATTCGGCGCGATCCTTCTTGGTCAGGATCAGGGTGTCGAAGTGTCGGGCAGTCTGGTTGACAAACGTCAGGCCGGCTATGCCGCTGCCCACGACGACAAAGTCCACGGTGTCGGTGGGCACTGTCGAAAGATCAATGGATCGTACGCTCGTACTCCTGCTCCCTCTGGGAGGGTCTTCCCCTTACCCCCATATGGCGGCTATCGGTCCGTCGCCTCCGTCGCTATCCTAGACCTCGTAGTTCTCGACGTTTGAGTAGTCGGGCGTCGTCACGTCCTCGCCGTCGAGAGACGCCAGGTGGTAGGAGAGGACAGCCAGCTCCTGCACAAACGACACATTGCGGACCATCACCCCCGGCGGCACGCGGAGCGTTGCCGGCGCGAAGTTCAGAATGGCGCGCACTCCGGCGGCGATAAGCGCATCGGCTGCTCCCTGCGCAGCCTGACGGGGCACCGCGATGATACCGATGCCGGCCCTCATTTCGCGGTTAACCTCGGTCAGCGTGGCCACGTCGAGGATCTGCATGTCCCACAGTCGCCGACCGATCTTGGCATAGTTGTTGTCGAAGACCGCCACCAACCGAAGACGCTGCTCTTTGAGGCCCGGGTACCCGACCAGCGCCGCGCCAAGGTTGCCTGCGCCCACGAGGAGCACGCGCTGCTCTCTGTCCATGCGCAGGATGCGCGCGATGGACTCGCGAAGGTGCGACACCTCATATCCGACGCCAGGCTTGCCGAACTCGCCGAAATACGAGAGGTCCTTGCGGAACTGAGCGGCCGGTATGCCTGTGTGGGTCTCGAGCGACGCCGACGAGATCGTCGTGATGCGCTCCTGTTCAAGGTCCAGCAAGTGCCGATGATAGGTGGCAAGCCGCTCGAGCGCGGCTATCGGTACTCTCTGGCCTGTCGTTGGCGGCATGTACTTCCCCTCACACTTGTGCAAGCGGTCACGCGAACACACGGATTATACCGCTGTATGCTGTCCTGCGACCGATCGGGTCTGCGCGTCGGCAGGAATCCGGCGCTCCGTGAAGCATACTAAGGGTAAGCATCGGGCGATACGCCCAAGGAGAGCCACCATGGATCTGCGCATCATCATGCTGCTTACCATCGCAGCCGTCTCAGTCTCAGCGAGCTATGCGGCTCCGCCCAAGAAGAAGCTGCTGCTCGTCTCGCATACGGCGGGGTTCCGCCATGAAGAAGGCATCGCCGCCGGCGAGAAGACGCTGCTCGAGCTCGGGCGGATTAGCGGCGAGTTCACCCTCGAAATGTGCCGCAACGGCGAGGACGTGAAGCGAATGCTCACGCCTGAGTACCTGAATGCCAACAAGTTCGACGGCGTGATCTTCAACAACACCACGGGTGACATCGGGGTACCTGACCTCAAGGCGTTTCTCGAATGGCTCAAGGGCGGCAAAGCCTTCATCGGCATGCACGCCGCGACGGATACCTATCATGGCAATGCCGACTACCTCGACCTGATCGGCGATGAGTTCCTTACCCACGGGGCGCAGTGCACGATCGAACCGCTCGTGCAGGACCCCAAGCACCCCGCCACCGCGCAGTGGGAGAAGGGCACCAGAATCCTCGAGGAAGTCTACATCTTCAAGCACAACGACCGCTCGAAGGTGCGCGTGTTGCTCTATCTCGACAAGAACCCCGATGACGGCAGGCCCGGAGCCAATCAGCCCGGCGACAACCTGCTGGCGTGGTGCAAGGCCTACGGCAAGGGGAAGGTGTTCTACACGGCGTTCGGTCATCGGGCCGACGTGTGGGGCAACGAGGTCGTGCGCCGGCACATGCTGGGCGGCATTCGCTGGGCGCTCGGCCTGGCCAAAGGTGAGTCGAAGCCGGGGCCGCTGCTGAAGCAGTAGGAACCGCGGGCTGCGGTGGGCCCGCCGATCAGGGCCGGTCCACCGCACGCCGCTGGTTGTTGAGAAGGGGGAGTGCATGGCGGAAGTACGCATGCCCAAGATGGGCGACGGCATGGAGGAGGGCACCATCCTCCGCTGGCTCAAGCGCGACGGCGATACGGTGGCGGTCGAGGAGCCCATTGCCGAGATTGAGACGGACAAGGCGAACGTCGAGATACCGGCGGAAGAGGCGGGGGTTCTGGCCCGCATCGTCGTGCCGGAGGGCGAGACCGTTCCCGTGGGAGCCGTGATCGCCTACATCGGCGCTGTCGAAGGGGAAGTGGACAGGTCGGAACCTGCGGCTTCGGCAAGCGCCACTGCCGCTAAGGCCGAACCGGTGCCCGTCATTGTCCGTGAAGGCCCGTCGCCCGGCGGCGCTCCCCAGGACCTCCCTCGAGAGCCTGCGCTGCGCGTTCGAGCTTCTCCGCTCGCCAAGAGCGTCGCGCGACGTCTCGGCGTAGACATCACGCAGGTTCGCGGCACCGGCGGCGGCGTTGGTCGCGTCGTGGCTCGGGATGTGCTGGCATTCCATGAAGCGAGCGCCCCTCGCCCCACAGCCCCTGTACCGCCACCTGCGCCGCCGCGGCCCCAGCCTGCGTTCGTCGCGAAGCCGTCTTCCGACATCGAGATCACGAAGATGCGCCGGGCCATCGCACGCCGGACGGTCCAGAGCAAGCAGACGATCCCCCATTTCTACCTGGTCACGCCTGTTGACATGGAGCGTGCGCTCGATACGCTCACCCAACTGAACGCGCGGTATCCCGACGGAAAGGTCACCGTCAATGACCTCGTGGTCAAGGCCTGCGCCGTCGCGCTGGTGAAGTTCTCCGATGTCAACGTGTCCTTCACGCCGGAAGAGCGCATACGCAAGCACGGCTCGGTGAACATCGGCATCGCCGTCGGCACCGAGGATGGGCTTCGGATACCCGTGGTGACCGACTGTGAGCAGCGAGATTTGCGGGATATCTCCGCCGAGGCCAAGAAGCTCATCGCTCGCACACGATCAGGGGCAATCACGCCTCAGGAGATGTCGGGAGCGACGTTCACGGTGAGCAACCTGGGCATGTTCGGCATCGAGGAGTTCGCGGCCATCATCAGCCCTCCGGAGTCTGCCATTCTGGCCGTTGGAGCGGTCGCTCCCGAGGTCTTGGTGGACGAACGGGGCGGCTTTGTCGCTCGGCGCCGCATGCGCATCACCCTTTCGTGCGACCATCGGACCGTGGATGGCTTGCTCGGCGCGCAGTTCCTGCAGGAGGTGCGCCGCCTGCTGGAAAACCCGGTGGAACTGCTGACAGGCTAGAATCGGTCACGCCGGCACACTCGGTGCGTCGAGGTATACTGCGGAATGTCGGACCCTGTCGGTTCGTCCGACGTGAGTCCAGACTCACACCTTGCCCTCGGAGGCGTCGTCAGCCATGAAGGCAGCGCTCACATGCTCCTGCGGCCAGCGCATATTCGCTCGTGACGTGATGCAGCAGACCCGGATGTCGCGTCCGTGCGGCCACCGCTTTGTCTATCTGCGCTACCGCTGCTCGAACTGCAAGCGGCTGAACGAGTGCTTCATTCCCGAAGAGGAGTGGGACTTCCGCATCCTCAACGATCCCTCAGGCGAAGCCTCCGACGACGAGCGCCGACGCTTCGAAGCCATGGGGCCCATCACCGCCGACGAAGTCCAGCGTGTGCGCTCGCGCCTCGTGACGCTCCGTCGGCTCCCCACTGCCGCCACGGGCACGGCCATGGCTGCCGATGACGACGGCGAGGTTTCCTCCGAGCATCCTCAGCACCCGAGCTCCTGAGCAGCTCGACGTTGGGCTTTGGGTGACGTATCCCACCTGCGCGGCAGACGGGCTGACTGATGTGACGGGTAGCTGAACCCGATGGGCCGAACGGGTAGAGCGTCGGCCTACTGCCAGTCGGCGTAGGCGGCGGTGCGCAGGGCGGATTTCCAGGGCTGAACGTCGGGCCAGGGAACGAACACCCCGCCGATACCGGCCTCGACGGCATCCGCCGCCCAGGGAAGGCGCGAGGGCTCCATGGCGACATAGAGAGGCACCGCAATGGATCGCGCTGCGTCGAGCATCTCCTCGAGCCACGGGCTGAGCAGCGTGCCCGGGCGGGATGCCTGCGGCTTGATCTCGACGACGAGACGCTCGATGCTGCTCTCCGCGACCCAGGCCGGCTCCTCGATGCCTTCGCGAGTCCAGCCGGCGACGCGAACGGGCCCGGTTTCCAGGCCGTCGGCGACGAGCGTCTCAGTGGCGGCCTCGAGACTCTCACGGAACCTGTGCACGGCGGCGCCGCGCGGACCGATCGGCGTTGCCACGGTGATGTCGCCCCATGCGCCCGCGCGGATCAGTGCCTCTTCGCAGCAGCCTTCGGGGTGTACCCTGAAGAGCAGCGGCTTGCCGTGCGCGGCAGGCGTGAGGTCACCGATCAGGCCTGCATCGCATCCGGCCTCGACGATGATCAGATCGGGTCCCGATGCGACGGCTTCCTCGATGGGATAGGACGGCCCGTCGGCGCTTTCGATTCCCTGACTGACCATGCCGCCGACGAGGATCAGCCTGCCGTCGGGAGTGCGCACGGTCTCGTGGGCATAGTCCACGAAGTAGCGGCGCGAGGGCATGAGACCCGTCAGGCGCGCCTGGAATGCCGAGACAGCCCGATCGGTGGGATCAACGAGCACTTCGCCGCGCGCGCCGTCCACGAGGACGAGTTCGCCGTCGCGAATCGTCTGAACCCCGGTGCCGAGATCGGCGACGCACGGAGGGGGCGTCCGCCCGCGGATGGCCAGGCTGCGCACCGGACTCGCCGAGACGACGGCCACTCCGCATCCGGGCACGTCTTCGGCGTTCAGGGGATCGGAGCCGCCGACGAGCACGAGCACGAGATCCTGCTCATCGGCGGGCGAATGCTGCGCGGTCCAGAAGGGCGCATCCGGTGAGCTTCGATGCAGATCGGCCAGATCGTCGCGCGAGCGTATCATCCGGGCACGCCCCATGGCCCGCCCGGGCGCCACGCACCTGCCACGAAGCCTTCGCATGACGATTCGCCGGAGCGCCCTGTCGCTCCGCCTACTGGGGGCGCATCGCCGGCGCCGGCTTGGGGGGCGGCTGGGGAGCCGGCGGCTCCTCGGCGGCCTCTTGTTCGAGCTGCGACAGCCCGACGTCGCCAGGCTTGCGATTCTTGAACCAATCGCCGGTCACATCCAGCGCGCCCGCGGGCAGTTTGCCGGTCTTGGGCGGCTCAGGGGGCGCCGTGGGATTGACCGGTCGCTTGCCGGTCGCGGTCTCGACGCCGCCCTTCTTGGCGGACGTCTGGTTCTTGAGACTCTCCATCATCTTGGCTCGCGACGCGGCCTCTTGCTCCATCCGCTGTTTCATCGCCGCTTCGCGGGCGGCATTCTCCTGAGCCGTGGGGGTCTTGGGCGGGTCGGGCTTGCCGGCTCGCTCCACCACCCACGACATCACTCCGAGGATTACGATCAGCAATCCCAGAGTCAGATAGGTCATCAGTCTGGACATCCGATGCGAACCTCCCTGCTACATTGGACGCATAGTGACGCTTCCTATGTTACCGGATTCTAGCCTGCCCATGTTCCGTACGGCCGTGCGAGCGATTGCCCGGCGATGCACCGTTCAGGTACGATGACCGTCGCATCTGCCCCGCGGCGTACCACGCTGCGCAGGCGGCTCTCGGAGGATCCCCATGAACGTCATTCTTGTGTCGCTCGACACCTTGCGCGCCGACAGGCTCGGCTGCTACGGGCATTTCCGGCCCACCACCCCGCATCTGGACAGGCTCGCGGCC
Organism: Chthonomonadales bacterium; assembly: GCA_012517255.1. Classification (GTDB taxonomy): domain Bacteria; phylum Armatimonadota; class Chthonomonadetes; order Chthonomonadales; family CAJBBX01; genus JAAYVH01. The sequence goes on from JAAYVH010000159.1 coordinate 50,231, forward strand.
CAGGGCACGCTGTTTATGGAGCATTTCAGCCCGCACATCCCGACCTATCCGGGACACACGACGATGCTAACGGGGCGCGATGTCTATGCCCATCATGTGACGGGACAGTCGGCTGCCTTCGAGCCGCCGGCAGACATGCCCATGCTTGCCGAACGCCTGAAAGACGCCGGCTACTGGACGGCGGCCGCCGACAATCTGGGCAAGTGGTTCACGCGCGGCTTCGACATGGTGGAGACCTATGCGTGGGATACGAGCCTCAAACGGGAATGGCGCAAGGGCGAAGCGGTCCTCGAAGCGTCGCTCAGGGCCCTGAATGTCGCTGCGGATCAGGCGCAGCCGTTCTTTCTCTTCCTGCATTTCTGGGATCCTCACACTCCGTATCTACCTCCGGCCCCGTTCGATCGGATGTTCTTCGAGGGCGACGAACGGGACCCGACCAACCGGTCCATGGATGCGGTGTGGGCCTTCGAGCCCTTCAAGTGGTACTTCCACGAATGGATGCCCGGCGTGACGGACATCGAGTTTCCCAAGGCACAGTACGATGCCGAGATCGCGTATATGGATGCATGTCTCGGTCATGTGCTCACCCGGCTCGAGGAACTTGACCTGGTGGACGACACGCTGCTCGTGATAACGACCGATCACGGCGAAGAGCTCGATGAGCATGGTTGCTGGTTCGATCACCACGGTCTCTATGACACCAACACCCGGATACCCCTGATCTTGCGTCTGCCCGGCGCCGTTCCGGCTGGACGCCGCGTCCACGGCCTGACTCGCTCTCTTGATCTCGTGCCGACGATCCTCGACTATGCGGGCGTCGCCGCGGAACCTCTCGATGGCATCAGCATGCGGCCCTTGATCGAGGCGGACGGCCCTGGCGTGTCGCGGGGGACCTGCGACGCGATCCACATGACCGAAAACACGTGGATGAAGAAGCGCGCGGTGCGCACGCATGCATGGAAACTCATTCGCGCCCTGGAGCCCGACGCGCACGGCTTCCCTGAGGTCGAGCTCTACAACCTGAGCGAGGACCCTGAGGAGCAGCGCAACGTGGCGGATGCCATGCCTGAGCAGGTGGCGGCCCTGACGGCGATCATGGAGGACCACGTGCGCCGGCGCGTCGAGACCACAGGCCGCCCCGATCCGCTGCCCCTGCAGCCCGTGCCGCTCAAGCGCGTCGGCAAGATGCAGGACTCTGTGCCTGACAAGGCGGGAGCCGCGGTTGGTGACGAGAAACTCCGCGACGGCGATTTCATCGGCTATGTTCGCGACGACCAGGAGCGCGGGTGATCATGTCGGACCTTCAGGCTCTCATACTGGGGTTTCTGCAGGGCTTCACGGAGTGGCTGCCCATCAGCAGCACGGCCCACCTTGCCGTGGCGCTGCATCTGTTCGGCCTGAGCGAAAGCCAGGGCATGGGCGCCGCATTCACGGCTGTTAGCCAGCTCGGCTCCGTGCTGGCGGCGGTGGTCTATTTCCGCAAGGACATTGCGGACGTGCTCTTGCGGCCGGCGGGCTCGTCGGCCGAGCCGGACAGGGCCGACCGTCGGCTGCTGATGCCGGTCATCATCGGGACCATCCCGGTGGTGGTGTGCGGCGTACTGCTGAAGGACGCCATCGAGGGACCGTTCCGCGCTCTCCATGTGATTGCGGGCAGCATGATCAGCTTCGGCATCATCCTTGCCGTTGTCGAGAAGAAGGCCAAGCGAACGCGCAGGTTGGGAAGCATCGGCGTGTGGGACGGGCTTGCCATCGGGATCGGTCAGGCCTTCTCGCTAATGCCGGGCGCTTCGCGCTCAGGCACCACCATCACCGCAGCGCTTGCCTGCGGTCTCGAGCGGGCCACGGCCGCCCGCTTCTCGTTCCTGCTGAGCCTGCCGGCCATCACCGGCGCCGGCCTCTATGAGCTTGTCAAACACCGCGAGGCCATCGTCGCGGCCCAGATGACCCGGCCCATCATTCTGGCCACCATCATGGCGTTCATCGTGGGCTGGGCGACCATAGACTTCCTCATCAAGTTCCTGCGACGACACCCGACGTATGTGTTCGTCTGGTACAGGGTTGTGGTCGGCGTCATCATCATGGCGCTGGTTATGGGGGGACTGCTGTAGTTCGGGACATCCGTGGCCGTCTATGAGGCGTCTGACGCTCGGTTTCGCGCTTCTGCGGCAAGTCTTTCGAGATAGGCCTTATCTTCGGGGTCGTCGGCAGACGCCAGGAACGCCTGAAGCCTGGCCTGTGCGTCCGGCGTGAGCCCTTCGCTCCGCAGCAGCCATGCAATGGCCCGGAGCTGCGCTTTGCGGCGCGTTCTCTCATCCGAGGCGCTCGCAGCCACGGCGTCATAGGCGGCAAGCGTAAGCCCGGAGTCGGCTCCCTGCGAGACGGCTGAAGCCAGGGCCATGGCCTGCTCGTCGGTCAGCAGGCGCAACGGGTTCAGATCCGCGACGATGCCGTACAGTCGCACGGCCGCGTCGGTCTGGCCCGCGCCCATGGCGTGGGCGATCTGCTCGGCGGCGACGGACGCGGCTCGCTCGCGGTCGCCTGTGTCCCTGAGCGCTTCGATCCATCGCACGACGGCTTCGCGGTTCGTCGGATCCGATCGGACCACCGACTCCCACTTCTCGGCTGCGGCGAACGGCGAGACGCCGTCCGCTTCGTCATGAATCGCCTTGCGGCGGTAGTCGCGCTGAGCGGTCGCCACCATGCCGGAGGCATGCGCCCAGCCGATGCCCAGCAGGAAGCCCGCTATATGCGCCCAGTGAGCCGCCGATGGCGCGATCGCGCCGCCCGTCTGCGCCGAGTGGGCGGCGATGGACACCATCTCGCCGCAGGCTGTGATCGCTATCAGCGGAACGACGGGCACGCGGATGCGCGTTCCGCCGATGCACAACCTCGAGCGATAGAAGCATGCCGCGAACACTCCCAGCACCCACGCGACCGGGCCAGACGCTCCGATCACCATGATGTCTCGTTCGCGCACGGGCCCGTAGATGACCGCGCCAGCTTCACAGAGCCCGGTCAATGCCGCCGCCGCGACGAACAGGAGGGCAAACCGCCAGCGACCCATGGCGCGTTCGACTGCGCTCCCGAACACGAAGAGCAAGAGCATGTTCACCGAAAGATGGAGCAGGTGTTCGTGGAGCAGCCAGTAGGTGAAGGGGGTGTGCCACCGGATCGAGTCCGGGGCGAGACCGAGCGCCGCGAACCAGCGGACGGGAATGTCGGGGCCCGTGCGCCATGTGACGACGGCCACGAGCCCGAACGCGGCCATGTTCGCCATGACGAGGACAAGCGTTACAATCGGGGCTGCCGGCGCCGCGTCCTCGCCGACATAGGGAACGTAGAGCCCGGCACCCGGCGCCGAAGCGCCCGAACGGCTACTGGAAGAGCCTACCGATCCGCCTCCATCTCCTCGTCGGGGATGTCGAAGTTCGCATGAACGGCCTGGATGTCGTCGTGCTCTTCGAGGAGGTCCATCAGCTTCAGCACCTGCTGGGCTTCCTTCCCCTCGACGCGAACCGTCGTGGTCGGTATGCGCGTAACATCCGACGAGACCACCTTCAGCCCCGCCTCGCGCAGCGCGTCGGCAACGCCTGCCAGATCTCCCGGCGATGTGTAGACCTCAAAGCCGTCGTCGGTCGTCTGCACATCGTCGGCGCCCGCTTCGAGCGCGGCGGTTAGCACGGCGTCTTCCTCAACGCCGTCCCGCTCGATGGTGATCAGACCCACCGGCGGACCGAACAGATAGCTCACCGCGCCGCTCTCGGCGAGTCGCCCATTGTTCTTGTTCAGGATGCTGCGCACGTCGGCCACCGTGCGGTTGCGGTTGTCGGTGGCGCAGAAGATCATCATGGCCACGCCGCCGGGCGCGTAGGCCTCATACATCAGCTCTTCGATGGCGGCGCCTTCGACCTCGCCGGTGCCGCGCTGGATGGCGTTCTTGATCTTGTCCTGCGGCATGGAGGCTTCGCGCGCCTTCTGGATTGCCAATCGGAGCCGAATGTTGGCGTCGGGATTGCCGCCGCCCTGCTTGGCGGCGATGATGATCTCGCGCGCGAGTTTGGTGAAGCGAGCGCCGCGTTCGGCGTCTTGCTTCCCCTTCCTCAATCGGATGTTATGCCATTTCGAGTGCCCGGACACCGCAGCTACCTCCCCTGCCGCAAACTAACCACAACCGACGGCCATTGTATCACATCTGAAGCGGTCGGGGGAGGCTCCGCGCTGCGACGGCGACGCTGAGCATCCGTCGCATCTCGCGACGCCAATGGGCCGATCGGCGCAGACAGCTCGGGATCGCACCGTCGGCGGTCCGGCCGATACGCCGTTACAGGGTGCGTGCGCAGCCCGCCGGTGATTGAGCCGGCGCGAAGCGCCGTGTCGAAATCAAGGCGGGCGATGTTCATCCCTATGGCGGTCGTTCGGCCCGCAGTGTCTACGACCGCGCGCCGCACAATGCCCGTAGGGACGAATCAATCGCCGAGCGGAACCCGCCGAGAAGAGGGACGCGGCAGCGCGCGGTTGGTTCGCCCATGTAACGCGTGAGGCGTAGGCCAGCCGGTGAACGCCGCCATTTGTCGGAACAAGGGCGTACCAGCCGGTTGCGGCCTCAGATCACGTGATCGCCCCGTCGGTCGTCCGGCTGATACGCCCCTACGACATCCGCGCGAGCCGCGACGCGGTGTGGGGCGCGCTGCGACGCGCCCCAACCATTGCCGCCGCTTCTCGCGACGCCCACACGTCATTGCGAGCGAAGCGAAGCAATCCCGAAGGCATTTGCTCGTCCCGTATGGCGACGCCTATCTGCCCATCGGCGCGTCGACCGTTCGGGATCGCGTCGCTGCGCTCGCGATGACGTGACGGGTCGTCGTTCGCCATGGAGAGCGCACTCCGGCAGCCCGTAGGGGCGAATCAACCGCCGACCGGGACCGCCGAGAAGAGGGACGCGGCAGCGCGCGGTTGGTTCGCCCATGTAACGTGTGATGCGTAGGCCAGCCGGTGAACGCCGCCATTTGTCGAAACAAGGGCGTACCAGCCGGTTGTGGCCTCGCATTATGTGATTGCACCATCAGCCGTCCGGCTGATACGCCGCTACGTGGCGCGTGCGTTGCCCGCCTTGATTTCGACACGGCGCTTCGCGCCGGCTCAATCACCGGCGGGCTCGATCTTCATCCAGACGTGCTCGACGAACGGCGGCTTTGGCTCGTTCTCATAGCTCATGGCGAAGCATGCGTCTCCCTCGACGTAGCCGTGCTCGGTTGCCCATCGCTCGAGCATCGTGACGGCATCACCCACGCCCATGGCGGCCTCTTCCTCGGTGTCGCCTGTCGAGGTGACCGTGACATACTGTCCTTCCGAGAACCGCGTTGTGGCCACGTCGGCGGGAACGGCGGCGATGTCAGAGACCTCGACGCCCACAAAGCAGGCCCGGACGTCTGCTCCTGCGTCCGGATGGTCACGCCTCGGGCGATAGAGAAAGCCAAGGATCGTGTCGCCCACGCGGTTCGTGATGGTATCTCTGCACCGTAGGAACCCGGTGTAGGCAGCCGACCACGCGGGACCCTCGTCGTCTCCCTCGAACGTTGCGTAACAGCCTGCCACATGGTACGGCCCGGCATGGACGACGGTCGGCTCGCTGAGTCTCATGGCCGTTGCAGCCCTCATTTCTCTGGTACACGGCCTGACGCTAAGGCTTCCGGGTCTCTCCCGATTTGCCCGCCATAGCCTCCTTGAGAGGCTTCCCGTCAATGGTAGGGTTCGACTTAACGGTCTCTATCTGCAGCAGGCGCCAGCCCTGCGCAGTCTTCTGCCACGTGTCCCGGGTGACGCCCTGGTCGGCCATCTTCACCGTTTTGCCCTTCTGCGGCTCGATGACGCCGCTGAAGGCATAGCGGTTGACCACGATCGCATCCTTGCCCTTGATGGCCAGCTTGGCGATCTGCATCTTGACGGACTTCATCTCCTTGAGCATGGCGAACTGCATCCCGATCTGCATCTTCACTTTGTCAGCCGGAACCGTCTCGTCGCCCGATTTGCCGGTGAAGCCCGGAGCGGTCAGGGCCATGACAGCGTTGACGTCCCGCTTCAGGAACGCTTGCTCCATCTTGCGGTACATTGGCTCCAGCGCCTTGCGGACGGCCCGCTCATTGCCCTGCGCCCACGACGCCGATGCCATGGCCGCGATCAACGCCACAACGAACACACGGTACGCGCCTCTCACTCTCATTCCTCCTTAGGGCCGAATGACCTCAGTATGCACCATACGGACCGCGGGATAACGCGTCCGATGGTGTGGCAGCTCCACCCATCTCGCACGCGATATCCGTCTGCCCGCGATCACTCCCCTTTCCACACGGCGACCCAGTCGAGCGCCACCGAGGTGGAGCCGGGCCAGAGCAGGCGTGTTTCGAGGTCTCCCCCGGGATGGTCGAACGTGACGGCCACATGGCGATAGATTCCCACGGGCATGTCGGCGGGCGAAACCCGGACCGAGCCAATCACCCGAGCGCCGGAACCGGTGCAGGCATCGAGCGTGAGCGGCTCTCCGGCGGCCTCGCTCGTGCGCTTCAGCCGGAATACCGCGACATATCTGCCAGGAGGCGTCGGGGCATACGGACCGAATACGACGTAGCCCGGTTTGGCGTTGTCGGGCTCGATGAGCCATGAACTGACGCCGGAGCCTGCCGTGTCCGGCGCCGCTCTGCCGCCGCTGTGAGCCAGCGCCTCAGCCTCATAGCTTCGCACGAACCGCATCGTGCCCGGATCAGGCACAGGACCTATCCAGTCGGATGCTCCGATGAGCCGAACAGGCACCTGCACCATGCGCTGCCCTAGCGATGAATCGACAGTCAACGACACTCTGTCGGAAGCGGCAAGACCCGCAATCCGCACCGGCGCCTGGTCGCCGGGCTCAAGCGCGACACGAGCCGGGGTCACCTCGGCATCGGTTAGTCCCCCAACCGATGAGACCACGAGCGTGTCGGCGCGCTTGCCTACGTTGTGGAGGATTACCTCCGCTGCCACTCGGCGGCCTTCGATCGCGGCGACCGAGTTCGGAAGGCGCACCAGGATCTGCTTCGCCGCCAGGTGTTCGCGGTACAGATGGGCCATATGGTCGGGCCGCACGGCCACATAGCGCGGACCCAGCGCCTTCATGACCTCCGGATAGATGCTCATGTCCGCGCCCCAGTTCCAGATGAACGCGTGGAGGAAGGCCGGTCGCTCGGAAGGCGTGATCGCGCGGATCTCCTCGACCATCCGCTGAATGCGCTTCTCCCGTGTGTCCTCTTCGACCCAGCCGGTGACTGCGTGGAATACCCCCACGTTGGCGCCCACGGGATAGGTCGCTTCGCCGTAGTCCGAGACGCGCCGACCGTAGTCGGGGAAGATGGCTTCGAGGTTCGGTATGCGCTCAGCATACCGGGCGATCAGGTCCGGCCTCGTGGCGTTCATGATCCAGATGCTGCGCAGGCCCGACTCGCGCATGTACTGCGCCGTCTGATCGAGAAAGCCGTCAAAGACGCTGCGCCTGTCGGTTTCTCGATAGCGAGCCCCGTACGAGTCGGGATAGGTATAGCCGATGCCGGACACCGCGCCCAGAAAGGCGTCGTTGGCTGTGGCTGTCTCGTAGTAGTAGCTCATCACGTCGGGCATAAGCAGCCACGCAGCCGGCGAGATGGTCCATCCCATGGGGACCTTGCCGCGCGCGCGATCTGCCCAGCGCTGAGGGAAGTTCGACACGGTGAGCACGGGGAGATTGTCGCCGTCCGACATGATGAAACTAACGTAGACCCTGGTCGGGTCGAGCCGCGGTTTGGGCGGCGTGCGCGGACGCAGCGCGCCGGTTCGTATGCCCGAGTGAACGCTCAGGTTCGAGCAGTTGACCGATCCGACCAGATACTTGCCGAACTCGGCGAAAAGGGTTACTCCCGGCCCCTCGCCCATTCCCACGTCCTTGGCGGCCCACGGATAGCTCATGACGGGCGCGTTGGCCGGCATGCGCGCGAGGATCCGTTCGGCGACTTCCGCTTCGGCGGTTGGATCCGCATAGGGCCGGGCGCCGTCAATGGGACCCGATATCCAGAAGATGAACGCGCGATGCTGAGTCAGGTAGTCCCTCAGGCCGAGAGGGCCTGGATACGAGCAGGCCGCCAGCGCCGGGTTCAGCTTCGACCCAAGCGTATCGAGCGCCCACTGATAGGCATCGGCGCTTCGGCTCCATCGGCCGCGAAGATCGGCAAGGACCGGCAGCTTCAGGATCGCCGCGAGCCGGGGCGAGACCACGACTCCGTTCTCGACGGCAGCAATCATATTGGCGATGTTCTTGGTGGCAGGCAGACGAGGATCGGTGACCACCATGCCGCGCACCAGCTTGGCGTTACGCTGCAAGAGCGTACGCCACGACGGACAGCGCACGGTGTCGGTGATCCAGCCCTTGCGGCGCATCCAGTTGAGCCACGTGGCATCGCTCTCGTTGAAGAGCAGGTAGACCGTGGGTCGCGTTCGATTGATGATCCCTTGCAGCACGAGGGCGCAGAGCTGAGCGTCCGGCGGCTCGCGCATGATGTCGCAGACGGTCAGTCGCCGAACGGGCGGCTTCGAACGAGGGAGTGGGTCTCCGATGCGCTTGGCGGCGGCATCCAGGCTCAGGTTGGAGGGGAGGCCGCTCGGCACAGCGGGTTTAGCTCGCGGCTCCGCGGGAAGCGGTCCGGCGTTCTCCACGCGGTAGAGGTCCACGGTATCCAGGCGCAGCCCAGCGTAACCATGCCAGTGCAGTCGTATCTCAAGCTTGCCCCCCGGGCAGTTGAAGGCGATCGGCACCTGCGCATAGCGGCCATGTTCCATGTCCGTGCCGACGAGATGGTGCACGGCGCACACCGTCTTGCCGAAGCCCACCGCAGCGTCCAGATCCGCCACGGGGTCCTCGCCGGCATCATCCATGAGGCGCATGCGGACGAAGGCGACGTACACCCCTGCCGGAACGTCGCGATAGGGACCGTAGAGGACAGGCTTGCCCGGGAAGGCGACGCCGATGCGCGCTTCCCACACATCCTTCGACCGGGCGGCAGCGTCACGCGCTGGCCGACCCGATAGGTGCTGTGCGCCCTTTACTGCATCCCATCGAGCCGCTAGGGCATAGGCCCCAGACGGCAGCGCTCCCGGCGCCCTGACCTCGCGGTAGATGGTATCCGGCAGTCCGGAAGGCGCCTGCCCCTGACCGGCCAGGATGGCAGCGCCGAAAGCGAGGATTGCCAAGCCGCCCATGCGGGACCTCCTGCAAGGAATGAATGACGCAGATGAAGTTCAGCGTACCCGCCGTGCCGTCCTGCGCGCCCGTGAGCCCGCTGTCTGACCGCTTCGGCGGCGTCTGTCAGGAGATGCCGAAGGCTCGGCCCATCACGGCCAAGAATCGGCTGTCAAAACATGAAACGACCGTGGCAAACAACCGTCTAATGTTGCGTGAGGAGTGATGCAAGCATGTTCGGTCGAGATCAATCCAGAACCCTATACAGAGCCGCGGCGCGTCGCGTGTGGGAACGCTACCGCCCGAGCCTGCTCGATATGCCTGTCGGTATCAGCTTGCTGCGCGACCGGGAGGTAGGCCTGACGTACAAGCTGAGAGCCGTGACGACGGCGCTAGCGGTGGCGGTGGGCGTATTCGGTCTGCAATGGCTGCTCGCCTGGACCGCCGGCATCCATCGGCCCGTTGTCGCTCCGGCTGTTGAGCTCGCACTGGCAGCAGCAGTGCTCGCGCTTGCAGTGCCGCTGGCGATCGTGCGCGTGGTGGAGCCAGAGCACGTGGTGCGGGTGCGCCTCCGCAAGTATCGCGTGATTCCGCTCAAGCGTCCGTAGGCGTCTGGCTAACTGTCGGAACGAAGCGCCCGGCCCATCAGGTCGGGCGCTTTGCGTTGCGGCTCTCAGTACTTGTCGGAGCCCTTCTCCGGCAGGGGCATGATCCAGATGTTGCGATACTCCACCTTGTTGCCGTGATCCTGCAGGACGATGGGACCGGTCTTGCTCGGCTGGCGTTCGCGAGGCGATTGAATGCCCGTCGGGCCTTCCATTTCCGTGTTGTTCTGGATCACGATGCCGTTGAGCATGACGGTAACGCGAGGCTTCTGCACCACGGCGTTGTCGTCGCCAAGGCGCGGCGCGCGGAAGACAATGTCGTAGGTCTGCCATTGCATGGGAGGCTTGCAGGCGTTGACGAGCGCCGCAGCCTGACCGTAGACCGCCCCGCAGTCTCCCTGGCCCGGCGTCTCGATGCCGAAGGAGTCGAGCACCTGTATCTCATAGCGGCCATGGAGACCGATACCGCTGTTTCCTTTGCCCTGGCCCGTGGCGTTGGGCATGTCGGGAGTGCGAAACTCAATGTGTAACTGGAAGTCGCCGAACTCCTGCTTCGTGGCAATGTCGCCGCCTCCCACGATCATTGCGCCATCCTCAATGCGCCAGGCGGCGGGCTGGTCGGTGCCGCGCCGTACCCAGTTGGTTGCCATTTCGTCCGGCTGGCCGGCAAACAGGACGACAACGCCGGGGAACTTGGGAGGCGGGATGGGCGCCTGGTCGGCTTGCGCAACGATGGACGGGTGCGGCAGTCCCAGCGCGACTATGGGCATCAGGGACATCCAGCATACGGTCATGGTTCTTTCTCCTTTGGATCGGATACGTTTCCAGTATGGCACGCGCCACAGGAGCAGGGAAGTGCGCCGCGCAGGGAGAAGTGGTCTGAGACATGCCGCGTCCGTGCGGTAGGGAGGATGGATCACAACCATGGAGCGTCAGGAGGCCCGGATGAGCCGGCGAGATTTGATCAAGGGTGTGGCTGCGGCAGGAGCAGCCGCGTGTCCGGGCGTGGCCCCGGCAGATGCTTCGGGCGCGCCGGGCGGTCTGCCTCGATGCAGGCCCGAGGAGGCCGGCGTCGCCTCTGCTGGCCTTCTGGGGTTCCTCGATGCTGTGGAGCAGAAGGTCGGCGGTCTGCACAGCTTCATGCTGGTTCGGCAGGGCAAGGTGGCTGCCGAAGGCTACTGGAAACCCTATGGGCCGCGCTATCCGCATATGCTCTTCTCGCTCAGCAAGAGCTTCACCTCGACGGCAATAGGGCAGGCCATCGGCGACAGCCTGCTGAGCCTCGATGACACCGTGCTGTCGTTCTTCCCGGATCGAGCCCCGGTCAATCCCGACGCCAACCTGCGGGCCATGCGCATTCGGCATCTGCTCACCATGACCACGGGACATGATCAGGACACGATCGACCGCACCACCCGGGCGACAGAGGGCGACTGGGTGCGCGCCTTCCTCTCGATTCCCGTCGAGCACGCTCCCGGCTCGAAGTTCGTCTACAACAGCGGCGCGACCTACATGCTGTCGGCCATCCTCCAGAAGATCACGGGCAAGCGCCTTCTCGACTACCTCCGGCCGCGCCTCTTCGGACCCCTCGGCATTACCGGCATGACCTGGCAGACGTGTCCCAAAGGGATCAACACCGGCGGATGGGGCCTGAGCGTCAAGACCGAAGACATCGCCCGCTTCGGACTACTCTATCTGCACAAGGGCGTCTGGCGGGGCAGAAGGCTCGTGCCCGAAGCCTGGGTCACCGCCGCGACTTCCAAGCAGGTCCCCAACGGCGACGATCCCAACAGCGATTGGGCGCAGGGCTATGGCTATCAGTTCTGGCGCTGCCGCCACAACGCCTATCGCGGCGACGGCGCGTTCGGCCAGTACTGCATCGTCATGCCGGAGCATGACGCCGTGATGGCCATCACCAGCGGCGTAGCGGACATGCAGGCCGTGCTCAACGCCATCTGGGACAACCTGCTGCACCGTATGGGCAGCCCTGCGCTGCCAGGCCCCGATGAGAAGACGCTGGCCGAACGTCTGAAAACGCTGGAGGTGGCGTCGCCTGACGGAGCATCGCTCGCGCCCGATACCACGCGCGTGGATGGCAGAACCTATCGGCTCGAGCAGAACGACCGCAAGATCGTTGCCGCATCGTTCAGTGTCAAGGCCGGGCGTGTCACGATGACCCTGACGAATGACCGTGGCGAGCATCCGCTTGTGTGCGGCATGGCCGACTGGGTGCGCGGAACGACGGCGCTCGAAGGAGAGCCGCCCGCGAAGATCGCGACCCGCGGCGCATGGACGTCGGATGACACTCTGATGATGAAGGTCTGCTTCTACGAGACGCCGTTCGAGCGCACCATCACGGTGAAGTTCTCCGGCGAGGACGTGACGATCACGTGGAAGGACAACGTCGGCTTCGGCCCGACCGAGGGCCCCACGCTGAAGGGCAAGGCCGTCGCATGAGACGGGTCGAGGCGCGGCGGTGGCCATGATGTCCGTGGTGGCGCTCGCAGGGGCCGTCCTCGCCATGACGTGGTCCGGGGACGCGGGTCCTCGGGTGGTCAGGGTCGAGAACGCCGGTCTCCTCTTTACAGACAATCAGGCTGGCGTGAGCGGCGTGGACGCGGGGTACTCGGTGCTGATGGACAAGGATACGCTCTGGCTCTTCGGCGACGTGTTCCTGCTGCACCCCACCGACCCCGAAAAGCGCTATGTCGGCGGCGTCAGCAACGCCGCGCTCCTGACCTCTGCACGGACAGCCTCCGGCCTGCGGCGCTACCGGTTCGTGACCGATCCGGCCACCGGGCTCGCCCGGCAGGTCATCCCGAATCTCCCCGGCGAGGGGAACGAGACGCGACTGTGGCCTGCCGGCGGGTGGTATGACGCTCGGGCACGGAGGGTCTATCTATACTGGGCGCGTATTCGCACGACGGGCGGCGGCGGGCCCTTCGACTTCAGGCTCGAGGGCCATGGGCTGGCTGCAGCCGATGCGTCAGAGCCAGATAGGATCCGCTTCGAGCGGCTGAAGTCAGAGCATGGCGATGAACTGTGGTGGCCCAATGCTGACGGCAAACCGGTCTTCGGCGCCGCCGTGGTGAGAGGACCCGAGGCGCGCCCGCGCTATCTGTACGTCGTGGGCGTCGAGGAACGCCAGGGAAAGAAGATCGGCAAGCTGGCGCGAGTTGCCCCCGAGAGTGTCGCGAAGTCCGGGGCCTACGAGTACTTCAGCGGCAGTCCCGATCATCCAACGTGGAGCGCCGATCCATCTCAGTCGGCAGACATAGCCGGGCTCGCCGACTTCCCAAGCGAGCTCTCGGTAGCCTACAACCGATACCTCGGCGGGTATCTGGCGGTGCACTCCGTGGGAATCGCCGACCGTATCCGGCTGAGCCTTGCCGACAACCCGTGGGGACCCTACCGACAGATCGCCGAGATCGGCGCGCCCCATCGGGCCTTCGAGAAGGCGTTCTGCTACGCCGGCAAGGAGCACCCCGAACTTGCGGAGCAGGGCGGCAGGGTCATCTACATCACCTACGTGGACAGCCAGCGCTACTGGCTGCAGATGCTCAGAGTCACCTTCGAGCGATAATCCTCGAGGGCTGTCGCTGCTATCAAGAATCACCATACAGTGGGTAAACTTTACCCATGTACCGGAGACTCCTGGCATCCCGGATCAGAGAGGCGCTCGACGACACGCCCGTTGTCATGCTCATCGGCGCACGTCAGACCGGCAAGACGACGCTCGTCCGCGACATGGGGCTGTACCGAAATCTCGACGATCCTCTGACACTTGCCTCCGCGAGCAGCGACCCCGTGGGGTTCCTCGCGTCGCTGGTCCACCTGAACCGAGCGCCGATCGTGCTGGATGAGGTCCAACACGTGCCGGAGCTGTTCCCTGCGATCAAGATGATCGTGGATGCCGACCGCACGCCTGGCCGGTTCGTGCTGACCGGATCCGCTCAGGTGCTCCTCTTGCCAGGGGTTTCCGAGTCGCTAGCCGGGCGGATGGAGGTTCTACGGCTGTGGCCCCTCAGTCAGGCTGAGATTGCGGGCTCAGGGGTCAACCTCGTAGATGCGCTCGGAGGCGATTCGTTCGAGCCCCTCCCGCCGGGACCCGAAGCGCGTGTCGGTTTCGAGGACATCCTGCTCCGCGCCCTGATCGGCGGTTATCCGGATCCGGTCGCGCGCACGTCCTCCCGAAGGCGTGGCGCCTGGTTCGACGCCTACGTTACGACCATGCTGCAGCGAGACATCCAGGCCCTGGCGAGCATCGGATCCATCAGCGCGATGGCGCAGTTGCTGGCCATGCTCGCATCACTCACCGCTACCGCCGTCAACGTGGCGAGCGTCAGCCGCGATCTCGGTGTCCCATACACCACCCTCCAGCGCTACCTGGCGCTATTGCAGATGACCATGCTTGTCGAGGCGATACCTGCATGGTCATCGAGCGCGGCCCACCAGTCGGCTCGGGCGCCGAAGCTCGTCCTCACCGACAGCGGACTGGCGGCACGGCTTGCGCGGATCGGTATATCCGGTTCGGCCCGCGATACTGTCGTGGCGGGGCGACTGATCGAGACGTTCGTGATCACCGAGATTCTCAAGCTTGTGGGAACCAGCGACACCCAGCCTCACGTGTTCCACTGGAGATCCCATCGTAGACGGGAGGTCGATGTGGTGCTCGACTACGGAGATCGCATCGTGGGGATCGAGATCAAGTCCTCGGGGTCTGCCCGCAGCGATGACCTGGCCGGCTTACAGTGCTTGAGAGAGCTCGTGACGCCACGCCCGTTTCGCGGCATCGTCGCGTATGCAGGCGACAGGGCGGCAGCGTTCGGCCCCGATCTATGGGCAGTGCCGATCGCGTCGCTCTGGGAGCCCGGCCAAACGATCCAGTGACGGACACATCCCTGCGGGCTTCGAGACTGACGAGGCCCGCTGCCGCCGACCATCCGCGCGCTGCGCATCATCGGTCCGCAGGAACCCGCCCCGGACCCGCTGAAGAGTCTGCTCATAGGAGGTGCGATACGATGCCCATCAAGACCCTCTGCCTGATCGCGCTCACGGTGGCGGCATCTGCCGTACTCGCCCAGGTCCCGCTGGCGCAGAAGAAGCTCATCGAGTACGGCTGGGATGTGCCCACGCCGGCGCAAATGCGCGACATGCTGCCCGACATGGAGAAGCGGCCTTTCGATGGCCTGATCTTTCGGCTGGACAAGGGGTTCAACGCCTTCGAGACCAAGCCGCTGGACCCGAAGCTCTTTGCGGAAGACGAGCGGATACTCCGCGAACTCAAGTTCGGCAAGTTCACGCACAACTTCGTACTCATCTGGGGCTCGCCCCATGCCGAGTGGGATTGGTTCGACGACACGCAGTGGAAGGCCGTCGAGCAGAACGCGCGCTTGCTCGTGAAGGTCGGCATGGTTGCGCGCATCAAGGGCATCTGCTTCGACCCGGAGCCCTACGACTTCGAGCTGTGGAACTATGCCAAACAGCCCCGCGCGAAAGAGCGCTCGTTTGCCCAGTATCGCACGCAGGTGCGTCTGCGCGGCAAGCAGCTCATGCGGGCATTCGAGAAGGAGATGCCGGGCGCCCTGGTCTTGACCTTCTTCCACGTGAGCCTCATCGGCCATCTGGCCGATCTGCCCGAGGATCGCCGCGAGGCTGAGCTGCAGAAGGGCGGATGGGGGCTCATGCCCGACTTCCTGATCGGCATGCTCGAAGGGGCGAGCGCAAAGGCGCGCTTCATTGACGGCAACGAGATGGCCTACTACTACACGTCGCGCGAGCAGTACTTCCGGGCCTATCACACCATGCGTCAGCGGGTCCTGCAGATGCTTCCCGCGCGTCTGCGCCAGAAGTACACCCGGCAGGTACAGGCCGGCAACGCCCTCTATGTGGACCAGAACTTCGCTCTCCGGCAGCCCAATACCGACCAGTACCTGAGCTTCCGCATGACTCCAGAAGAACGGGCGAGGTGGTTTGAGCACAACACCTACTGGGCGCTCTACACGTCCGACGAGTACGTCTGGTGCTACAGCGAACGGATGAACTGGTGGAAGAACCAGACGCCGCCGGGGCTGGAAGAGGCCATTGTCAACGCCCGGCGCAAGATCCACGAGGGGCAGCCCCTCGGGTTCGAGATTGAGCCGCTCGTCGCAGAGGCTGGAAAGAGGCCCATACCTGCCAGGCAGTAGCGCCGGCGCAAGACCGGCAACCCGGTCCATACGCCCCAGAGGAGCCTGGACCGGGAGGCAGACCCGAAGGAGAAGACCATGAACTACCTACCGCTACTCTGCCTGGGCTTGCTGGCGGCGTTGCCGGTGCTTGCGCTCGCACAGGCGGACCTAACGCATGTCGACGTGTACACCTCCGGTCAGGGCGGCTACGCGTGCTACCGCATCCCGACCATCGAAGTGGCGCCCGACGGGACGATCCTGGCGTTCGCCGAGGCGCGCAAGTATAACGCCGGCGACCCGGGCATGGACAACAATGAGATTGACCTCGTGTTGAAGCGGAGCGCCGACGGCGGGCGGACATGGTCGGCGATGAAGGTGATCGAGCATGCGGGCGAGCGCTGGTCGTCGGCCAACGCCGCGACGGTGGTGGATCGCAAGACGAAGCGAGTCTGGGTGCTCTACCTGCGCTGCAAGCCGAACCGCGATACCGGCACGTCGCGTCCCGGCACCGACGACACGCAGACGCTCGCGCGCTATAGCGACGACAATGGCGTGACCTGGTCGGAGCCGACCGACCTGACTGCCATCGCCCGCGACATGGCCGACCCGAAGTGGACGTGCAGCGTCATCGGCCCCGGCGGCGCGATCCAGACGCGCACGGGAAGGCTGCTGTTCGCCTCGTGGAAGGCCACGCCCTACGTGCCGTTCTGCCTGTACAGCGACGACCATGGCAAGACCTGGCGGCGCAGCGCGATGGTTCCGGGCGCCCAGGGGGGCAACGAGTGTCAGGTCGTGGAGCTTGCCGATGGCCGTATCCTGATGGATATTCGCCAGAACGATGGCCCGAACCGGTGGGTGTCTATCAGCGAGGACGGCGGAACCACCTGGTCGTCTCCCAGGCCCGGCGCAACGGTCTCGCCGGTCGCGTGCGCCATCGAGCGCCTCACACGGAAAGCCGGTCGACAGCGGAACCGGATCGCCTGGACCGGCCCCAAAGGCCCTGCACGCAAGACGCTGGTCGCTCGACTGAGCTACGACGAGGGCGAGACCTACAGCAACGAGCGACTCGTCTACGACGGGCTCGCCGCCTACTCCGATCTCGCCTTGCTCAGAGGCGCCAGTCTTGGCGTGCTCTGGGAGCGGGATGACTACCGGCACATAACGTTCACGCGTCTGGCCATGGAGTTCCTCGAGCCGAAGTAGGCCTCAGAGCGCGCCGGCGCGCGGGTGCACTCGGCTCAACGGCGCGCAGCGAGAAGCTGCGGCTCCACGGCCTGCGGCCGTCACGGCAACTGAAGCAGAGGCGGCGAGTCTAGAGTCACTGCATGGCCCGGATCGCGCCCCGTGTGAGTCACATTTTGTGACTCACACATGTGTACATATATTGGCTTTAGTTTGTCTGTGGGTCTTGACGGAGACAGAAAGCCTCCTGCCGAAGTGTGTATGTGCAAACACAACACAAGGAGGAGGCTTTCCACAATGTCTATGAATC
>JAAYVH010000160.1 GCA_012517255.1 Chthonomonadales bacterium
CAGTCTCTGGTATCACTTCCGTCTTGACCCGCCCGCCGGGGCAGGTCTTGCCCGCGCTGAACTGGACTTCGCGGCCCGCTACAGGCCGGATCTGCTCAAAGTGATGCACGACATACCCTACGAGATGCCGTCCGATTTGCCCAGCATCGAAACGCCTGACGATTGGCCTCGCCTGCCGGTCCTGGATGGCGCCGGCGGCCACTTTGGCCAGCAGCTTGAGGCTGTGCGCATGATCCTCGACGGGCGGGCTGAGGACTATCCTGTCGTCGTAACGGTGTTCGGCGTTGGCGCGACGGCCGAGAAGATCAGCAACCGTCGTGTATTCGAGCATCTCCATCAGGGGGCGGAGCGAGTCGAGGAGGGCCTCGAAGCCCTCACCCGATCGATCTGCGCCTACGTGCATGCCCTGGTCGAACTCGGAGTAGACGGCATCTATCTGGCGGTGGTCGGCGCTGCGGCTGACACCATGGCGGCTGACTCTCACCGAACCTACTTCGCTGCTCGCGAGCAGCGAGTGCTCGATGCCGCATCGGAAGCTTCCCTCAATGTGATTCATCACCACGGCGTAGGCATCTATCCAGAGAACGTTCTGCCTCTGCGAGGATACGCTATCTACAGTTGGAGCGACCGACTTGCAGGCAATCCGAGCATCAAGGAGATGCGCCTCCGGACCCAGGCATGTCTCATGTGCGGCGTGAACGAGCTGACGTTCGGCACGGCTTCGCCCGATGAGATCCTCGCGGAAGCCCGTGACGCCATGCAGCAGTCTGGCGGCCGGAGGTTCATCCTGGCCCCCGGATGCGCCGTGCCCACGCCGCCCGCGTGCCGGGAAGACCAACTGCGATCGTTCGAGCGTGCGGTCACGCTCCAGGAAGGGACGTGTTAGGCCCATGGGAGCCCCCACCCAGGCTATCCGTGATCTGAGCGGCATTCTGCCCATCCTCGTGCTCTGGGGCGTGGCGCTGGTTATCCTGCTGGGGGCGCCGCTTCTGCGCAGAGGGCCAGGAAGCCGGCTGGCAGCGCCGCTCGGCGGCGCCGGAGCTCTCGGAGCGCTGCTCGTCCTCCTGCGCGGCTCGAGCGATGGGTTCGGCGATACCCTGTTCGCTGGGGCAGCCCTGACCGACACGCTCTACTCGTCCGGCGCCTTTGTGCTGCTGCTCGGCGGTTTCCTCTCGGTGCTGGTTGCGCAGACCTACCTTCGCAGCCGTGACCTTGAGAAGCCCGAGTACTACGCGATCATGCTGCTCTCGCTGTCCGGGGCGCTGCTGATGATGCAGGCGAACGACCTCATTGTGCTGTTCCTCGGACTCGAGCTAATGTCGTTCGGCCTCTATGTGCTTGCAGGATTTGCTCGAACGGATGCGAAGAGCGACGAGGCCGCGCTCAAGTACTTTCTGCTCGGCGCCCTTGCCTCGGCTCTAATGCTCTATGGAATCATGCTCACCTACGGCGTGGCGGCTTCCACAGAACTCTCAAATGTGCAGTCAGCCGTCGCACGGGGCGCGCTGAAAGAGCCCATGGGGATTGCTGCGGCGCTTCTGCTGGTGATCGGTCTCTGTTTCAAGATCGCCGCGGTTCCGTTCCACCAGTGGTCGCCGGACGTCTACGAGGGCGCGCCAACAAGCGCGACGGCGTTCCTGGCGACGACCGCCAAGATCGGCGCGATTGTCGCTTTCCTGAGAGTGTGCGATACGATCGCTGGCGGCTATCACACGTGGTTGCCCGCTATCAGGGCGATCGCCATTCTGAGCATGATCGTCGGCAACCTCATCGCGATAGCACAGACGAACGTGAAGCGCATGCTGGCCTACTCGGGCGTTGCCCACGCCGGTTACCTTCTCGTCGCCGTCGCCTGTATGGGCTTCCGACTGATGGGAACCAAGGGGACTCAGGCTTCCATCCTCGCCATGACCGGAGCCGTCTTCTACCTGCTAGCCTATGCGCTGGCGCTAATCGGGGCCTTCGGCGTCCTTGCCTACCTGAGCAGCCGAGACAAGGACGCTCAGACATTGAACGACCTGCGGGGCCTGGCTTCTTCCCAACCTGCCGTTGGCTACGCCATGGTGCTCTTCATGCTCTCGCTGGCCGGCATTCCGGCGACAGCAGGGTTCATCGGCAAGTGGCAGGTGTTCTACGCGGTCTTGACGGGCGGCGACGTCGCTCTGGCGGTCACCATGGCGCTCACCTCGGCGATGGGCGTGTATTACTACTTGCGCGTCGTCTGGTACATCGTGTTTGAGGAAAGCGCCGCTCCCAAGCCATCGCCCACAGGGCACGGCGTGGAGGCCAGGCCCAGAGCCATGACGGGCGTAGGAGCTGCCATCACGATCTGCTGCATCGCCACGATCGGGCTCGGCATTCTTCCCGCTGCCATCTCGAGTTTCTTAACCGTGGTCCGTTAGCGCCGGGGCATCTGCCGGCTCGGACCATAGCGGACGAGGTTGGCCAGGCCCAATAGCATAGCGCCGCTGGATCCGCCCGTGAGGGCGGGCATGGTGGCCTCAACGTCGGCGATAATCGTCGGCTCGAACTTCGCCAACGGCAACCAGCGTCCCAGCGCCTGCGGTGCGTGGGCATTGGTGCCTCCCGTCATCCCAACGGTATCTGACCACTGACCCTCGCCGCGCCGCACCGCAAGCCGATAGGTGGCAGCGAATCTGCGGAGATCCCCGCGTGTGAACACCAGTCCGGCTTCAAAGCAACGCACGGCGAACTGGACGTTGATGGCGGCATGCGAAATGTCCTCGAAGCCTGATCGGTTGCCTTCAATGCCGGGCTGGTAGCTCCACGAATAGGCGCCGGATGGCTCCGTGCGCAGGCGATTGCGGAAGAACCGCGCCAGCGCCGCCGCCCGCTCTCGGTAGGGCCTCTTGCCCGTCGCTCGATGCAGCTCAAGCATGACAAGGCCGAGCGCATTCTGCTGGTTCAGGGGAAGCAGACCGATGCCCTGATCCACGTAGTAGCCCTCGTCGCGTCTCGGTCCCCATCGCCACTCCTGGTCGTGGTGGGCGACAGCAGCCTCCAGGGCCGCAAGGACGCGATGAATGCGGGCGTTGTCGATGGCTGCGCTCGGATGCGTGCCGAGCAGGTTGACCAGTTCGGATGGTCCGAGACAGATCATGCCGGTGTGAACCGCCCAAACATGCCACCGTCCCTGTGTGTAGCGATCGGTCCCCCAGGCAGGCGCTACACGGCCCGTGAGCTCGTCGCGCCGGGGCGGTATACGCCGATCGTCACGGTCTGCCAGGATAGCGTCGAAGCGGTCCAGCAGCGCGACGGCGTATCGCGTGTCGTGCGTGGCCGCGTAGGCTGCCGACATGGCCTGAAGCAGGTAGGACTCCGACCACGGCAGGGCCGCGTTGGAGGCGTCTGTCTTGTAGGGGGCAGCCGATAGGAGCGCATTCTCGAGTTGCTCGCGGCGAGCGGCGACATCGACTCGAGTGCTGCTGCTCACTGCTGACCGCGAGACGCTGTCAGAACCCGCAACGTGGGTGAATAGGAGCGCTAACAGGCAAACCGACGACGCGCGAGCCGTAGCGGCGCTCCAGGCGACACCGGTGTCGCGCAGGCGAATGCCGGACACTGACGGGGCGGATGATCGAGGGCAACTCAGGGCGGCTATCCTGCCGACCCCGAGGGCCATGAGGCGCCTCATGCCTTCTTCTTAAGGAGATCGGTGTAGATGCCGGGCGAGCTGTCGGGAATAACGGTGGCGCCGGCGATTCGGGCATAGAACTCGGTCGGCCCCGCGCCTCCGATGATGCCGTAGACGTACCCCATTTCGCGCAGTCCCCACAAACACGCCAGCAGCAAGGCCGCTCCGATCCCCTTCTTACGATAGCTCTCGGCAACGCCGGTCGGACCGAAGTACGCCCGGCGAGTGCACTCATAGGCGCCGAAGCCGACGACGCAGCCTTCGGAGGTAGCGATGTATACCGAGACCGGTTTGTTGGCGAAGCCGACGGAGACCTCGTCCGACCATCCCTGCCCCCACGTCTCCTCGATGAACGAGCGCACCGGGGTTATCTCAAATGCCTGCGCGCGTCGGATGCGCACGCCGGCTGCTTCGGCCCGCTCGACCGCCGGCGCGAGCGGCGGAAGGTCCAGCAGCTTCACTAGCATATCAGGCATGATCGTCCTCCAGAATGTCAGGATCGCGGCGCAACAAGCGGCGCCGGAACATCAGGTACGTTGGTCTCAAAGATCACCTCGCTGCCAGCGGCTCCGACCTCCACTCCGAATACCTGCACTCGGGTCAGCAAGTTGGCCGGGATGCTGAAGCGCCATCGGTGGACCCGATGAGGGGCTGACGCAGTCACCTCAGGTACGCCATCGCGGAACGCTCCGTTCAAAGACACGCCGTGCGAGCCGCGGATCCCCTCGAAGGTCGGCGAGATGCCATCGGGTATGCCTGCAAGGAGGTGCGTTGCCTGTTCGTCCACCCATGCCACCGCCGCATTCAGTGCGTACAGCCACGCGCCGACTCCTGTGGTGAACCACGGCACCTGCGGCACGCCACGAGCGTTGATGTGTTCGCAGGGGATCAGGCCTGGCCCCGACCCCTCAGGACCGCGAGCTATGGCTTCCCAGGCCAGTTCCGGGTTGTTCTGCATGGCATGGACAATCCCCAGATGGCCAGAGGTCCACTGCCAGTTGCTACCCTCGAACGCCGACGACAGGCCGGGTTTCCATCCCCGCGAGCTCCGGCAGATGTCGTGGATCATCCGCGCCGTTCGAACCGCACGAGGTGAGCGCACCTCCGTTCGGAACGGGAAGACGTGGCCGAGAACGCTGTAGTGCACGGGCACGCCGTCAGGAATGCCGAACACGAGCTCGCCGCTCTCGGTCTGATGCTCAACGATCGCCTGCCGAAGACTGTCGGCAAGACTCCGCCAGTCTGCCGACGTGCGCGCATGGATGCCCAACAGATTCGCAGCCTGGGCTGCCCAGTTGAGCGCGGCGGAAGCGCCGGACACGGTGAACGGACCATTTCGCACGGCGCCAACAGACTCGTCGAAGTCCACGCATGGCCGGGTTCCCAGGCGCCCTTCAGCATCTCTGGCTATCACTGTGTTCTCGTAGTACCGCGCGATCTCATGGAGTACCGGATACAGCTCAGAGAGCTGGCGCAAATCGCGCTCGTAGAGCCATTGCGCCCAAATTCCGGCAGAGAACTGAGCGAGATGGAAGCGTTCGGTCAGCCAGAGCCCGTCAGGGTCACGCTCCTCGCCGGCCTCCGTGCTGCTCCAAGGATACAGCGCGCCCGAGCCTCGACCGCGCCGCAGGGCAGCCGGCAGGGTCGTCTTCCGAAACCGAGGCATGCGCGACGCGAGATCCGCATGGCCGCCGGAGATCAGGGCAAAGAACGGGTACATCTCGTCGTGGAACGCTCCGCCACCCCAGTAAGGTTCCGAGAGTGTGGGGCCGATGGACCAGTCCGTAAGCTGCGCGCGGATCGTGTACAACGAAATGAGGCGAGCCCGATCCACCAACTCGTTGCCAGTTCCCATCCGGCTGCGGCCCCAGAACTCGCCCCAGGCCTGCTCATGCCGTGCGAGCAGGCGGTCCCAGTCGAGCATGGTGACGGGGAAGCTGTAGTCCAGGCGGTCGCTGAACTGGATCAGCGTTCGGACGGTGATCGGTCGCTCAGGGACCACGCGGCCTGTGTGGCGTAAGCGCACCGCGCGCGCTGTCACGGATGCGGCCTGACAGAAGCCCCCGCGATTGGCTGACACGATCCTAACCTCGCCGGCGTTGTCAGTCTCGGCAAAACGGGCCACCACGCAGTCCGTCTCCAGCAGCGGAAGACGGGAGCCGAATGTCGGCTCAGGCAGCACATAGAGGATGTCGAAGACGACATCGCACGGGCGCGTACTTTCGAGGACGGTTTCGAGGAGGACGCAGTTGTCGCCCAGGCAGGCGAGGGATGTCGTACGTTCGCTGACATGGGCGTGGCGCACCAGCGACGCGCATGTTGCACGCTGGCAATCCAGGCGCTGAGTCCAGTCTGTGTCATCAGTCCGGCGCCCGTCTATGGACAAGCTCCGGCTGATGGAGCCGAAGTTCCTCAGCGCGTGGCGCGGGCCTTCATGGCGGCGACCGGCCCATACGAAATGCTGGGTGCGCTGAGCAACGTCGGAGGTTGCGTCTGGCAACGCGTGGTAGCCGGTTGGCCCTACGGCCGTGCAGATGGAGCCGTTGCCGAGCATGATGGAGCAGACGCCGTCGTAGGTGTCGTTCGTGAGGGTGATGGTCATGGCTAGAGGATGGGCTCGTATGGTACTCTGTGCTCCATATTCGGCATGCTTGCTCATGGTACCTGCTGCCGACCCTGTCCGGCGGGACAGGATGCGCCATGGGGGAGCGCTGGTGCCCGTGGGAGGAAGATGCATGGCAGGGGTTCCGCGGTTAAGGCTGATTGTCGTCATCGCCGTCGGTCTGGCAGGCGCGCTCTGTGGTCGCAGCGCCAGCGCCGTCGGCGCCGCTCCGGCGCAGGGCGGACCGGACATCGAGACGGTCCGTACGGCGCTGTACGACTATGATGCATCAGCGCCACTGGAGGCGACCATCCGCCCGGCGCCCGTGGTCAAGAACGAGCCTGCGAAGCTCAAAGCCTTGCGTACGAGGCACCTCGTGACGTTCACCAGCGTGAACGATCAGCGGGTACCGTGCATCCTCAGTCTGCCGAAGGGCGGAAAGAAGCCTTTACCGGCGGTTATCCTTCTGGCTGGTTCTGGCGGTCACAAGGACACCGACTACGTGAGGATCGCCGCGGATATGCTATGCACTCTCGGCATGGCGGCGCTAAGCGTGGATGCGCAATACCACGGCGATAGGGCTCGCAAGCATCGGTCCGGGGACATTCACTTCATCCAGTCGCCCACCAACAGAGATGCCTGGATCCAGACGGTCAGGGATCTTCGGCGCGCGGTGGACTATCTATCGGCCCGACAGGACATAGACAAGGATCGGATCGGATTCCTCGGCTTCAGTCAGGGAGCCATGATCGGCGGCACCTTCATCGGCGTGGAGCCTCGCCTTCGAGCCGCATGCCTGGCAGTGCCGGGGGGCGACTTCCTGTCCTGGGCGGAGAAGCTTGGCGTCGTTCCGGACCAGGCGCGGGGCCGCCTGGAAGTGGCTGCCGCGTTGACCGATCCCATTCACTTCGTCGGTAGGTATGCCCCGAAGCCCCTTCTCATCCTCGCCGCGCGCAAGGATGAGCTCATCCCCGCGGAGGCGACCGAGGCTCTCGTGAACGCAGCCCGGGAGCCAAAACAGCTCATCTGGTACAACTCAGGGCACGTGCTGCCGCCAAACGCGCTGGTCGTTGACGCACGCTCCTTCTTCGAGAAGCATCTCGGGAAGCGCTGACCGACGGGTATTGCCGGGTGTGCCATCGGTTCGCAACGTCGGCAAGCGTGTCAAGCCTGTCTCGGAGGTCGGCGCAGCCGTACACGGAGAGTATGGGAGCCAGATCCGCATATTCCGAGCGGACGGCAGCCAGCTCCACGGCGGCAGCGCCCGGCCTGCCGGCTGCCAGCAGCAGGGCGGCTGCATCGAGCCGAGCATCGAGATGCTCGCGCACTCCGGACAGCGTGAGATCCTCTGCGGCTTCTGCCGCATCGAAGGCTTGGTATGACATGGCGCTGGCTCCTTTGATTGATCCATCTTCCATGGTTCAGTTCCTCTGTACACTCGGTGCCGATGCCTCGAGTCGGAAACGTCGAACTTCGTCGTTTCCGAATCCGCGGTGCGCCTGCGAGTACCCCCATGAATGACGACGAAGTCCTGGGCCGCATAGCCCCGGGCGGCGAGGATGTTGGGTCGTACACTCGCGAGGAGCAGGCGGCAGCCGAGCTCGTTGATCTTCGCCAAATGCACCCGCGGCACGTGCTTAGCTCTGTCAAAGAGCGAAGGCCGGAGGCGCTGGTCACGATCCTGAGAGAGTGGCTGAGGAATGGAGACGAAGAGAACGCATGGCAGCTCTGCGAGCGTCTGGTGGTCGGCATCGAGCCGGTCGTTCGGTCCCGGCTCGCGGCGTACCGATGGATCGACTGGGACACCCGCGAGGACATACTGCACGACCTCGCTGTGCGCCTGTATGACGAGTGGATGAGCAGTGATCGTCGGCATGCGTTCTGGGAAGTGCGTTTCTGGCATTGCCTGCGGCTGCGCATCATTGATGTGCTCCGCACGCGGCGACCGAACGAAACTGCCGCGGGTTTCACGGCAAGCGGGCCTTCGAACGTCCCGGACGCCTCCGTCTCGCCTCAGGAGTGGGCCGTTGCGATGCTCAGCCTGTCCAGATTGCCGGAGCAGACAAGGCGCGTGTTCGTGATGAAGTACTACGAGGGCTGGACCGAAGATGAGATCGGCGCCATGATGGGGGTGACGTCGCGAACGATCCGGAACTGGATACGACGAGGACACGAGATCATGAGTGAACCGGCCAGCGAGGACGCAAGATGAGCGCCGAACGCGATAAGGCGCCGCAACTACCTCGGCAGCAACACGAAGCACGCGATGAAGCGCTGTGGCGCTTCTTGAACGAGGCCGACGCCAGTCCGGCTTGCGTAGACGAGTGGGTTCAGAAGTACCCGGAGTTCGCCGACGACTTTGTTGCCCTCAGCCTCTACAGAGACGTCGTACCGGAGGCGACGGCACAGGAACGCGTGGAGTTCTCAGAGGCAGCCGGACTTCCAGGAACGGCCGGATCCACCGCTCGCACCATGCTGAGGGCCATGCGCGCTCGAAAGCAGGCCCGGCGGCTGCCGAGCATAGTGGAGGGTGCGCGAACTCGGGGCATGAGCCCACGTGATCTGGCAGACGTTCTACGCATCGGCCTGTCCGTGCTGACCCGCCTTGAACGCAGACTGCTCGACCCGGAGACCGTGCCGGCGAAGATTGTGCGAGCGATCGGAGATGCCATCGGAGCTACCGGGGAGTCAGTGATTGCGTATCTCCGGCAGCCACCCACACTGTCGGCCTCAGCCAGCTACAGGTCGGCGAAGACACCCACATTGGGGGTCGCCGAGGACGGACCACGAGGACGCCTGCGCCGGGATGCCATGCCCCAACCGCAGTACCAGATAGCGAGAGCGGCGGATGTTTCACGGACCGTTACGCATTCCGACGGGAGCGGCGCCGGGGACGACCTCACGCCGGACTCGGATCAGCTGGCCCCAAGCGCGGCTCCGGAGATCGTGCGGCAGGACTTCATGACAGCAGTCCTGCAGGCGCCTGACATGGACGATGCCGACAAGGCCTGGTGGCTGGGCGATCGTCCCGAGGACACCCAGGAGGCGTGATCTCGATTGTCGCATCCCGCGCAGCCGATCGCGCGGCAGAGCTCCGGGCGTCCCTTGGGATCGGCTACGCCCTGACGCCTGCGATCCATGCGGTGGAGAGCGCGCTGCTGAATGCTGGCCTCGGCGTGTGCCGCCTGGCGCCCGATGACCCGCTCCTTGCAGGCGCCGACGGGGTTCTGGACCGCCAGATGCAGATCATCTGGATCCGAGCGAATCTGCCGGCCGCCGCCGAAGCCGCCCTGCTCGCACACGAGCTGGCCCACTGGTGTCTCCATCGCAGCGTCGGGGATTTTGCCGATCTCGTCTCGGATCTGGACGGTGTTGACGAGAGCATCGCTGCCCCTATACAGGAAGCCGACGGCTACAGCCCGATGGAGCGACGAGAGCTTGAGGCGAGCGCCTTTGCAGCCGAGTTCATTGCGCCGTGCCAGGCGGTGGCGGCTGCCTTCGCGGGCGGAGCGACGGCTCAGGAGATTGCCGGGAGTCTGCAGGTGCCTGAGCGGGTGGTGGTGCGCCAGCTTGTCGCCGCGCTTCTTGAGCAGTGGACGCCGCGCCTCGCCACACGGGACGCCCCGGAGGAGCCTCTCACTCTTGATGCAGAGCAGGCTGCGGCCGCAACGGCTCGCGATCAAACGACGGTCGTCGTCGCGGGACCCGGCTCTGGGAAGACACGCGCTCTGGCGGCAAGGGTCCTCCACCTTCTCGACGAGGGCGTGAGCCCTGCTCGCATACTCGCCGTGACCTTCTCGCGCAACGCGGCAGAGGAACTGCGCCAGAGGCTGCAGAGGTCGGGTCCGGACGAAGCGGCGGAGGTAGGCGTCTTCACTCTGCACGGCTACGGACTGGAGCTGTTGCGACGGTTCGGCAGGATGCTGGGCCTGCCTGAGTGCCCGCTGGTCTGTGATCGGATCACATCGTTGCGGGTACTGGAGGAGATCGTCAGGGGCGGCGCCGGAGGCGTGTGGGAGCATCTCGACGCGCCTGTGCGGCCGCTGGCGGGCTTGCTCGACGCGATCGGAGGGTGGAAGGAGAACGGCCTGGATCCCGACACGTTGAGCGCAACAGACCAGCGCAAGTCGGATGCGGTGCGTCTATACCGTGCCTACGAGCAGGCGCTGCGCGAGCGCGGGGGCGTGGACTACGCGGATCTCATCACTCTTGCTAGGCTCGTGCTCCGCGAGATAGGGTCCTGGTACCCGGAGATGCCGGACCATGTCCTTGTGGACGAGTTCCAGGATATGGACAGCTCGTCGCTCGAGCTTCTCCGATTGGTTGCCGCCGACGGGCGAGTACTGTGGGCGGTCGGCGATCCGCTGCAGGCGATCTACGCATTCCGCGGCGCCGAGACGATGTCGCCGATCGTACGTGAGGCAGACGACGTGAAGCCGAGGGCCATGTACCGGCTCACCACGAACTATCGCTCGACGCCCCTCATCGTCCGGTTCATATCGGCTCTGGGCGTTTCGCTCGGTCTGCCAGACGTGCCCGCCCTCAAACCGGCCGATAGCGGAGAGCCGGGCCGGATTGTGCTGGCGGAGGCGGATGATGACGAGGCAGAGCTCAGCGGTCTGGCGCAGACGATCCGGGAGGCCGCGGCGGCCGGAGTGACACTCGGCGGGCAGGCCGTCCTGTGCAGAACGAACCAGCTCGCCCGGGGCATCGCACAGAGGTTGCGCGCCGAGGGGTTCGCGGTCAATGGCCCCCTCACGGCCCTTGACCAGCCTTCTGCCCGGGCAGCGCTCTCATGGATGGCCCGCGCTGCGGACCTACCATCTGCGAGTGATGATGACGCAACAGGCGGGCGCCCGCCAGCGGACCTCCAGTCAGCTTCGACGGTATCGGCGATGCTGGCACGGTACCTCTTCGGCGCCCTCGGCGCGGCGAGAGGTCTGTCGGAAAAGCGCCATGCCCTGGACCGGCAGGCGATGTTGTGGCTCCTTGGATGCGCGCAGCGCGTGTCCCTGCGCTCCGCTGAAGCGCCGCTGCGGTCTCAGGTGTCGGAACTGATCGGTGACGTTCGGCGCTGCGTGGCTCTTGGCGAAGATCACATCAAGGGCTCGCCCGACATGCTCGGCGATTCCGTGAACGTCATGACCATCCATGCCGCCAAAGGCCTGGAGTTCGATGCCGTCTACGTGCCGCGCCTGAACGCCGGCGTGTTCCCGCCGCGGCATCGCAAGTCGCCGATGGATGACGGGGCGCCTGAACGCGATGCTGCTGCTGCAGAAGCGCGCCTTCTGTACGTTGCGGCATCGCGTGCGCGGCGCTGGCTGGTCCTCTCATGCCGCCGGCAAGCACGGCGGAGAGCGTCGGAACCATCGCAGTTCTGGAAGCCCATTCGTGAAGCAGTTCAGGCTGTAGGCGGTGAGTTCACCCGGTGGACCGGTCCGTATGGCGCCTCAGCGGCCCATCACTCGCCCTCTCCGATGGATGGCGCGAGAACGTGGAGTTTGAGCGAGCTGAGGGACTATGAGGGCTGTCCCTATCGCTACGCGCTGTCGCGAGAGCGAGAGCGCGTCCCGGTCGGCGGCTACGCGGCCTTTGTGCATGCCATGCGTCGCGCTCTGCGCGCGCTCCAGCGTTCATCCGAGGCTGACCGTGACCGGTCTGTGTCCGAAGCGCTTGCCGCGTGGCAGCAGGGCATGCGTGCGCGCTCGGTCGAGGATGGTTGGGAGCAGCTCTACGAAGCCCGCGCAAGGGAAATGCTCGGTCGCCTTCATGCTGACCCGGCCTTCCATGCCGGAGAGTTGTTCCTGACGCTTCTGTTGCCGATGGCTCACGGTTGCCTGTCCCTCTCCGCAGACTGCGTGATCGCAAAGGAGGATGGCGCTGTGGCCATCGAGCGGTTCGTCTACAGGGCCAGGAGAGACGCCGGTCCGGATGCCAACGTTGTCGGCGTCCTGTATCGGGCGTGTCGCGAAACATGGCCCCATACGCCGATCGAATTGGCTGTGCGGTATCTTGATTCGGGTGAGCGGGTCCCGGTTCAGCGACCTTCCGATGATGGGCGGCGCGCTGCAGAGCATTACGACGGCGTCATGCGAGCGATCCGCGAGCGGCGTTTCGCGCCTAAGCCAGGTGACCACTGCGCCTGGTGCGCCCATCTGCTAGTGTGTCCTCGCGTCGAGAGCAGAGGTGCGGACACTACACTCGACTGAATGGAGACACACCGATGGACTTGCGCGGCTTGCGAGCACTGATCACAGGAGGCGGTTCGGGCATTGGCGAGCAGATCTGTCTGCGGTTAGCTGCAGACGGTGCACGCGTAGCAGTGTGTGATATCAACGGTGATGCCGCCGAGAGAGTGGCAGGCAAGCTGGCGACGGCTGGCCTGCACGTGTCGATGGATGTGACCTCCGAGGCGCAAGTTCAGGACGGTGTTGGCCGCGTAGCGTCGGCGTTCGGCGGACTGGATGCCGTGGTGAACTGCGCCGGCGTCGGCTTCGTGGGGACTGTTGAAGAGACCGAGCTCGACGACATGGAGGCGCTCTGGCGGGTCAACGTGGTCGGCGTCTTCCTCGTCTCACGCATGGCTCTGCCCCATCTTCTCGCCAGCGGCACTGGCAGTATCACGAATATCGGCTCGGTGGCGGGGTTGGTGGGCGTCAAGCGAAGGTTCGCCTACTGCGCTACCAAGGGGGCCGTCACCGCGATGACTCGCCAGATGGCCGTGGACTATGCATCGCGAGGGTTACGCGTGAACTGCATCGCGCCCGGAACGGTGGAGACACCGTTCGTTGACCGGTATCTTGCGCGCTTTCACGCCGGCGAGGAGGACAGCGTGCGTCGCGAGCTGCATGCCCGGCAGCCCATCGGGCGCATGGGCCGTCCCGAGGAGATCGCTTCGCTGACGGCCTATCTGGTCTCGCCTGAGGCAAGCTTCGTGACCGGCAGCGTGTTTACCATAGACGGCGGATGGACCGCCCAGTGAGCGCCGAGCGCGTGTTGGATCCCGACGCCCCGTGCCAGGGCGTGACGCCGCTCGTGCTCAGTCCGATGGTTGCGAAGGACACCCCCATTGTCGCGGCGTTGGAGCGAGCGTGCTTTTCATCGGCATGGGAGCCGAGCGCATTCCTGAACGAGCTCAGCAATCCCGCTGCCGTCTACTACGTGGCCCGCTGCTGCGGGGGCATCGTGGGCTTTGCCGGCATGTGGGTCGCCATGGACGAGGCTCATTTCACGCTCGTGGGAGTGGTCCGAGGTCATCGCGGGCAGGGCATCGGCACCCTGTTGGTGATCGAGCTGCTCGACGAAGCAGTCCGGCGCGGGGCAACCCGCGCCACGCTGGAAGTGCGCGAGCTAAACTTTGCCGCGCAGCGGCTCTATCTGCGTCTCGGGTTTAAAAGCGTCGGCAAACGACCTCGCTACTATACCGACACAGACGAAGACGCGCTCATCATGTGGGCAGAGAAAATCCACCTTCCGGATGCCGTCGAGCGGCGCCGGGTCATACGGGAGTCGGCGGAAGCGACGAGGACGTGTCGCTCGAGCCTCTCAGCGCGATCGGAGGCGGATGCCTGATGCTGCTCGGCCTCGAGACGTCATGCGACGAGACCTCTGCGGCGCTGGTCGCTGACGGGAGCCGCATTCTATCCAGTGTGGTGGCCAGTCAGGCGGACCTTCATGCGCGGTGGGGCGGGGTGGTGCCGGAGGCTGCGAGCAGGAAGCATGTCGAGCGGGTGTTGCCCGTGATCACAGAGGCTCTCGAGAGCGCCGGGGCGACGCACGAGGACATCCACGGTATCGCCGTCACCAACCGGCCCGGGCTCGTCGGCGCGCTCGTGGTCGGCGTGGCTGCGGCCAAGGCGCTGGCCTACGCATGGCGCAAGCCGGTTTTCGGCGTGCATCATGTTGTCGGGCACGTGTATGCGTCGATGCTCGCCGAGCCCGATCTGACGTTCCCGTTCGTCTGCCTCGTGGTGTCAGGAGGGCACACTGAGCTCATTCTGGCCGAGTCCG
>JAAYVH010000161.1 GCA_012517255.1 Chthonomonadales bacterium
TATGGGTGTTCGATTCCGTCGGCCCCGGGGTTTCGATACGGTCGGCGCTCCCCGCGCCGCCCTACTCAACCGCCGGAGCGTTCCCCGCGCCGACCTACTCAACCGCCGGTACACTCCCCGTGCCGCGAGCATGCAACGGACGACCCGTACGATGCTCGATCTCGGTCTCGGCTGCGGCCTCAAGTATCACCGTCATCGCCCCACCCATGATCCGCGTAGAGTCGCCGTACAGATCATCCTCCGGGTCCGCAATCCGGCACACCATGCGACGAACTGCCTCACTTAGTGATCTGCTTCCCATCGAGTGCTTCTCCTCTTGAGATGGTTGATTGTCTGATCACCTTCACCACACTCGGAGAAGCACTCACATATGAAGTTACACACTCAAGGAATGCACTGCCCTGCGCGCCGGTTCGCGGCTCGTTGGCAACGTCCGGAAGGGGCGTTTAGCGCGGAGGCTCGGACTGTGCGCCCAGGCTCTTCTGATACGCCCGCCAGCCGGGGCACCACTTCGTGTGCCAGCGCCACAGCTTCGCGATTAGCGAGTTGGGCTTGGCCTCGGCCTTGCGGCGGAAGGCGCAGTTCTCGCACTTATGTACCATGGGTGCATGGTACCCTTCAGACGACGCGAGGCCCCCAAGAGCGCTCGGGCCTGCTATCGAAACCATGTACCAACCCTCTGCTCGAAAACTCACCTTTCGTTCGCTCGTCATCGCCGCCGCGCTTGCTCCGCTCGTGGCATGGGTGAACATCTCCGTCGAAGCCATCCGCTATGCCGGACAACCGACAACGGTCTCGGTCTTCCCTCACGTTCTGTTCATCCTTCTCCTGCTGATCGCGGGGAGCGGCGCGGCAGGACGGATCAGGCCAGGCTGGCAGCTCGATCCTGCCGAGATCCTGACGATCTACTTCCTCGTGATGATGGCGGCGGTCATGTCGGCCCACGACACCATCGAAGTGCTGGTGCCGATCCTCACGTACCCGTTTCGCTACGCCAATCCGGCCAACCGCTGGGAAACAGACATCATCCCCCACCTGCCGAAGTGGCTGATGGTCACCGATTCCGGCGCGGGCGAGCGCTACTGGATCGGCGGGTCGGACCTCTGGAGGTCCGGCGATCTCGCAATCTGGATCCGGCCGATCGCTCTCTGGACGGCGTTTCTCACCTCGCTCGTGGTGGCTGGCGCCTGCATCAACGCGCTGCTGCGGCGGCAATGGACCCACAACGAGCGCCTGGCATTCCCGCTCGTTCAGCTCCCGCTCGAGCTCGTTCAGCCCCGCCAACCTCTCTGGACCAACCGGCTGTTCGTGCTCGGCTTCACGCTGGCCGTCATCCATGACACGTGGTTCGGGCTGCACTCTCTCTGGCCGAGCATCCCTGAGCCATACACCCGGTGGCAGACGCTCCAGCAGTACTTCACGGCGCCGCCCTGGAACGCGATCGCCTGGCTCCCGTTCGCTTTCTTCCCCTGGATCATGGGCCTCGGGGTCCTTCTGCCCACCGATCTGCTCTTCTCGTGCTGGTTCTTCTTCATCATCTGGAAGCTTCAGCCGGTAGTGGCAGCTCAGCAGGGCTACACCGACATCCCGGGCTTCCCGTTCGTCTTCGAGCAGTCGTTCGGGGCATATGTGGCCATCGCCGTGTTCGCCCTCTACGCCGCACGCCGAGCGCTCTGGCAGGGCATTTCAGCCCTCTGGCGCTCAGATCATCGCGATGAGCCCGGCGAACCCGTCGGCAGCAGGGCGGCCGGCCTGGGACTGATCCTCGCGCTGATGTTCGCATGGGCGTTTCTCCGATGGACGGGCATGGCGGGATGGATCGCGACGGCAACGCTCGTGATCTACATCTCGGCGGCAGTTGCCATCACGCGGCTGCGCGCCGAGCTGGGAACGCCTGCCCACGATCTGGGTCAGATGGGCCCCATGCGGCTGCTGCCGCTCGCCTTCGGACGCGACGCCTTTCGCGATCAGGACCTGTCGGCCCTGACGCTGACGCACGGCTTCAACCGCAACTACCGCGCCAGCCCCATGGCCGTGCATGCCGAGGGCCTGCGAGCGGCCGACCGAACACAGGTGAGCATGCCCGGAGTGTTCTGGGCACTGATCGGCTTTGCGGTGTGGGGATGCGTATGCGGCTTCGTGGCCGACATCGCGCTGAACTATCGCTGGGGCGCCGTCTCCCATTGCGACCCGCCCTATGTCAGCGCCATCTTTGGGCAGGAGCCCTACAACCACGTCAGCAACGTCATGCGCAACGGCATCACGCCGGCGCAGCGTGCATCGGCGATCGGCGCGATGGGCGCAGGGTTCACCGTCGCGGCGATCCTGAGCGCAGCGCGCATGCGTCTGGTCGCATTCCCCTTCCACCCGGTAGGCTACGCCATCTCCAGCAACTGGTGCATGTCGCTCATGTGGC
Source organism: Chthonomonadales bacterium (assembly GCA_012517255.1). Lineage (GTDB taxonomy): Bacteria > Armatimonadota > Chthonomonadetes > Chthonomonadales > CAJBBX01 > JAAYVH01. Next base: position 2,417 of record JAAYVH010000161.1, read on the forward strand.
CCTCGATCCTCGCGGCCTGGGTCATCAAGACAGTGCTCCTGCGCACGGGCGGCCTGAAGCTCTACAGGCAGGCTCTTCCCCTCTTCCTCGGCATCATTCTTGGGGAGTGCGCCGCCGGGACCGTCTGGATGGCCCTCAGCGCCCTCCTGGGGACCAAGACGTTCATCGTCTGGCCCTACGGTTAGGCTCTCCATCGGCTACAATGCAAGCGTGGACGACCATTCGCTGAGAGTGCTGGAGCTACCTCGCGTTCTCGACCGCCTCGCCGCGCACACCACCAACACCATGGGCCGTGAGGCGGCGCTTGCGCTCGCCCCGTCGCCCCATCGGGAAGTCGTGGGACGCCGCCTGCAGGAGA
>JAAYVH010000022.1 GCA_012517255.1 Chthonomonadales bacterium
AGCCCCGACGTGTTCCCCGACGGCGTGCTCCTCGCCATGGTGGACTGCATGCGGCGGCATGCCGAGTACCTCGACGCCCATCCCACCGGTGGCAACTGGCTATGCATGGAGGCCAACGGCCAATACCATGTGGGAGTTCTGTTCCCGGAGTTCGCCAATGCGGCGCGCTGGCGTGACAACGCCCTGATGCGCCTGCGCCGAGAGATCGACGCTCAGGTCTATCCCGACGGCGCCCAGATCGAGCTGACGCCCGGCTACCACAACGTCTCGCTCAGCAACTTCGTGGGTGCGCTCCGGCTGGCGCGTCTCAACGATCAGCCGCTGCCAGAAGGCTATCAGGCCGGTCTGGAGCGCATGTATGACCTGAACATGCGGGCCATGTCGCCCGACCGCGACGTGCCTCCGTTCAATGACTCGTGGCGGGTGGATGTGCCTCAGACCCTGGCCGACGGACTGGAGCTCTTTCCCGCGCGAAAGGACTGGGAGTGGATCGCCACCGACGGCCAGGCCGGCGCCAAGCCGAGCGTGACATCGTTGGCCTTCCCCTATGCCGGATGGGCGGTTATGCGGTCGGGATGGGACCGGGACGCGCGGTTCCTGATGATGGACTGCGGTCCCTTCGGCTACGGGCATCAGCACGAAGACAAGCTGTCGTTCGTGCTCCATGCGCACGGCGCGCGGCTTGTCTTCGATGCGGGATCGTATGCCTACGACGCCTCCGACATGCGCCGGTATGTGCTGTCCGCACGGGGCCACAACGTCATTCATGTGGACGGGATGGAGCAGAACCGCCGCGGCGGACCGCGCGACGGCTACGTGGTGAAAGAGCCCGTGGCGATGGTCTGGCACACCGCTGCCGGCTACGACTACGCTGCGGGCACGTACGGCACTCTGCCCGAAGAGGCATGGGGCCGCGATCGCAAGCGAGGGATCGTGCATACCCGCCGCGTTCTGTTCGTCAAGCCCGACTGGTGGATCGTGTGCGACACCGTTGACCCGGGCGACTCGGCAGAGCGCCTCGTTGAGAGCACATTCCATCTCGATGCGCCAGAGGCCGTGGTCGATCAGAGCTCTCTCGGCATCACAACAAAGCGTGACGGTCCGAACCTGGCCATCCTCCCGCTGATGGTTCCCGGGCTGAGAGCGCAAATCGTCGCCGGACAGACGGAGCCGGCTCTGCAAGGATGGCTGCCGAAAGCGCACGGCAGAACCGGCGCCGACCCGAGGCCCTGCGTCTACTACTCCGTCAAGGCATCCGGCACGGTTCACCTGCTGTATGTGTTTGCGCCTTATGCTCAGGGGAAGATATGCCCCGTCGCTTCGGTCCGACCTCTGAACGTCCCTGATGCCGCCCTTGCGGCCCAGATCACGATCACGCGCGGCCGGGTCTTCCTGTTCTCCTTGATGCCCGATGGCACGTGCACGCTTACGCAGCCCGACGGCAAGGATGTTCGGTTCGGCGCACAGACGGAAGACTCCCGAACGTGACCGCAGTGGCAGTGGCGGAGTCCGCAGCGGGCTGCGTGTCCTGGAGCGCTTGCGTTCCCCTGCGCCAGCAGAAATTCCCTGTGATTTTTCCTGCACGCCGCTTGACATTGCTTGCCTATATGGTAAGATTGCCATGTAATGGATGATACGCAGACAACCTACAAGCTGAAGGCGCAGATCATCAAGGCTATGGCGCATCCCAGCCGGTTGATGATCATCGAAGAACTCGCCAAGGGCGAGCGCTGCGTCTGCGACCTCAAGCGTGTCGTCGGCGGCGACATGTCCACGGTTTCCAAGCATCTGGCTGTCATGCGTCACGCCGGCATTGTCGAGGATCGAAAGGCGGGGCTGCAGGTGTTCTACCGACTGCGCGTGCCCTGCATCATCCAGTTCTTCGGCTGTGTCGAGGCAGTGATGGCGGCGACATTCGCAACTTTTCGTGAACGGCCCCTTGGAGACGCATAGAACAGCGCGAAGTCCTTTTTTCGTGCAGGAGATGGCTGATATGGCAAATAGCCAAATAGTGACGGCTACGGCGAAACTGGATGAGCCAGACGGCGCCGGGGCTCGACAGCCGTGCCTTAAGTGCTCCCTTGTATCGCGGCTGCCTGAGATAGTGTTGCTGGCCCTGTGGTGGCCGGTCTACTCCCACCTTCAGACAATCGCGACATGGCTGACCTATTCGGCGCTCGGTCTGGGGCGCGGCACGCACCTGGGCGCCTCGGTGGAGTTCTTCATATTCGAAGTGCCCAAAGTGCTGATGCTCCTCATCCTCATCGTCTTCGGCGTGGGGATTGTGCGCACGTTCTTCACGCCGGAGCGCACGCGGGCCATTCTGGCCGGCAAGCGCGAGTCTGCCGGCAACGTGCTGGCGGCGCTGCTGGGCATTGTCACGCCCTTCTGCTCCTGCTCGGCGGTGCCCCTCTTCCTGGGGTTCGTCCAGAGCGGGGTGCCGCTGGGGGTGACCTTCTCGTTCCTGATCGCCGCGCCGATGATCAACGAGGTCGCCGTCGTCCTGCTGCTCGGCATGTTCGGGCTTAAGGTAACGGCGATCTACGTGGGTACGGGATTGACAGTCGCGATCGTCGCCGGCTGGGTGATCGGGCGTCTGCGGATGGAACGGCACCTTGAGTCCTGGGTCTCGGCGATGAGCGCCGGAAACACGGCAGAGGTAGAGGCGGAGGGTCTCGACTGGAACGCTCGCTTCGATGCAGGTAGGGAGGCCGTGCGCGAGATCGTGGGCAAGGTGTGGCTGTTCGTCGTTCTCGGCATCGCCGTCGGCGCAGGCATACACGGATACGTCCCGACGAACGCTCTGGCAGGTCTGATGGGCAAGTCGGCATGGTGGTCGGTGCCATTGGCCGTGATACTCGGCGTGCCCATGTACTCCAACGCCGCCGGAATCGTGCCGGTCGTCCAGGCGCTGCTCGGCAAGGGCGCTGCGCTGGGCACGGCGCTCGCCTTCATGATGTCGGTCATCGCTCTGTCGCTCCCCGAGATGATCATCCTGCGCAAGGTGCTGCGCCCCAGGCTCATCGGGGTGTTCATCGGCGTGGTGGCAGCGGGCATCGTACTCGTCGGATACATTTTCAATCTGGTGATGTGACCGATCGGTCGGTCGCACGCCGTGGAAAGGAACGCATGAAGATCCAGATTCTGGGCACCGGATGTGCCAAGTGCAAGGCGCTCACCGCCAACGCGGAGGCTGCCGTGAAGCAGATGGGCCTCGACGCGGAGATCGAGAAGGTCGAGGACATCCAGGAGATCATCAAGTTCGGGGTCATGATGACGCCGGCGCTGGCCGTTGACGGCAAGGTGAAGATCGTCGGAAAGGTCGCGTCGGCAGACGAGATCAAGAAGCTGCTGGCCTGATTGCCAGCGACACATCTAGAGCCGCGAGCGACTGAAGAGCGCTCGCCAGGAGGAACGCCATGTCGGAATGTTGCGCCAGCAATGATACTACTCTGCTGTTTGCCTGTTCAGGCGGCTCTAATGTCGGCCAGATAGCCAACGACGCCGCCAAGGCTCTGGATCAGCTCGGCCAGGGTCGCATGTACTGCGCCGTGGGCGTAGCCGCCAGGCTGCCCAGCTTCGTCGAGACCGCAGCCAAGGCCGATAAGCGCGTCCTGATTGACGGCTGCGAAGTTCAGTGCCTGAAGAAGGCCTTCGACGGTGCGGGGGTGCCCTACGATGTGCATGTCATCGTGACCGAGCTCGGCATCGCGAAGGGCCATCACTTCAACCACACGCAGGACGAAGTCGCCACGGTCGCCGGCGCCGTAAGCAAGAAGCTCGGCGTCACGCCCTGCTGCAGCGGCTCGTGATGCAAGCCGCCGCCGAGATCCACGCCGGGGTTTGCGGTTTCGTCACCCGGGTCCGCGCGACGCCTGAACCCGACGACACCGTAGCGTTGCAGATCGAGAGCGACTGCGAGAAGATACGAGCGACGGCCGAGCGGATCGGCCCGTCGGTGGATCCGATTCACGAGATCCACCGGGGCTACGAAGGGGCCGTGCTGACGGCGGCACGCACCACGCTGAGAGGCTGCTGCAGCGGGTGCGTGGTGCCGTCGGGCATCTTCAAGACAGTCCAGGTTGCAGGCAATCTCGCGCTGCCTCGCGACATCTCGATCGTCATCAAGGACACGACAACATGAAACCAGGCGCAATAACCCCCGCGAAGATCGGCTTGGTTCTGCTGCTGCTCATCGCCATCGTCGCGGTTGCACAGATGAAGCCCGGCAAGCAGGCAGCCGGAGGAACCGGCTTGACCGACCCGTCCCCGCCCACGAGCGCGCCGGGAGTTCCGCGCATGCTGGAGCTCGGCTCGGTCTCGTGCATCCCATGCAAGATGATGAAGCCTGTGATGGAGGAGCTCGAGAAGGAGTACGGGCCTAACCTGAAGGTGGACTTCATTGACGTGTGGCAGGACCCGGAGGCTGGCAGGCGCTACGGCGTCGAGAGCATCCCGACGCAGATCCTCTACGACGCCGATGGTAAGGAGGTCTTCCGCCACGTGGGCTTCTGGCCCAAGGACGAGATCGTCGCAGCGTTCGCGGCGAACGGCGTGGAACTCAAGAAGCAATGACTGCGCCACTCCGCGCGGCAATGGGAATGGCCGCTTGCGCCGCATCGCTCTGGCCCGCCCAAGCCCAGACGCCTACGAAGACTCTTGACCAGGTACACAAGGGACTGAGCATGGGAGCGCTGCGTCATGCGCGTCTCGTGCAGCTTCCCAAAGGCACGATCCTCAGGGCCGGCAAACTCTCCATCACCGCAGCGCAGCTTGACGCCGAGATCAAGAAGGCCGGGCCGCAGGCGAAGGTCCAGCTCAAAGGCCACGAGATCGTCATGCTGGAGAACTTGGCGACGCGCAGCCTCCTGGTCTCTGAAGCCCGACAATGGTCGGCCAGGTCCAACCCCGAGGCTGCGAAACTCGCCGAGAACCAGCTCATAGGCGAGTACTTGCGCGCCAGGACGGCGAGCGCCACGGCGACCGACGCTCAGATGAAGGCGTTCTACAACGCGAACAAGGACATGTTCGGCGGCGCGACCTACGAGATGGTGGCCGACGATCTTCGGGCCTATCTGACCCAGCAGAAGCGTCAGGAAGCCGTTGACGATCACATCAACGGCCTCGGCAAGCGCTATGCGATCGAGATTGACAGCGCCTGGGCCGCTGCGCAGGCGCGAACCGTCCTGAACAACCCCGTGGACCGTGCGCGCCGTTCAGGCAAGCCTGCGCTGGTGGATTTCGGATCCAAGGGCTGCGGTCCTTGCGACATGCTCGCTCCGATCCTGGAGGATCTCAAGAAGACCTACGCGGGCAAGTGCGAGGTGATCGTCGTTCAGGTGCGCGAACAGCCCATGCTCGGTTCGCGCTACGGCATCCAGAGCATTCCCGTGCAGATCTTCTTCGACAAGAACGGCAACGAGGTCTTCCGACACACAGGCTTCTGGCCCAAGGAAAGACTCGTCGCCAAGCTGGCCGAGATGGGCATTCGGTAGCCAATGCACGATCTCTTCGTGAGCCTGACACGAGCGGTCGAAGGCTCGCCCGGCATCGCCCTGGGCGCCGCTGCGGTCTGGGGCGTGCTCAGCATATTGCTGAGCCCATGTCACCTTGCCAGTATTCCACTCATCGTCGGGTTCATCAGCGGTCAGGGGGCCGTGTCTGGGCGAAGGGCCTTCGCGACCGCGACCGTCTTCGCCCTCGGGATACTGATCACCATCGCGGTCATCGGCGCTGTCACCGCCGCCATGGGACGCATGGCAGGTGACCTCGGAGGCTGGGTCAACTATGCGGTTGCGGCCGTGTTCTTTGTGGTTGGCCTGGCCCTGCTCGATGTCATTCCCCTGAACTTCGCGGGCTCCGGCAATGTCTCGATGCAACGCCGCGGCCTGCTGGCGGCGTTCGTCCTTGGCCTCGTGTTCGGCATCGCGCTGGGACCATGCACGTTCGCCTACATGGCGCCGGTGCTTGCCGCGACGTTCAAGGTGGCGAGCAAGCAGCCGGCCTACGCTGCCGGATTGCTGACGGCCTACGGTCTCGGGCACTGCGCCGTCATTGCCGTCGCGGGCGGCTCGGCCGGAGCCGTACAGCGCTACCTGAAGTGGAGCGAGGCGTCGCGTGGAACTGGGATCCTGAAGAAGGTGTGCGGCGTTCTCGTGATCGCCGGAGGGTTGTACCTCGTGTACACGGGTAGATAGAGCCGGAGCACGGCTAACCGAAAGGAGTGTTGTCATGCGCAATAGCCGCTTTCTCACGCTGGCGTGCTTGGTCGCGCCCGTCAGTCTCCTGATCGGCGCAACGGCCGGGGGCATTCAGACGAAAGCTCCCAAGCCCCACGTGCCCGTTGTATTGAAGGACGAAGCAGGCAACCCCATCGAACCCGACGCAGCCGATGCCAGGCCCTACAGCCCGCGGCAAACCTGCGGCGGCTGTCATCCCTACGACACGATCACGAAGGCGTACCATTTCACGATGGGGGCCGACGTGATGTCGGATGATTGGGGCGCGAAGAATCGCAACCGGCCATGGATGAGCTCGCCCGGCCAGAACGGCGGTCAGCAACATATGTCCTACAACTGGCTCGCTAAGAAAGCCAACACGCGGGCGGATGCCGTCGGACTGACGCCCTTTGCCTACGCGAAAACCTGCGCTGTCTGCCATCCCGGCGGCTCGATCTTCGAAAAGGACCGCGACGGCAAGCGGTATGACGTGCGCCAGAGGGCGGAACCGCAGCTTGCCGCCAGCCTCGACGGCGACTATCACAAGACGGACTGGGTGCGCTCGGGAGTTCTCGAAGCCGACTGCATGATGTGCCACATGCCCACCTACGACATGAAGGCCCGCACGGACCAGCTCGGTAAGCAGAACTACCGCTGGGCTGCAACTGCCGGCGCAGGACTCGCCGTCGTGGAGGGTTCTGTGGCCGAGGGACAGACGCCCAGACTGGCCTACAAGCCCGACGCGGTGAAGGACGGCAAGCTTCAGGTCACGCCTACGCGCACGTCCGACAAGAACTGCCTGCTGTGCCACGGTGAGGCCGAGGTGAAGAAGCGCGGTCACGTCTGGGACGGCCGGAACGAGGATGTGCATGCGCGCATCGCATGCACGCAATGCCATACGACGGGCGCCGATCATCAGATTGCCAAGGGGCGCTCCAACGCCGTCTTCCTCCATGACGAGCTCGACGATCCCGGGCTCTCATGCTCAGGCTGCCACAACTCCCGGCGTCTCGGGGCCAGGAAGCCGGCCCACCAGAGCATCCCCGCAGACCATGTCACCAAGCTGGCCTGCGTTGTGTGCCATGTGCGCGATGCGAACGTGACGGCGGTCCACACAGTGGACACCACCACCGGCAAGTCGCTGGGGGTACCCACGAATCCGACGGCGCATAAGTACGGCGAGAGTTTCGCCTGGCAGCCGGCCGTCTTCCGGCTTCGCGACGGCCGCATCTCCAAAGGCAACGCTCTGCTGCCCTCATGGTGGGGCAACCGGGTGGGGAACGTGATCCATCCGCTCACCTTCGCCGAGACGGGACGGGCCTACGAGACGGTCAAAGACCAGATCAAGGACGACAACGGCGACGGCAAGTCAGAAGCCAACACCGAAGCCGAGATCGTCGCCATGCTCGGCGCCATAAGCCGCACCATGGCCGGAGGGCGGTTCGAGAATCTGAGCCCGGCCTATGTCAAGGGCCACGAGGTCTGGGAGATGCGCGACGGTCGGCTGATGCACGGACCGCATCCGCAAGCAGCTCCGCTTCGATGGACGTTCAGTCACAACGTGTCGAAGGCCTCACGAGCGCTCGGAGCCGGCGGCTGCACTGATTGCCATGGCAAACCCGGCGGCATATTCGGGACACAGGTGACGGTGGATCCCTACGACCCCGACGGCAAGCCGGTGACAGTTCCGGTCTGGCGCTACCTGAAGCTCAAGACTCCCGATCCCTACGCCACGCAATAGGAGGCGAGACGATGAAGTGCTTCCGAGTCACAGTCATGCTGACGGCCCTGGCGCCGGTCGCGCGCTCGTACTTATACGGCTTCGTCGTGTACTGACAGCATGTCGTGCCCACCCACTTGCAGTAGTCGTGTTCCTCCCCATCCCCACACCGGTTGCATCTCACGGCCTCGCCGGAGCACCATGTGCACACACAGCAGTTGGGGTTCTGGTACTCGGAGCCGCCACACGATGGGCACGGCCCCTGGCTCGTCTGGGCGTAGATCATCGTCGCCAATGCCACCACGATGCTCGTCGCGAGACCGTACCGCACCGCTCTCTCCATGTCCTTGCCTCCTCTGGTTGTGAGGCCCCCTCTACCACGTCCACGACGAGCCCGTCTGCTGGGGCATCTGGCGAACCTCCACCTTCTGGTTCAGCCGCAGAATGAGCACACGCAGGACAGCCCACGTTGGGTTCCTCGACACCTCGGGCTCGCTGTTGTGCTGCCAGCAGGCAAGCATGGGCATCTCTCCGCCACGCTTCTCGAATGCGTCCAGCAGTTCCGCACTCAGGCTCACGTCGGCCAGATAGAGCGCCTCATACGACGCTCTCGAGTCTGGGCCCACTAGTCGGGCGCTGGGGCAGTACCGAACGCCCGGCGAACTCAGACCGTACGCCTCGATGAATCGAAACTGCTCCGAGACGGGCGGCAGGCCGATCTCGTACAGCGAACTGAACCTCCTCCCGGGCTCGGGGTCAATGCCGCCCCAGTCGTCGCGGTACATCTGGATGGCCGTGCCCCATTGGTGGAGGTTGGAGATGCACTTGGCCATGCGGCCGTTCTCGCGCACGGTCGCGAACACGGGGAAGATGATCGCGACGATGATCGCGATGATGCCGACGACGACCAGAACCTCGACAAGGGTGTAGCCGCGACGTTTCATAGGTTCTCTCCCCGGCGCCGGTCTGGCCCGGCGCACCGCAGCCCGTCACTCCGGGAAGCGCCAACCGTCCGCGGCCGTGTACCAGCCTCGGATTCCCGTCTCGTCGCGCAGATCGGCATAGACGCGTGCGGCCATGGCCGGACCCGTTGCAGGATAGGATGCCTCGATCACGTTCCACAGCAACTCGCCCAGGGCGATGGTGAACGGTTCCCCTTCCAGTTGCTGCACGCTCAACAGGATGTGTCGCCTGTTTCGGCGCAGGTCGAGCCGCTCGGTTTCGATCATGTACTGGATGTAGTTTGGGCGCACGGTGTTCTGGCGAACGACGCGGAGGCCCGACACGTCGCCTTCCTTGTACAGCGTCCGCTCCAGATACCTGGACACACTCAGCGGCGTGATGCCGGCTCGGCTGCGCTCCGACGCGCTTCCCAGATCGTAGAGCGCACGGGCATCACGGCGTTCCAGCGCCATGATCGCGAGGTACGCAACCTCCTCAGGAGGCGCAGGCCGCAACGACGTGACGACTGCGGGCAGAGCGAGAAACGCCAGAACCACGAGCGGCAGGCTGCCATTGCGGAGCGACACGGCGAGCTCCGTCAGCCGCCCCCGCCTTCGTTCGGTTTCTGCCCTACGCATGAGTAGGGCGGCGACTCGTACTCGACGTCCGCATTGCCGGGGGTCCCTCCATTCCAGCAAGCCATATTGGAATGCCACGTCACGCTCTCTATGGAGTCGTAATACGTGCTGCCACACTGGCCGACCGTCGAGGTACCACAGGGGCACCCGCCTTCGCCTTCACCCGTGGTCTTGTACTTCCTGGGCTTCCGCAGATATGTGCAGCATCCCCACGACGTGCCCGTGTCATGCCACTTGCATTTCGTCCAGCCCGAGAGGTAGTCACAGCACTGGCACTCCTCATAGTGGCCAGCGCACTCCTGGCATGTGCAGCAGTAGCTCTTCGGATTGTCGCCACCACAGCTCTGACAGTCGGCTTCGTATGCCCATACGGCGGCGCCGACTAGGACCGCGACCGAAGTAACCACCGTGACGGTCAGCACGAATCTACGCATCTATGATCTCCCTTCCAAGAAGCCAAGCTGCGCTACCAGTCAACCTCGTTGATCGGCCATGCCTTCCTCCGACGAACGTCAACTCTCTGGTTCAGCCGCAACACGACGACGCGGATCGTGGCCCAGGTCGGAGTGTCCTGTAGCAGAGGCGGCGAATTGTGATATGAGCACACCATCAGCGGCCAGTCCATGCCGTGGTTGACCAACCGCTGCCGAATGTCGTCCGGGTACGGGGCGTCGCCCCAGAACGACTTTCCGTATGGATGCGGTTCAGTGTGCTGCATGGGCGCGCTCGGGCAGTACCGAACTCCTGTGTCGTCCAACCCGTAAGCCTCCTCGAAGGCCCCGAACGGATTGCTCAACGGGAAACCCAGTTCGCTGAACGACTTCACCTTCATCCCCGGCGCGGGGTCAATGCCGCCCCAGTCGTCGCGGTACATCTGAATGGCCGTGCCCCACTGGTGCAGGTTGGAGATGCACTTGGCCATGCGGCCGTTCTCGCGCACGGTCGCAAACACGGGGAAGAGGATCGCGACGATGATCGCGATGATGCCGACGACGACCAGAATCTCGATAAGGGTGTAGCCGCGAGGTTTCATCGGGACGTTCCTTCGTCTCGCTCGGGGTCGGGTCGTTCGGCAGGGTGAGCTTGCCGGATCGCCGCGCGCAGTCCGTCGAGCGATGCCAGGTTGCGATCCGACTCCGGGAACGATGCCATCCACCGCAGCCGCCAACGGCTGTCGAAGTAGTAGATGCGCCCGTTCCACCACGCGTTGAGGCTCTCATGAAGGGCGCCCTGCGGGTCGCGATACACGGGGAACGCCTTCGCAATCGCCTTGCGGAAGGCTGCGATATCGGCGCTCGGACTGGCCGATACCGCGAGGAGACGCACGCCGGCGCCACGGGCATCCGACACCCATCGGCGCACGTCGAGCTTGGTGCAGCTCGTGCAACTGGAGAGCGCTATGAGGATGTAGCCGGAATCGCTGGGCGGCTCGGTCTGCCGTATGCGCCTCCCGGCGCCCGCAGACGGCAAAACGGCGGCCAGGGCGGGGTCACGGTCGGCGCGGCCCTCGATATCGAATGGCAGGCCCGAGGTGCGGGCGGGGCGTACGCGATCGGCAATGGCCGCCCGGGACAGGACGTCCTGCCCGACGACCCATACATCGAGGCACAGCAACAGGCCCGCACACCACCAGAACCAGCGCGGCGCCGCGGCCTTGCGTACCACGGCATGCTCGGAAGTTCCAGTTTCCACCGCTCCATCTCCACCACCGAACACGAGCGCCCCGGGAAGAGGCTCGACGACCCACGACCGACGACGAGATGTTGCCGCCAATTGTACAACACGGGGGGGGGAGAAGTCAATAGGCTGGACCGGAATCTGCCATTGCCACTCCCGACGCCGTCGCGAGCGGGAGGAGTCTCACCGCTTGCCGGCCCGACGCCGTTCGTTTGCCTCCTCCGACTCGGCCAGGCTGGCGGGCCAGTCGGATTTGAGCATCCGGGAGAGCGCGCGGTCCGCCGGCAGACGGCCCCCATCTGGCACTCGGCGTAGTAGTTGGACTCGTTCTCGGCATACACGATGCGCTGAACGGCGGACCCGCATACCGGGCACGGCTTGCCGAAGCTCCCGTTGGCCGTCACCTCAGCGGGGTTCTTGACGGCGCCAAGGCCGAGCTCGACCCGCCGCCCGGCGGCTCGGGGCCAGGAAGCCGGCCCACCAGACCGCCGGGCCCGAGAAGCAGGTACCGGCGTCAGCACCGTCGAACCGTAGTACCGCCGACGTCGAGGGCGGCCGCGGCCGCCTTCAACGTCCCGCCCGCCGCAACATGGCCGACCAACTCGCGGCGCTTAACGAGACTCGGTGCAGCATTCCGATGTACACTCATGACCGAGCGGCTCCTTGGACTGTTTTGTCTGTCGACTACAACGTATCCAAGGTCAGCCCCTCATTACCCAACCTGTTGGTCCAACAGACCTACGCCACGCAATAGGAGGCGAGACGATGAGGTATTTCCGAGTCACAGTCATGCTGACGGCCCTGGCGCTGGCGGGCATCAGCATCGCGGCGCTCCGCCAGGGAGGCTCTGCGCCGCTCCCGAAACCGAACACCTCCGGCGGCATGAGCCTGACCGAGGCTCTGGCCAAGCGCCGATCGTGCACGGCCTACACGGACAAGCCATTGAGCCCCGAGCAGATCGGTCAGCTCTGCTGGGCCGCTCAGGGCATCACCGAGCCTGCGAAAGGCCTGCGCACCGCTCCGTCGGCCATGACGCTCTACTCTGTCCACGTGTACATCGTGGACAGCGCCGGAGTGCACGAGTATCTCCCGAAAGAGCACGCGCTCTCCACGCTGCGAGCCGACGACCTTGTGGCCGGTTTGCAGGCGCTGGTGGGCAAGCCGGCCAACATGGGCGGAGCGCCCAGCGCCATGGTTCTCGGAGTCCATCTGGCTCCGCTGGCCGAGCGGGTCGGCGCACGGGCCGAGAAGTTCGCCGCCATGGAGGCTGCCCACATAGCCCAGAACGTGCTCCTGCAGGCGACCGCTCTGGGTCTCGGCAGCATCCCCGTCGGCGGGTTCGACGAGGCCAGAGTCAGCGATCTGCTGAAGCTGCCCGAGGGCATTCGGCCCATCTACATTCTGCCGCTGGGAACGCCGAAGGGGTAGCGGGACAGAACGAGGCGCGTGCCTATCTGCCGCAGGGGCCTATCCCTCGGCGCAGAGGTCGGCGCGAGCGCAACGGCGCGATCCCGAGAGGTTCCGCGTGAGGCTGGCGGAAGTCTCAGTCCGTCCGCCGTGAAGGGACGGAGCTTTTCAGCCCGGCCCGAAGGGTCACGTGCGCAGTCCGCCCGGAGGTCCATGTGCCTACCGGGCGGTCACTGCCTCATCACTAGAACCGAACGCCTGCCGCAACTCCTACGCAGTCGTCATGGCCCGTGATCGTGCGCGCAGCCGTGCCTGAGCCGGCCTGGTTGCTCACGAACAGCGAAACGGACCAGTTGTCGGACGGCCGCTGGTACCGAAGGCGAGCTTCATAGCCGGTTCGTTTACCCCTCGTGCCGCCGGGGTCGACGCTGTTGTACCCACCGAGGAGCAGGGCGCCGCTTGCCGATGCAGTCCACGCTGCCCCGATCGGGGTAGATGCGCCCACCTCGAGGGTCGTCGTCGTGCCGAAGCCGGGTACGGTCCCGCCCGTGCTCACGTCCTGGCGTGCATCGAACCATGTGATGGCGGGACGGAGCCAGAACCGCTCGCCTCGCGTTCCTTGCCAGATGAAGGGCACGGCAATGGCCGGAATCGGCTGCTTGGAGTCGCTCTCGCTTCCCGCCGTACGGGATTTCCACTCGCCGACGAAGTTGACCGCTGCCTCGACGCCCAGGAGCACATCGCCGGAGGCGGACGACGCCAGCGGCATGTCACCGCGGGCGTAGACCTCCACGAGAGTAACCTGTGAACGCCACTCTGAGCCCAGGACAAGGTCCGGGCCGGTGTTGTCGAATGTCACGGCTCGAAGCCCCAACCGATGGCGGCCAAGGGAGCGCTCAAGGCCCCCCTCGAAATGCACGTTGCTGCCTGAGAACACTCTGATTTCGCCGGTCGCCTGCCATGTCTCGTCGGCGAAGCTGGCGGCGGAAAGGCTGACAAGAGCGACGAACGCGACAAGTGATGCCGTTCTCATTCTAGGCTCCTCCCCCCACGGTCACAACCAGCTCGGGCCGGTTCCCGGTGCCCTGATTGTCCCCTGCGTCTTCGAACAGCACATACTCGTCGTTGAAGACTGCGTCGTCGCCGTCCGGATCCGCCATCGTGTCGTCGTATAGGAACCGCAGTCCGAACCTGGAGACGGTCCGGCCGGCTGCCAGGTCCTCCTTCACATAGGCAGTGACATCCAGCTCACGCCAGCCGACCGTTCCATCGGTGGCGAGAACGCCGATATCGGGATGAAGCACCACTGCGTTAGGCAACGGCAGGTAGAACTCGTCGTCGAGGATATGGTCAACACGTATGCCTCCCGGCAGAAACCGCTGAAACGGGTTGTTCTGCATATGCGTCACGAACAGCCGGAGTGTGGCGGATCGGACTGCGTTCGCCGTGACGTTCTGCGGCAGGGGAACTGCCACGAAACCCACCACCATGTCGTCATTGCGACTCTGGGTGGTGCCAACCTGGATCGTAGTCCCGCCCTCGTCGCCTCCTTCCCACCCATCGTGTCCGCTGTACGAGTCCTGCGTGTCGTCCTCGGCTACCATTGTGTAGGTCTGCGAGCCGTTGAGCCCGGGAATCGCAGGGGAGAGCGAGCCCCCACAGCCACCCAGAATCAGCGCCATCGAACCTGCCGCTAGGGCGGCGGTCCACCTGACGTGCATCACATTCTCCTTATGTGGATTGGGTCGCGACCCCTCGCGCCGCTTCCGGGCCGCATAGGCGCGATTGTACCCGCCATTGCTTAGCTACACTACATAGTGGACTGCCCATGATTCGCTGGCCGCGCTTCGTCAACCTTACGCCGTTACCGCCCGGTTCGGCATGGTAGTCAGCGTTGCCGGGCGCTGTGTCTTTGCTGCATCAAGGCTGTGGTCAGGTGACTCGGCGGGTTGGGGCGCAGAGGGATGAGAAGGATGGCCTGGCGCCCGCTGGGCTCGATGTGGCAGCCCTTTTGGTCCTGCCGGCCACCACGGGCCTGGGCGTCAACCTTGGCCATTCATAGGCGCCTGCCCAACGAGCATGAGGTGGCCCCCATCGCTCACAATGCCCTCCTGCAGGCGACCGCTCTGGGTCTCGGCAGCACCCCCGTCGGCGGGTTCGACGAGGCCAGAGTCAGCGATCTGCTGAAGCTGCCCGAGGGCATCCGGCCCATCTACGTTCTGCCGCTGGGAACGCCGAAGGGGTAGCGGGACAGAACGAGGCGCGTGCCTATCTGCCGCGAGGTCGTCGGCGAACCTCGTGGCATCGGCGGCAACGCGCCTCGTAGGTCTCCTCTGCGCCGATCAGGATCAGCGGATCGCCCCAGGCGGGCGGCTTGCCGTCCACCAGCCGTTGTGTGCGCGTGGCCTCCGCGCCGCACTGCTTACAGATGGCTTTCAGCTTGACCACGTTCTCGGCCAGCGCCAGCAGCTTCGGCATGAAGCCAAAGGGTTCGCCCCGGAAGTCCTGATCGAGCCCTGCGCAGATCACATCCACGCCGCAGTCGGCGAGCTCCATGCACAGGTCCACGATGGCGGCATCGAAGAACTGGATCTCCTCGATGGCCACCACCTCGACGTCAGGCAGCAGCGCTGCCTCAATGTCGCGTGACGACCTGGCCGTCACGGCGCTGAAGGTGGTCCCGTCGTGGGTTCGCACGACGGTCGTCTCGGCGCGGGTTTCGAGCGACGACTTGAAAACCTGCACAACACGGCGCGCATGCATCGCTCGGCGAACCAGCCGGATCAGCTCCTCGGTCTTGCCCGAGAACATGCAGCCCGTGATGACCGTGATGGACCCGGCAGCACGGCGATGCCGCCTCGCAAAGCTCGGCGCAGGCATGGCTACCTATTCGGCAGGGTCAGGACCGTTGGAGCCGAGTTCCATCTCCTTCCGGAGCATGCGCTTGAGAATCTTGCCCGTCGCGCTGCGGGGCATCTCGTCGCGGAAGATGACGCGGCGGGGCACCTTGTAGTTCGCCAGCGACTTGCGGCAGAACTCGCGCACTTCGCGGGCCGTGAGACTCGCGTTCGGCTTGAGCATGATCACAGCGACGACTTCGTCGCCGCGCAGAGGATCGGGAGCTCCGATGACAGCGGCGTCGGCAATCGCCGGGTGCGTATAGAGCAGCTCCTCGATCTCCCGCGGATAGACGTTGATGCCGCCCACGATCAGCATGTCCTTTTTGCGATCTACGATCGAGAAGTAACCGTCCTCGTCCACCTTTCCCAGGTCGCCGGTGTGATACCAGCCGTTGCGCATGGCCGCGGCGGTCTCCTCGGGCTGGTTGTGATATCCGAGCATGACGGTGTCGCCACGCACTACGATCTCTCCGACCTCGCCGACGGGCACCTCTCGGTCGTTGTCATCGAAGATGCGCATCTCGACGCCATTGAGCGGCAGGCCGATCGTACCGACCTTGCGCACGCCCCGCGGCGGATTGACCGACGTAACAGGACTGCACTCGGTGGGCCCGTCGCCCTCAATGATGATGGTGTTGAAGCGTTTCTCGAACGCTTCGAGGAGCGCGACGGGCATGGGAGCGCCGCCCGACACGCACAGGCGGACCTTCGCCAGCGCCTCCGGCCGATCCGAGGCGAACTGAAGCAGAGCCGCGTACATGGCGGGCACGCCGGGGAAGATGGTCACGCCCTTCGTCTCGATGGCCTCGAGGACCCTGGCGGGTACAAACTGCTCGACGCAGGTGAACCGGCATCCGCCGTAGAGCGCGGCGTTCTGGCATACCGTGCCGGCAAACGAGTGGAACAGCGGGAGAACGCACAGCAGGTTGTCGTCAGGCTCGAACTCGAGCACTTGCAGGATCTGACGGCAGTTGGTCAGCAGGTTCTTGTGGGAGAGCACGGCGCCCTTGGGCTTGCCGGTGGTGCCCGATGTGTAGATGAAGACGGCCGGAACGTTGGGATCGAGCGCCGTGGCGGCCGGTTCGTCTGCCGAGCCCGAAGCGAGGAATTCGTCGAACGTCATGATGCCCTCGGGGACGACGTCGCGCGGCCCGACGCATACGATCGTGCCGATGCCGACCTGTCGAGCGGCTTCGGAGACCGCGGGAAGCAACTGCGGGATGGTCACCACGAGCTTCGCGTCGGCATCGCCCCAGATGTGGATCAGTTCCGGAGCCTTCAGCAGCGGGTTGGCAGGAACGCCCACCGCCCCTATCGCCGCGGCTCCGTAGTATGCGATCGTAAAGGGAGGGACGTTGGGCAGCAGGATGGCTACCCGCTCTCCCTGACCGATGCCCGCCCCGATGAGCGCGTTGGCGAATCTGTTCACCATCTGACCCAGATGCCCATAGGTCAGCGTGGTGTCCTTGTAGAGAAGCGCCGGTCGTTCCGGGTACTCGGTCATGCCTTTGCGAATCACATCGTAGAGCACCATGCTCAGTTCTCCATTCGTGGTGAAGTCGGGCCGGTAGCCAGTGCGACGGCCTGCGCGAGCGTAGGCGTTGGCAGCTCGACATGAGCGCCCAGAGCCTCGCGGATCGCTTCGAGCTCCGAGTCTATCCGTGCGGCGATACGTTTGTCCAGTTCCAGATAGGCGTCGCGCGCGGCGTGCAGCAGCGCTGCCGCCTTTTCGTGGTTGCGCTGCGCTGCCGCCACCAGTCCGAGCCTCCGCAGCGAGGATGCTACGCCCTCGCGATCGCCGAGCCGATCATAGATGGTCAGGGCATCTCTGGCGGCGTGTTCGGCCTCGGTGAGGGCGCGCCGGTCGGCCAGAGCCGCCCCCATCGTCTCGAGAAGCGAGGCCATACCGCGCGACTCTGCCAGCTTGCCGAGCAGCCCTCGTCCATGCGTGGCGGCGGAGTGGCCTGTCTCCTCGGCGCTTGCGGTGGATAGCTGCGCACCGATGGCCGAGAGGATCGCCGTCGGGGTCACCTCTTGCGATCGGAGCATCTCGGCAGCGCGCTCTATGGCAGCGGGCATGCCGCCCAGGCTCTGCAGGAGCCGAGCGATGGGCTTGGCGCGCCGGTCGGTGAGGCGGAAATCCGGTCGGGCTTCATGGGCGCGCTCCGCGAACAGCCTCCCTGCTTCGCTGGCCATGACATCCTCGGCGCCGGCATCCGCCGGCGGCAACGACAGCTCGGGCAGGGGAATCTCCTCGGCGTTCTCGATCTTCAGCGACTCGGCGGTCGTGGCCAGACAGCGCAGATTCGTCGAACCGCTCAGGAGTTCATGGATGAACCTGCTCACCTCGGGTATGCGCCCGCAATCGTCGAGAATGAGCAGGCACGACCGCTTGCTGACCCACTCGCGAACCACCTGCGTCGCCGCCGCGCCCTCTCTCATCTCGATGCCGACCGCCCGCGCCACCTCGGCGGCAGCCTCCTCGGCATCGGAGCTCTCCGAAAGCCTGACATACCAGACGCCGTCGGGAAACCAGTCCACGCGCTCCGCGGCGACTTGCAGAGACAGGCGCGTCTTGCCGATGCCGCTGGGGCCGCTGATCTGAAGGCATGGGGCGTCTGCGCGGCTCAACAGCGCCGCGATGTGCTCGATCTGCTCCTGACGGCCGATGAAGCTCGTGCGCTGGATGGGCAGATTGTGGGCGTGGCCGTTGAGCGACCGCGGCGGCTGGGGGCGGCTGACTTCCAGCGCCGGATGGTCCACCTGAAACATGCGGATCGGCTCGTCGAGATCACGCAGGCGATGGTAGCCCTGATCCACGAACCGCGTGTCCTTGCCCATGCGGTGTTCCACCAGATCGAGGGTGTCCTCGGAGATCAGGATCTGCCCTCCGTTGCAGGCCGACATCATACGGGCCGTTCGGTTGACCGGCGGTCCGAAGTAGTCGCCGCCCTGAGCGAACGGCTTGCCGGTATGAACCGCCATCCGAACCTGCAGCCGATCTATGTCCGCCGGCCAGGGGTAACGCTGTAGGGCCGCCTGAGCGACGATGGCGCAGCGCACGGCCGCTGCCGGATCGGAGAACGCGACTTTGTACGAGTCGCCCTCCGTCTTCATGAGATGACCGCCGTTGCGCTCGATGGCGTCGGCCATGATGGCATTGTGCGCCTGCAGCACCGGCAGGAAGGCGTCGCCGTGGGTCTCCCACATGTCGGTCGAGCCGACAATGTCGGTGAACAGGAAGGTGACGATCCCCTCAGGCGGTTTGTGTGGCGACGCGGTCATGGCTTGATATAGGCGCACTCGGCCCGCAGCACGCAGCCGTCACAGTCGGGGCGAACGGCACGACATCGCCCGCGGCCATGACGGATCAGGCTGACGTGAAACCGATACACGAGATCAGACGGAACAACGGCTCCCAGGGCTTCATGGGCTCGCGCCTCGCCGATGCGCCGCTCGATGAGGCCGAGCCGCCACGCCACCCGAAACACGTGCGTGTCCACAGGCAAGACGGGTCGTCCCATGGCGAAGCATAGCACGATCGCAGCCGTCTTCGGCCCGACTCCGGGCAAGCGGATCAACTCGGCCCGGGCGTCACCGTCCGACATGGAGCAAAGATGCTCAAGGTCGGGCTCGCCGCGGTCTCGCGGAACGGTTCGCAACACGCCGAGGATGGTGCGTGCCTTGGTGCGTGCGAGACCGCCCGACCTGATCGCGGCCTCGATCTCATCCTCATCGGCGTCGGCAGCCTGCCGCCATGTGGGATAGCGCTCCCTCAGAGAGGCGAACGCGCGTCCCGAGTTGGCATCCGAGGTGTGCTGCGATAGGATGCAGGCGATGAGCGTATCCAGGCAGGGCGACGGCGCGCGAGGCTCGACCGGGCCATAGGCGCGCTCCATCAGGCCCACGATGGCCCGAATGCGCCCTTCGGACGACGTGGACATGGTCGGAACTACGGCCGCCTGCCGGCGCTCGTGGGCGCTGCGTTCATCTCGATGCACACCAGCGAGTGCGCCGGCAACCGGTAGGTCATGGGTGAGCTGACGTTGCGCAACGGCATGCGCGTCACGGTCACTTCATTGGGACCGCCGCGCGAGAATCGGGGGTTGATCTCGTCCTCAGCCTGCTTGGCCCACGCGATTCCCGGAACCTGCTTCGGGGCCGTGCCGGTGTTGGCGTCGAGGCCGGAGCCCGTAAGTGTCCACACGGCGCCGCCTCTCGCGGGGCGAAAGGCCCGCGTCCGGATCCGGAGGTCAGCGGAGCGGTCGAAGTGCTTGTTGACCGCCATGATGGTGAGCTTGCGGCCATCGGCGCTGAGGCTCGCGACGGCTTCGACGTATGGCGCGCCGCTCGTCGCGGGCACGTAGCCGAGAGCCGGCGCATCGAACGTTGGCGAGGCAGTGGCGCTCTTCACGAGACGAGCGCCGAAGCGCCGCGTGAACATCTGCAGCGCACAGTAGGAGGCCGTGGGCGCGAAGCGGTCGCCTCGAACGCCGATGGCGCCGATGAACAACTGGTCTACGAGCTTGAAGTAGTTGGCGGCATCCACGGACGGGCACTCAAGGAAAGCCATCAAGACGCTGGCAGTGTACAGCGCCGAGCCAAGGGTCTTGCAGTGATCCACGAAGCGGCTCGTGGGCAGAGCATGGTACAGCGTGCCCCACTCGGTGACGGCGATCTTGATTCGCCGGGCATCTGCGGGCGGCAGCGCGCCGATGCGTCCTCTCAGCGCAGCGAGGCTCTTGCGTATGTGAACGGGCGCCGCAAGGGTGGCCCTGTATACCTCGCGCACGCCACGTCCCCCATCGTTAATCACCATGGGAGCGTAGGCGTTGTGCACAGCCACGAAGTCAATGTCGCGTCCGACCTTGCCCAGCACCTTTCGATCCCAATCGCGATGGGTCGTGTTCCAGTAGCTCTCATTGCTGATGGCGCCGATCTTGATGCTCGCATCGGCCCGGCGCATGGCCCGGATGAACGCTGCGCACTTCTCGGCGTACTGCTCAGGGGTCATGGCGATCTGCGCCGTTGCCGGCGATCCGTCGTTCATGTACACCTCGTTGCCGATCTCCCACCAGGTGACGCGGTCGGCCCGGTCCCGACGGCCGTTAACATAGCGAACCCAATCGGCCGCCTCTTCCGCCGTGCCTGTGCCGACATTGACGGTGATCATCAGATGCCCGCCGGCCCGGCGCGCGAAAGCGAGCATCTCCTCGGTTCCCAGCACATGCCGCGACTTTCTCTCGCCGGGAAGTCCCGACTGCCACGGGCGTTTGTCCTGGTCGCCAAGCCCGTCTCGCCAGTGATAGTAGTCGGAGAACGTGCCGCCGGGGAAACGGATCAGCGACACTCCCAGCTCCCTGGTTAGCCGGATCAGGTCGGGATCAAGCCTCGCCTTGCGCTCATCCCAGATGCCGTTGCCGTTCCATACCCACTCTGTGTTGATGCCGTAGAGCGTCCGCGGGATCGTGCGCACGATCTTGCCGGCGTCCACCTCGACAGTGGCGTGCAAGGGCGCCCCGGGATCGGCCAGACTGGCTTTGAGGCGCGCAGGGAGTTCGGCGCTGAGCGCCACATTGTCGAAGCTGGCCGAACCCGACGTCCCGTTCACCGCGCACACCATGATGATCTGGGCCACCTCGTCAGTGTCGGGCACCAGCACGGTGTCTTCCAGACGCTCTGAGCCTGGGCTGTGTTCGGTCCGCATGAGCGTGCCGCCGCCCAGCATCGAACCGGACTTGGCCATGACGAATACGCCAAGCACGGCCGTCGCTTCGCCGCTCGCTCGCAGGGTTCCCCCGTAGTACAGGCGCTTGCCGCGGTAAGGCGTCGCCCCGATGGCCTGTCCGACGCCAAGAGGCTTGCTCGCGTCGGTGTTGGCCGGCGTCGGCCTCAGTACCAGGGCGAGCTTGCCCTGCCCGAACGGGGATGGCCCGAGTTCGATGGACCCTTTGGAGGCGTTGGCAGGATCTGCCCACCAACCCTCCGGCGGATCGCCTCTCTGTTCGAAGCCCGGGTTCCGGATCAGATTGGAGTCCGCGGGGCTCTGCGACAGGCCGATCAGCGCGATGCCTGCCAGACCGATGGCGCATGCCGCGGCGGCCAGCGTGCGATTCATGCTCTGAGTATAGGCCATCGCGAGGCCGACCGCAGGCAGGTATTCCGAAGCCGCATGCCGAAATGGATCAGGAAGGACGAAGCGACCGGGCGAACCACGCCTGACCCTGGCGGAGGATGTCGCCGCCGGACGATTATCGGTGCACTGAGAGAGGCCGATCATGCCCAGGAACCTTGCTGCTTTAATTGCCATACTTGCGCTGGCCGTTGGGACATCGGGATGCGCGCCACGGCCCGCGCGACCGAAGCCGGCAGTTCAACAGGCTGCTTCCAAACCGGAGATATGGGAGTGTCCGCTTGAACAGACCGAGGGCTGGGAACCGCACGGCCACGAGCGGCTCAGCGCCGAGGCGCGTGCCGTGCTTGACCGCAAGTACGGCTCGTGGTCGCTGGAGAAAGACCAGACGATCGGGACGTGCAGGGCCCTGTGGCTTAACATCTTCCCGCCCAAGGACGAGCCGTGGCGGCTCGTCGTCCTCGCCCCGGACAACCGCATCGTTGCCAGCATTCCTGCAGGCTCCAAGGACTGGCTCACAGTCGTCGGCGAGTATGACATGGATGGCAACGGCACCAGGGAGGCGCTCATCTCCTTCTATTCCGGAGGGGGCCACTGCTGCACGACCGGCTGCTTCGTGGACACCGGATCGAATCCTCGACAGTTGGGGGGCTACGAAGCCACCCACGGTGACTGCGGCGAGGCCGGAGACCGCGACGCCGACGGACGCACCGATTTCGTCTCTCGCGACTTCAGCCTCGCCTACTTCGAGGGCTCGTTTGGCGAATCCCCTGACCTGCCCTTCGCCTATGGCTACCGCGACGGGAGATTCGTCGATCTGACCCGTGAGATATGCGGCGCCGAGCTGCGCGAGATCATGGCCGCGGGGCGCAAGTACCTGAGGGAAGACCCCTCGAGGTACCCCAGGTATCAGGACGTGCGGAACGCCGTGAACATGTGGTACATCGCGGCGACCGTGTTCGGCGAGGAACAGCAGGCGGTGGTGGAGATCACGCGTCTGCTGACTCCCGAAGGCCGCGCGCGTTTCATGTCCAACATGAAGGAGCGCCGCGAGTGTGCGGCCCAACGACGCAAACTGCTGTGGACCGGCGTTCGCAAGGATCTGCTGTAGGGCCGCCGGGCCATGCGGTGGCCCGCCCCGCAGCGAACGTCTGCGGCGCCATGGCCTGTACGCGGCGCGAGCTGCTCGATCAGGCGGTGGCCGCTGCCGCATGGGGTCTGGGAATGGAGGCGACGAACATGAGCAGGCGCGACACCGAGCGATTGCCGAATGTGGTGCTGGTCGTCGCCGATGACCTCGGTTTCGGCGATCTGGGCTGCTACGGCGCACGGCGCATACCCACCCCCAACGTGGATCGGCTGGCAGCTTCGGGACTGCGGTTTACCAATGCCCATGCCGCGGCTGCCACATGCACCCCGTCGCGGTATTCCTTGCTGACCGGCATGTATCCATGGCGCAAGCGCGGGACCGGCATCTTGCCCGGAGATGCGTCGCTCATCATCGATCCCGGCAGTGCAACGCTCCCTGAGGTACTGCTGCGAGCGGGCTATCGCACCGGCGTGGTGGGCAAATGGCATCTGGGGCTCGGCGGACCCGAAGGACCCGACTGGAATGGCGAGCTCCGCCCGGGACCGCTCGAAGTGGGCTTCGACTACTGCTTCCTGATGCCGGCCACATGCGATCGCGTGCCATGCGTCTATGTGGAGAACCATCGTGTCGTGGGTCTGGATCCTGCCGATCCGATCCGCGTAAGCTACAAGGAGCCGATCGGCGCCGAGCCGACGGGCAAGGCGCACCCGGAGCTGCTGAAGGTACGGCCGAGCCACGGCCACGATCAGACCATCATCAACGGGATCAGCCGCATCGGCTACATGACAGGCGGCAAGGCGGCGCGCTGGGTAGATGAGGACATGGCCGACACCTTCACGAGCAAGGCCGTAAGCTTCATCGAGCGTCACGCGCGCGAGCCCTTCTTCCTCTACTTCGCCACGCACGATCCGCACGTGCCGCGTGTGCCTCATCCACGCTTCGCAGGCAAGAGCGGCTGCGGCGTTCGCGGCGACGTGATCGTCCAGTTCGACTGGTGCGTTGGCGAGCTCATGAGAGCGCTGGACCGACACGGTCTCATCAAGGACACGATCGTCATCGTCACCAGCGACAACGGCCCGGTTGTGGACGATGGCTATGCCGACGGCGCCGTCGAACGTCTTGGCGATCACAGGCCCGCAGGACCCCTGCGCGGAGGCAAGTACAGCATATTCGAAGGGGGCACGCGCATCCCGTTCATCCTGAGCAGACCGGGCTCGGTGAAGCCCGGCGTCTCCGATGCGCTGATATGCCTCATGGATCTCACGGCATCGCTGGCGGACCTGACCGGGCAGAAGCTCGCAGCCGGAGAGGCCTATGACAGCGTCAACGTCCTGCCGGCGCTGTTGGGCGACTCGCTCGAAGGCCGCGAGGAGCTCGTGGAGCAGGCGGGCACGCTGGCCCTTCTCAAAGGCGATCTGAAGGTCATCGAACCGAGCCGCGGGCCTGCTTACGCACCGCTCACCGACACTGAGCTGGGCAACTCGCCCGAGCCGCAGCTCTATGACCTGAAGGCCGACCTCGGCGAGCGCAATAACCTCGCCGATCAGAAACCCGACGAGGTCGGCCGACTCCGAGACCGACTGGCACGAGTGAAAGCGCGTGAGGCCCGATGAAAGCTGACGAGAGCCTCGCCGCCCCCAGCGCGCAGTCACGCTCAGAGGACGTATGTACAGCGCGCTCCTAGCCCTCGCCGCGATCGCCGTCGGCCAGGGCGCCCCTGCGTCCTACCGGCGGTGCATGACCGATCCGCAGGCATGGTACTTCGATCCTCCGGCCCGCATCGAGGCCAGATTCCAGAAGTATCGGGACATGGGCGTGACCATGCTACGGATCGAGCTAGACTGGAGGTCCCTGGAGACCACGCCGGGGATCTGGAGCTTCGAACGCGTCCAGCCGTATCTCCGCCTCGTGCGACAGTACGGGTTTCGGGTGAAGCTGATCGTCGGCGCGCTCATGGGCCCGCCCAGATGGTTCTTCGATGCGCACCCCGACGCCCATATCACCGATGAGGATGGGCAGGTCAGCCTCAACACCGTCAGCTACTGGTACCCGGGTCTGCGCGCGCTCATGTCCGACAAGGTGCGCGGGATACGGCGTGTCGTGGCGCAATCAGGGCTCGCCGATCGCGTGGACTTCGTCATACCGGCTCTCGGCCCGGCCGGCGAGGCTATCTACCCCGTACCATGGACACTGGGGGCACACGTCACGCGCCAGACCATGTGGTGCTATGACTGCCACGCGCAGACTGACTTCAGGAGGGCCATGCAGCGCCGATACCGGACGATCGGCGCCGCGAACAGGGCATGGGGCACATCGTTCAGCGGATGGGACGAGGTGGCGCCGCCCCGTCCCGGCGAGCGCCCCGGACCTATGTGGCACGATGTCCTGACTTGGTACCGTGACGCCAAGCGTGAGTTCGTACGCTGGCAAGTGGCGTCGCTGAAACGCGAGTTTCCTGCAGCCACGACGCTGATCTACGTGCCCGGCACCGCCTATTCGCCCGAAGACTGGAACGACGCCGTTCGTACCGGTCGCGGCAACGACCGCATTCTCATGATGGCGGACTCGTTCTTCCTCATGGATCTCGCCTCACGAACGGCCAGTTGGCTGCAGTACACCGGCTGCGAGAACGAAGCGGAGGTGCGGCGTCTGACGGCATATCTCCGCGTGCGTGGGCGGTCGGCGCCGCCCATGATAGGCGAAAACGCGGGAGTCCCGGACGCGGCAGGCGATCCCGGGCATCTGGCCGACGTCGTGCTCCGCCATGGCCTTGCCGGACTGGACTACACCCACTCCCACTTCGCATTCGGGCCCGACGGCCTGTCGGAATCGCCGACCACCGCGGCGCTGCGGCAGGCTTTCTCCCGCATAGCGCGCGCGGAATCCCCCGTACCGGAGAAAGCGCCGACGACGCGGAGGTTCCGAGCGCTGGCCCATGGACCCGCGAAGATGGCCGGCGTGCCCGATGGCGTGTCGCGCGTGGACTACGCAGGCAGCGCCGACGGTACGCCGGACTGGGCTCTCGTCTATCCGCCGAGCGGCTCCGAGGCAACCTGGGTTGTGAACCTCCACGGGCATGGGTCAAACGGCGATCAGTTGTTCACTCGGCCGGATATCCGTGACCTGTGGCTGCCGGCCTTCCGCTCGCGAGGACTGGGGATCGTCGCGCCGAACATGCGCGGGAGCACATGGATGTCTCCCGAGACGGCATCGGATCTGCATGAGCTGCTCGACTGGGTTCGGAAGGAGCTCGGAGCGAGACGGTTCATCGTGGTAGGCGGGTCCATGGGCGGTTCGGCTGCTCTGGCCTACGCCGTGCTCCATCCGAACGATGTGGCGGCGGTTGTGGCGTTGTGTCCGGCAGCCGATATCGGAGACTACGCGAGGCGGTGCGCCACGGCGGAGCCTCAGATTTGCCGGGAAATCGGCATGACCATCCGCGCAGCGTACGCGGGCGAGCCGGACGACATACCGCGCGTGTTCAAGGCGAGGTCCGCCGTACGGCATGCCGCCCGGCTCACGATGCCGGTCTATGTATGCCATGGAGCCCGTGACGCGCTCATACCGGTCAGCAACGTTCGTCGGCTCGTTGTCGCCATGGCAGGCAGGTCGAGTTTCCGCTACGAGGAGCAGCCCGACGGCGACCACGAGACGCCGCTGGCCGCGTTGCCTCGCGCTCTCAACTGGGCGCTTGCTCGGATCGGTGACCGCAGAAGCCCTCCATGACGGCGGCGAGCGCCGACGTCCCCTGCAGCAAGAAGCCCCGCCGTCAGCGACAACGGCGGGGCTTTCGACGTGGCCCGTTGCGCATGGCATCGGGCGCGCGGTGTGATCGCGGCTACTTGGTGCGAGCGTTGACCGTGTTCGAGAAGCCGCTCTCCAGACCGTCGGCGTTGACCGCCGTCACCTTGTAGTAGTAGCGAGTCCGTCGCGGCAGGCCGCTGTTGGTGTACGTCGTGGTGGCGTTCAGCGTGGCGATGCAGGTGAAGCCCGAGGATGAACTCGTCGAACGGTAGACCTTGTTCTGCACGACGTTCGGGCTGCTCGACTGGGTCCACTTCAGCGTGATGTAGTTGGTGCCGGCGGTTGCGCTGAGGTTGGTGGGCGCCGCGGGCGGCTCCGGGGCAGGAGGCGGCGGAGGCTCAACCGTGCCGCCCATGGCCTTGAAGACGTTCACTCGCCCGCCGGCGATGGTTCGACCCGAGAAGGGCGTGTAGGGATCGGTGTTGCCGATGATGAGCGCCTTGACATCGGCATTGGTCAGAAACGGCGACTTCGACCAGATCAAGGCTGCCTCGCCCGCTACGTGGGGGCAGGCCATTGAGGTGCCGTTCAGGGATGCGTAGTTCAGCGGATAGCCGGCGGTCGCCGGATAGGTCGGCGCCGTGGAGAGGATCGCGGCGCCCGGCGCAGCTACGGCTACCCACGACCCCCAGTTAGAGAAGCTGCAGAGCGTGTCGGTCGAGTCGGTTGCCGCTACGGAGAGGGACTCCGGATACGCCGCCGGGTAGCTGGGCGTCGAGGAGCTGTTGTTGCCGGCAGCCGCCACCACGATGCACCCTCTGGACCACGCGTAGGAAACCGCGCTCGCCAGCGTGATCGAACCGCCGCCGCCGAGGCTCAGGCTGATCACGTTGGCGCCGTTGTCGGCAGCCCAGGTGATTCCCTCGGCCACGTCGGTGGTGTTGCCGCTGCCCCACTGGCTCAGAACCTTGACCGGCATGAGCTTCACGAAGCTGCTGTCGCTGCCCGCCAGTCCGTCCCATCCGGCTATGCCCGCGATGCCGACGCCGTTGTTGATCTGCCCGGCGGCGATGCCGGCACAGTGCGTGCCATGGCCGTGGTCATCGAGGGCGTCGCTCGGCGTATCGGTCAACGCATTGAAGCCGACAATCGTCGAGCCGTTGCGCAGGATCTTGTTGGTCAGGTCCGGGTGGGTGTTGTCAATGCCCGTGTCCACGATGGCGATCACCACCGGCGCAACCGGGCTCCACAGCTCCCAGGCCAGATCGGCCTGAATCTTCTTGGGGCCGTACTGACTGGCGAAGTAGGGGTCATTGGGCGTTGCGCACGTGGTCAGGATGTAGTTCGGCTCGACGAACCGGACGCCGGGCGTCTGAGCTATACGGGCGGCCGCCTGTTCGAGGCTCATGCCCGGTCGGACCCTGACGCGATGCACGCCGATCCTCGCGTTGGTCTCCAGAATCTCTCCCACATTGATGGCTGCCTGACGGACCCACCCGGCCTGATCGGCCTGATGGGTAACGCCTACCAGCAGCTCGCCCGGTACGTACGGGTACTGGACTGGCGCTTGGGCCAGTGCGCCCGCGCATAGGACGAGCGCGATAAGAGCGAAAACGACTACCGACAATCCTCTGCGATGGTGGTTCATCGGGACCCTCCTCATGGTCTGCGCGATTTGTCCGTCAGAGGCATTATCGGCGCGCAGTCCGTTGGGGGTCTGTAGGACTTCCGGCAGTCCGACCGTCGGAAGCGAGCAGTTGGCAAGGCAGGAGGATCCCCGCATGCTGCACGGGCGACGTGTCCTACAGGATAGGGAGGTCCCCGTAGCATCGGAATGAGGCGATGGGGCGGACGCCGTCGTCCGGGGGCTTGCGCCGCCCGGCTATCATCCCCCGTCGCTACGCGACGGGTTAGGGTGATGGGTTGGGCGCCGCCGTTATCCGGGGGCTTGCGCCGCCCGGCTACCATCCACCGACGCTACGCGACGACAACACGATCCACGACCGCCGCACCGCGACGACAACGTGCCCCGCGTTCGTCGCGGAGCGACGACGGATGATAGCCGAGGTCCTCGGACCTCGGGAACGCCCGAGGACGCACCGCGTTCCCTCGCCTTTGTCCCTTTCCCATTCCAACCGTAACGCCCATGATTGTCGCCAAGGGCGTTCCGACCGGCGGACGCCGTCGTCCGGGGGCTTGCGCCGCCCGGCTACCATCCATCGTCGCTACGCGACGACAACACGATCCACGACCGCCGCACCGCGACGACAACATGACCAACATTCGTCGCGCTGCTCCGCGCGTAGAACCAGCGCGCCACTTCGCCGATCACGGCGGAACCGCGTGACCCACGGCATCCATTGCGCTGCCGATCCAAACGATGCCTACTTGTCGCCATCGCCGCCTTTCGGATCTCCTCCCAGCACCTCCTGAAGTGACGGGCTCGGCGGCTCCCTCCCCGACTCCCGTGCTGCCGCCCAGTCTCTCCATGCGACGCGGCTGTATGGATGCCACAGGACGATGCGCCGATTGGCCACTTCAGCACGCAAGCGGTCGGTCAGCCGCAGCAGAGACCGGACGGGCACGTACAGCTCACCGGCGCGATCCCAGGCGACCGGCCGGTCGCGTTGCGGCTGAGCAAGCTGCAACGGCAGCCGCACCTTCCTTCCGCCGGACTCCAGGACGACCGCCCGCCCTTTGCGCTCCACCTTGATGCCAAGCGCCAATGCGTACCCGCACCAGATATACGCTCGCCCCGGCGACACCACTACCGCGGCGTGGTGCATGCTCAGTCCCCCTCCGGCGAGCGCCACATCCCAGAACGCTTCAGGGGGCGGCGCCTGCCGCCGCGATGCGGAGCGGCTGTGGAGACCGCTTGACAGCCAGCCGTCAATGCGGAGAACCGCACCCGTGTGGGCATCCACGAACAACACGGCCGCCCGATAGGGGATCCGGTACACCAGAGCTTGATTGAGCAACGGATCCACGTCCACCATGAGTTCGATCGGGTACAGCTCGCGCGGGGTCACCAGTTCTCCCCAGTACGGATCAGCATCGCAGTTGAGGACAATCCACTGCCTGCCGGCCACCACCGCCTGAGCCTCGGTTATCGAAGGCCACGTATTGATGAGCGTGGGGAGGCACTGCTCGTCATATGCTTTGGTGACGCCGGTGTCTTCCTCCACGTACACGCGGGCCAACGCCAGCATCGTGGCTCCGGAAGCGGCGTAGCAAGTGAAGAAGACATCGAACTCGTTGCAATCCTCCGGTTCAATGGCGTCCGCGGATGAGACGGTGAACATCCCGGCCTGATAGCCCGGGAACCTCGCCGCGACGAAATCCACCGCCGCTTGCCGGAGCTGCACCGGTGCCAGAGGGGCCGCGGGTTGCTGGCCGGGCTCCAATGGGCTGAGGCCGCTGTATCGTATCGTCTTCTCTCGCGTCACGGCATTGATGCGGTAGGTGCTCCACGTGCTCCCATAGAACAGGTACTCGGGGTGACCCTCGAGGCTGGACTCAACGACCACGCGCTCCAAAAACCCAGTGTCGGGCGGCTGAAGGTATGGCGTGAGAAGTTGGCGTGCTTCTTCGATGGTGAGCACGTCGGCTTGTGCGCCGGTTGGTGCGGCGAACAGCACACCGCCGAGCACCCACAAGCTCAGGTGGCGGACAAGCGCATAGACCCCTCGTCTCATCAGATTGCCCTCCTTCACCTTGGCAGCCTGTAGAACTCACGGCTGACGCCAGAGGCTTTGATGCCACAATAGCCACGCCACTGAGTATCGTCAGGCGCCCGCTGCTTAATCTTCTTGCCGGCCACGATCCCATGGTGAACGCCCTGATACACAGTGCTCCTGCCGCCCACCCACATTTGCTCCTGTGCGAACTTCAGGAAGAACCGCCTGCCTTCGTCACCACTCCACTCGGTACGAAAGCCGACTGAGTACGCGGCGCCCATGGAAGAGCACGTAACCTGAGGAAGTCCATCTCCATCAAACGTGCTCGTGGTGTTGCAGCCCCACCAGACCACGAGTTGTACGGGCGTTCCGGTGTTCGCCACGTTGTTCCAGGCCGGGCCGAGGCCGTCGAGCCTGCACGTGCCGACGGGCGGCATTTCCAGTCCGTCGTAATGGTCCTGTGTGGACTGATCGGCGCACGCATAGAACGCCTGAGTAGGATAGGATGCGTTGCGCTCGCAGCCGAACTTGAACACCTTGCCCAGTCGCGGACTGCCGTTGGCAACCCCGTGGCCACAGAACACGGCGACATCCACGGCTCGCCGAATAAGACCGTAGGGGGCGCCCGATCCGTACGGTGCGTACATGATCTCCTGCGGCCTTATGAGCGGGTTACCCGCCATGCCCTCGAAGCGATCAGTTCGGACCCTCCAGTCCGCGTACGCCCCGGGTCGGGCGATGCCATCGGCAGCGTCGGCGACAGACTCGGTGTGCAGGTACCGCGCGCCCGTCTCGGGGTCACGCACGTACTTGCCACCCCACGTCAACAGGATTCGCTGTCGCCGGCGCTGATTCTGCTGGAGAACGGTCCGATTCCGGTGGCCTCGATCTTTCCCGGCGTCGCCGTCTATCGGAACGCAGAGGTAGACTGTTTCGCCCAACCCTGCCAGCGCGGCCTCTACGCTGATCTGTGAGGCTGGGGGCACCGCGAAGGTGGCCTGCCCGTAGCCGAGGCTCGTGGGCAGTGGCGCGGTCAGGACCTCGTTCAGCGTCCAGCGCTCGTACACTCGCACGGAGCACGCGCTCGCATCCGTCGCGTAGCTGTCATTCAGTGTGCGCCCGAAGGTCACAACCTCCCCATCCTCGTCACCAACATGAGTGGCGAGCGTGGTCGGCGGCGGACCGAAGGTCATTGCTGCCGACTTATCCTGATCGTAATCCATCGTCGGCCCCGCTCCGCCTACCTCCCACTTGAACAGGTAGATGCCTTTCGGAGCGACACCCTCGCGCGGCGGGTCCTGGGAGCCGTTCCATTCGAACTCGAGCTCCGATACGCCGGGTCCTATGGTTGGCGTGGTCTCGATCGTCTTGACGAGGGCCTGATCGCTGGCATAGATGCGCAGCTTAACAGCCTGCTGGGCCTTGTAGGCGCTCGACACCTCGGCCCGCAAGGTCACCGGCTCCTCCGGGTCGCCATGCCAGAGGATCGGTTCCGGGTTGACCGGCTGCGTTGGCTTCACGATCAGATTGGAGATCGTGATGGTCGCGTCACCCTGGAACATGTAGGAGGTCCCGAATGGCGGATACGACGAGCACGTGCCCTCAACGTGGATCGTGTGCGGCATGTTGTGCCGGGACGAAATGGGCCACAGGATGTTCCAGTGGTTGGTGTAGGGGCTCTGGGAGCATCCTGGCGGGCATGGGCCGGACGCGAACGGTCCGCCGAAGGTGACCGTGCCGTCGCCGTGCGCGGCACACTCGGCGGCCGTCGCGACAAGCGTAGTGATGCTCGCGATCGGATACGAGCCCGGTAGATGGATGTGGATCGTGCAGTAGCCGCCGCCTATCGTGGAACCGCCGGGGCTGCACGTCTCGCCGTAGGGTACCGTCGTGTAGTCATGGGTCCAGGCCACCTGCACATCGGCCTGCAGTTGAGCAAAGGCGGGCTCGCCGTACGTGCCGGCCATCACACACGCCAGCGTCAGCGTGCGGACGCTACCCCCCCCGCGAGTACGAACTGCCGGAGTTTCCGCATGTCATCTTGCTCCTTATGTCAGCGAGTTACGAAGCGAAGCACATTCGGTTGCGTCTACCGGACCCATTGTATAACGGTCCGAGGCAGGCGTCAAGGCGATCTCCGACGCGGCCGGCACCGATTGCATGCTGCGGAACCATGGGGCAGGCTGGCCCCATGTCGGAGACGCTGGGCCTGGTAATGGCGCTGGTCGGCAAAGGCGAGGTGATGGGGGGGACCGCCGTCGTCCGGGGGCTCTCGCCGCCCGGCTACCATCCACCGTCGCTACGCGACGGGTTAGGGTGATGGGTTGGGCGCCGCCGTCATCCGGGGGCTTGCGCCGCCCGGCTATCATCCGCCGTCGCTACGCGACGGGTTAGGGTGATGGGGTGGACGCCGTCGTTCCGGGGGCTTGCGCCGCCCGGCTATCATCCATCGTCGCTACGCGACGATGTCCGTACCCAACCCCATCGCATAGCGAC
>JAAYVH010000162.1 GCA_012517255.1 Chthonomonadales bacterium
CGCATCGTGGCTGTCGAGCAGGGCCGGTTGCTTGCCACCGCATTCCACCCCGAGCTCACCGGCGACCTTCGTGTCCATGCGTACTTTGTCCGCCAGTGCTTAGGCGCGGTGTCGGCTCCGCAAATCGGATAGGTTAGGGGAGGAAGACCCGGCCCGGTGACGAATGAGCATGGCGTGTTCAACCGCACGGTCTCATCGCCGAATCCACGGTCTTCCCGGAGGACTTGCCAGTGTTAGCCAGGGCGGTCTTGCTGCGCCTCTCCAACAGCCCCGTTGCCGAGCGATTTGTCCGTCGCAGCCGGGCCTCCGCGGGGCTCGTACGTCGGTTCATCGCTGGCGAGACGCTCGACTCCGCCTGCGCGGTGGTTCGCGATTTGAATGCCGCTGGGATGTCTGCAACGTTGGACTACCTGGGCGAGAACGTCACCAATCCGGCTGAGGCGCGCGCTTCGGTGGAGACATGCCTCCGAACTCAGAACGCGATTCGGGAGCGTGGCCTGAACGCGAATGTATCGGTGAAACTGACACAGCTTGGTCTCGACATTGACACCGACCTGGCGACTGAGAATCTGCGCGCGGTTGTGGAGAACGGCGAACGTCTGGGCCAGTTTGTGCGCATAGACATGGAGTCGTCGGCCCACACCGAACGGACGCTGGCAGTACACCGATCGCTCTGGCAGTCTCATCGGAACGTGGGCATTGTTCTCCAATCGTATCTCTATCGGACGGACGCCGACCTCGAGGCGGCCATAGCGCAGGGCATCAGGGTTCGCCTTGTGAAGGGGGCCTATGACGAGCCGGCTTCCGTCGCGCATAGAAAAAAGACCGATGTGGATGCTGCCTTCCTGAGGCAGGCCAAGAGGCTGCTGGATGCGGGGGACTATCCCGCCATCGCGACGCACGACGAGAGGCTGATTCGCGGGTGTCAGGAGCATGCAGTCTCTATCGGCCTGTCATTGGCGAGCTATGAGTTTCAGATGCTGTACGGGATCCGCCGGGACCTGCAGACAGCTCTGTGCGGTCTGGGCCATCCGGTACGCATCTACACGCCATACGGCGAGAAATGGTATGGCTACATGATGCGGAGGCTGGCCGAGAGGCCCGCCAATCTGTGGTTCATTGTGAAGAACCTGTTTCGGCGCTGAAGCGGCGCCGCCCGTTGCCCTGTTATGCGCACGGTGTGCCGATCTGAGCGTATGGAGGAGAGAGCATGAAAGCTGTCGTGATGGCTGGTGGTGAGGGCACTCGTCTTCGGCCCCTGACAACGCGCCGTCCCAAGCCTCTCACTCCGGTGTTGAACCGTCCGGTGATGGAGTACATCCTGGTATCGCTGCGAGAAGCGGGCATCAAGGACGTGGTGGTGACCGTGCACTACATGGCGGATTCGATCGAAGCCGCCTTCGGTGACGGCTCAGATCTCGGCGTCAACCTGATCTACTCGGTGGAGGATACTCCCCTCGGCACCGCCGGCAGCGTGAAGAAGGCCGAGGAATACCTCAGGGATGACACGTTCATCATCGTCAGCGGAGACGCCTTGACCGATGCGAGACTGGGCGACGCGATCGCGTTCCATCGCAATCGGCAGGCAGACGCCACGCTCGTTCTGGCCCATGTCCCGAACCCGCTGGAGTTCGGCATCGTCGTGACGGAGCCAGATGGGCGCATCCGCAGATTCCTCGAGAAACCGAGCTGGGGCGAGGTCTTCTCCGATACCGTGAATACGGGCATGTACGTCCTTGAACCGGATGTCCTCGACTATATGGAGCCCGGCAAGCCGTATGACTGGAGCCAGGACATCTTCCCGCGCATGCTTGCCGACGGTAAAGCGCTGATGGGGCATGTGATGCTCGGGTACTGGTGCGACATCGGCAACCTCCTGCAGTATCGCGAAGCGCAGTATGCCGTTCTCGACGGCAATACCGGCATCCGAATCGGCGGCACGCGTAAGGGAGACTGCTGGATTGGCGAGGGCGCTTCGGTGGCGCGCGACGCAACCCTGATCGGGCCGTCGTTGATCGGTCGGAATGTGACCATCAAGTCGGGGGCGGAGGTTGGGCCCTATACGGTCATTGGTGACCACAGCATCATCGAGGAGGGCGTCACGGTCCATCGGAGCGTGGTCTGGGACAACGTGTATGTCGGTGAGGGCAGCAGGCTCTCCGCATGCACGGTCTGTTCACATGCAGTCTTGCAGGGCGAATGTCTCATAGAAGAAGGAGCCGTCATCGGCGACAGGGTCCGCCTTGAGCGGGGCGCGTCAGTCCGAACGCAGGTGAAGATCTGGCCAGACAAGCTCATCGAGGCTGGCGCGAGGGTCACCATGAGCGTAATCTGGGGACAGAAGTGGCAGGGCGCTCTGTTCGGTGATCTTGGCGTATCCGGAGTCGCAAACGTCGAGATCACGCCGGAGTTCGCCACGCGGCTTGGCGCGGCCTACGGCGCATTCCTCAAGCCAGGCACGACGGTAATGACCGCGCGCGACTCGGGTCCCGCCGCGCGGATGGTCAAGCGAGCTGTCATCGCCGGGCTGCTCTCCGTGGGATGCAATGTCGTGGATCTCCGCTCAGCGTCATTTCCCATCATGCGCCACAGTCTTCGGAACAGCGTCGCGCGGGGAGGTGTCTACGTGCGGCTTGCGCCGGACAACCCGCGCATTCTGCTCGTCGAGTTCCTCGACGGAGACGGCGTCTATCTATCCTCAGCAGCCGAGCGCAAGATCGAGTCCATCTTCTACCGCGAGGACTTCCGACGAGCCGACGTCTCGGCCATCGGCTCGCTGGAGTTCTCCGGGCGGAGCATAGAGCAGTACCGGGAGGATTATCTGAGGCACCTCGAGGCCGAGCGAATCCGTCAAATGCAGATGCGCATTGTCGTGGACTTCTCGTTCTCGCGCGTAGCGTCGGTGTTCGGAGGCATCCTCGGAAATCTCGAGTGCGATGTCATTGCGCTGAACGCCTTCACCGATCCCAAGCGGGTACCAGATGCTGCCACGGATCGCGCAGAAATCCTCGAGCGGTTGGCCACCACTGTTCGCACCCTCGGGGCCGACCTTGGCGCCATGATCCAGAACGACGGTGAGCGCCTGACGCTCGTTGACAGCACTGGACGGGTGATCGAGGGCGATATGCTGCTGATGCTGTTTGCGGTTCTCTTCGCTCGCACTCACGCATCGGCCAAGCTGGTGGTCCCCGTAACCGCGCCCTCCTGTCTCGATCGTCTGGCTCGACTTCATGAGGCTACGGTCATACGCACGAAAACCGACGTCCGGTCGATTCTGGCCTCAGCCGCCAGCACCGCCGATGCCAAACCGAAGGTTACGCTGGCCGCCGATCGCGCCGGCGGATTCAGTTTCCCGGACTTCCACAACGCGTTTGACGCGCTCTTCGCCGTCGGCAAGCTGCTCGAGGCGGTCAGCACGACGGATCTCAAGGTGCATGAGGTGGTGGACGTGCTGCCTCAGGTGCACATCCTTCACGAACGGTTGCGATGCCCGTGGCAGGCCAAGGGACGCGTGATGCTGTCAGTGTCCCAACGTGCAGGTACGGCGGAGTCCGTGGACCTTACCGACGGCGTGAAGGTCAGCGACGATGACGGCTGGACGCTTGTCGTGCCCGACAGCTCGGCTCCCATCGTTCATGTGATCGTTGAGGCGCAGAACGCTGACGCTGCGCGGGCGCGCCTTGAGGCGGCTGTGGCGGAGATAGCGCCGCTGACCGAGCTAAGCAATGACACGCCGGGTGCATGAACTCGTCCGGCGATTCTGAAAGGGCGTTCCGATGAGAACTCTGATAGTCGTGATCACTGGTCTAGCCGCTTGGACAATGGTGATGTCTCTGCCGAGTCGCATGTCCGCCTCAGGAGTGCAATCTGTCCAGAGAAGCCTCGCCGAGCGGTTGGGGTACAAGGCCACGGACAAGATCCTGATCATCAACGGCGACGATACCGGCATGTGCCATGCCGCAAACGTGGCGACCATGGATGCTCTGGACAATGGCTTAATGACCTCAGCAACAATCATGGTGCCGTGTCCGTGGTTCACCGAGATCGCGCGTTACGCACGAGCCAATCCTGCGAAGGGACTTGGAGTTCACCTGACGCATACCTCGGAATGGCAGGTATATCGCTGGGGACCGGTGCTGGGCGCTGACAAGGTGCCGGGGCTTGTCGATGGAGATGGGTACCTCTGGCGCTCCGTCGAAGACGTCTACGCCCATGCTAAAGTAGCCGAGGCGAAGGCCGAGGCGCGGGCTCAGGTGGAACGCGCTCTCAAGGCAGGCATTGACGTCACGCACATCGATTCGCACATGGGCACCATGCAGTACCGAGAGGACTTCCACCGTGCCTATCTGGAGCTGGCCGCGGAGCTCAATCTGCCTGTACGTATGGGGTCGCCTGAGACCTACGAGCGTGCTGGCCTTCCCGGTATCAGGGAACAGGCGACGAAGCTCGGTCTCGTGTTTCCGGACCGGCTGATCCACGAGGAGCGCCCAGAGCCCAACGAGTCGCGCAAGGACTTCTGGCTTCGGATGGTTCGCACCCTGAAGCCCGGCGTCACCGAGCTCTACATCCATGCGTCTGTCGATAGCCCCGAGGCTCGGGCAGTGGCCGGGTCGTGGAAGGAGCGCGCTATGGACTACGAGATATTCACGCGTGATCCC
>JAAYVH010000163.1 GCA_012517255.1 Chthonomonadales bacterium
CAACCGCGCGCTGCCGCGTTCCTCTTCGCGGCGGTTCCGCTCGGCGGTTGATTCGCCCCTACTCCCGTTCGGATCGCGCGCACAATGGCGAGCGACCAAACGTCACGTCATCGCGAGCGCAGCGACGCGATCCCGAACAGGCAGGGCCGATCGGAATATCGGCATTCCCAGAGGAGACATCCGAAAGCCCTCGGGATTGCTTCGCTTCGCTCGCAATGACGTGTCAGCGCCGCGCGAAGCGGCTTCTCCGCCCGCGTCCCGAAGCGCCGTCACGGGCGCTGATGTCGGTTCCGGAGTTATCGGCGGTGCGGAATCAGGCCGATGGACTCTGCGCGGAGTCGAGCGCCTTCCTCGCCAGCGCGAGGACCATCGAAGCGATGAGCGCTCCCACCACCCACCCTCCCACGACGTCGCTGGGGTAGTGGTAGCCGAGGTAGATGCGCGTATAGCCGATCACCAACGGCAGCAGCCCCCAGAGCCACCGCTTGCGTCCTCGGGTGAACCAGCCGCAGACGATGCCGAGCGCAGCCATGTTGGCCGCATGATTCGACGGAAATGAGCGCGAGCCCGGACAACGGTCCGGGTTGACCACTCGGACATTGAACGGCAGCGCACCGGTGTCGCCCAGCGCAACGCTCTGGCAGGGGCGTTGGCGCTCCACGAAGCGCTTGATGCCTTTGCTGCACACGAGGTCGCTCGCGCCGACTGACAGAAATGCAGCAACAACCCAGAGTCGCGCCCGTCGGTCGCCCTTCCAGAGAGCGACGACGGCAACGGCCGCCACGCTCACGAGAAACCATTTCTGCTGATGCAGGGCCGTCAGGATGGGAAAGACGGCATCGAACGCCGGATTCGCGACGCTTCGATTCAGCGCATGGAAGACCGTATCGTCGAGGAATGGGATCATGGGTCCAGCCGCATTCTACCGCGCCATATGGGATCGTCTCGCCGGTCAGCGCGCCGGGCGCAGCATCCGAGCCGATCCATGGGTCATAATCATGGAGCGATGGCGCGCTCCCTCCTGACTCCGCTGGCGGTAGTTGTGCTTGTGCTCGCTGCCTGGTACAGCGAGATGGTCGTTCGCGTGCCCGAGCCCCCGGGCCCGGTGGTGGTGACCTACTGGGAGAAATGGACGAGCTTCGAGGGCGACGCCATGCGCGCCGTGGTGGACGCCTTCAACCGCAAGCAGAACAAGGTCTTCGTGAAGCTGCTGACGATCAGCGGCATCGAGAACAAGACTCTCATGGCGGTGGCGGGGGGCAATCCGCCCGATGTGGCAGGACTGTATGGCCCCAACGTGGCCCAGTATGCCGATGACCGCGCGGTCCTTCCGCTGGACGACTTCTGCGCCGAATACGGCATCAGCGCTGCGCAGTACATCCCATGCTACTGGGACATCGGCGTGTATCGGGGACGGGTGTATTCGCTGCCCACCACGCCCGCCTCAACGGCGCTCCACTACAATCGTACGATGCTGCGCGAAGCGGGTCTCGATCCCGACAGGCCGCCGCGCACCATTGAAGAGCTCGACGCCTACGCCGACAAGATATTCCAGCGAGGCGACCGTGGGCGCATCGTACGGGCCGGCTTCATGCCCGCCGAGCCCGGCTGGTGGAACTGGGGATGGGGCTGCATCTTCGGCGGCAAGCTCTGGGACGGCAAGACGAAGATCACGGCGAACGCGCCGGAGAACGTGCGCGCCTTTGAATGGATCCAGTCCTACTCGCGCAAGTACGGCGCGACGGACCTGCAGACCTTCCGAAGCGGATTCGGCAACTTCTCGTCGCCCCAGAACGCCTTTCTCAGCAGTCAGGTGGCCATGGAACTGCAGGGCGTGTGGATGCACAACTTCATCACCATGTACGCGCCTGGCCTCGATTGGGGCGCGAGCCCGTTCCCGCATCCGTCCGACCGACCGGACCTGGCCAACAGCACGTTCGTGGATGAGGACGTGCTCGTGATACCGCGCGGCGCCAGACATCCGAAGGAAGCGTTCGCGTTCATCGCCTTCGTGCAGTCGCAGGAGGGAATGGAGCTGCTCTGCATGGGGCAGCGGAAGCATTCACCGCTGGTCAAGGTCAGCGACAGGTTCTGGAAGACCCACCCGAACCCGTATGTGCGGCTGTTTGCCGACCTCGCCTACAGCCCCAACGCCATTGCGCCTCCGAAACTCCCCCTGTGGCCCGAATACGGCGCGGAACTCAACAACGCGTTCGATCAGATCGCCTTGCTCAAGAAGTCGCCCAAGGAGGCGCTGGACGCCGTGCAGGAGCGCATGCAGCCGAAGCTCGACGACTACATCAGAGTGGCGCGACTGAGGGGCGACGAGCCATGACCGTCGCGCGCGCCTCGCACTCCCGGCATCGCAGGCGGCTGCATCTCATGGATCAAGGGCAAGCGGGAGGAGCCCTATGAGATCCCAGACTCGCACCGCCCTGCTCTTCGCATCGCCGTGGTTCATCGGTTTCTCGCTGTTCCTGGCGTATCCCGTCGTCGCCTCGCTCTACTACAGCATGTGCGACTACTCCGTGCTTCGTCCGCCGGTCTGGGTCGGGATGCACAACTTCCGCAACCTGATGAAAGACGAGGTGTTCTGGATCAGCCTCAAGAACACGGCGATCTACGCAGGAATGGCCCTGCCTCTGGGAATGGCGACCGCCATTGCGCTGGCGCTCCTTCTGAACACCAAGGTCCGGGGGATGACGATCTATCGCACGATCTTCTTCCTGCCCTCCCTCGTGCCGACGATCCCGCTGGCGGTGCTCTGGCTGTGGGTGTTCAATGGCGAGCACGGCATCCTGAACGAGGTGCTTCGGCGCGTGGGTCTGCCCGCGCCGAACTGGCTGAGCGACACGGCCTGGTCGAAGCCTGCGCTGGCGCTGATGGCGCTCTGGGGCGCAGGCAACGCTATGGTGATCTATCTGGCGGGCCTGCAGGATGTTCCGACCGAGATGTATGAGGCCGCCGAGCTCGACGGCGCAGGGTGGTGGGCTCGAACGCGCAACGTGACGCTTCCCTTCCTCTCGCCGGTCATCCTCTTCAACGGCATCATGGGCATCATCGGCACGCTGCAGGTCTTTGCCGAGCCCTACGTCATGTTCCCGGGCGGGTCCCCCGCGCGCTCGACCTACTTCTACACGATGTACCTCTTCGACAACGCCTTCATCTATCACAAGATGGGCTATGCCTGCGCCATGGGCTGGATCATGTTCCTCATCATCCTCGTGCTCACGCTGGTTGCCCTGCGCGTGTCCGAGAAGCACGTGCACTATCAGGGAGGATAGGACGATGGGCCCCGACGCCAGATGGAAGGCTCTCATAGATGGCTAGGTCCACCGATCAGCGCCGCCAGCGGCATCAATGGCTCGTCCACCTTGTTCTGCTCGTTCTTTCCGCAGCGTTCCTGTTCCCGCTGGTGTGGCTGGTCTCGACGGCGCTCAAGCCCATCGAAGAGACCATGCGCCAGCCTCCGACGATCATCCCGTCGTCGTTCCAGTGGCATAACTTCCGCGATGCCTTCGTCTACGGCTCGGACAAGCTCGGGTACATCCCGTTCCTCGTCTACGGCCGCAACACGCTGCTGCTGTGCATCCTCGGCGTGGCCGGAGTCGTGGTCTCCAACTCGCTGGTGGCCTATGCCTTCGCCCGCCTCAAGTGGCCCGGGCGCGACATCCTCTTTGCCGCGACGCTCGCAACCATGATGATCCCGTTCCCGGTGCTCATGGTTCCCATCTACGGCTTCTGGCGTTCGCTGGGATGGATCGGCACGTTCAAGCCGCTCTGGGTGCCGGCGTGGTTCGGCAACGCCTTCAGCATTTTCCTGCTGCGGCAGTTCTTCCGGACCATCCCCTTCGAGCTGTCGGAAGCGGCGAGGATTGACGGATGCTCGGAATGGGGCATATTCCGTCAGGTCGTTCTGCCTCTGGCCAAGCCCGCGCTGGCCGTCGTGGCGCTGTTCCATTTCATGTACACGTGGCGCGACTTTCTCGGTCCGCTGATCTACCTGATGGATCAGCGAACGTTCACCCTGTCGCTGGGTCTGCAGTTCTACCAGAGCCAGCACGGCGGCACGCAGTGGCATCTGCTCATGGCCGCCTCAACCATCGTCGTCGCGCCCGTGATCGTGCTGTTCTTCTTCACGCAGCGGCAGTTCATTCAGGGCATCGCCGTCACCGGCATCAAGGGCTAGAAGCCAGCAGGAAGTGGGAGGACGCCGAACGCGAGCATGAGCACATCGTCACAGTCTGCAACGCCGTCGGATCGGTTCTACCTCTGCGTGAAGGGCGTCGTCACCGACGGGCAGGGCCGAGCGCTGCTGCTCAAGCGAACGGCGGATACCGCTGTTGATCCCGGCCTCTGGGACCTGCCCGGAGGCAAACTGGATCCCGGAGAGCTCTTCGACGACGCGTTTCGCCGTGAGGTCCGCGAGGAGACCGGCCTCGATGTGGAGATCGTCGGCGTCGCGGGGGCACGCGACTGGGTCATCCCCAGCCGTCGCGTGGTCTACTTGATCCTCCGGGCGTCGGCGGATTCCGACGACGTATGCCTGAGCGACGAGCATGTCGCCTTCGCATGGGTCCGCGCGGAGGACCTGAGCGACTACGCCATCGCCCCTCAGTTCCTGCCCTTGCTGGAGGGAGCCGTCGGCGCGAAGCAGTAGACCGCGCCGTCGGCGGCGCCGATCACCAACCGTCCTTGAGCGATGGCCGGCGACGCCTTGATCTCGGCGCCGGCATTGTACTGCCAGCGAAGCCTGCCCGTGGCGAGATCGAGAGCCACCAGCCTGCCGTCATCGGAACCCACGAACACGGAAGTTCCTGACACCACGGGCGAAGAGTTGACCTGTCCCTTGGCGCGATAGGTCCAGCGAGCCGCACCCGTGGAGGCATCCACGCAGAACACGCGTGAGCTTCGCGAAGCGAAAATGGCCCGCTGGCCTGCCACGGCGGCGCCCGCATAGGCTGCCGCGCCGTCTTCTTGCTCGCGCATCTTCCAGAGGACCTTGCCATCGGACAGCCGCACCCGCACATAGATGCCGGACATGGAGCCGACCAGCACGGAGTCGCCCGCGGAGGCCGGCGGGGCCCCGAAGTTGGTGTCGACGCGCGCCGAAGCTTTCTGGGCGCCGGTAGCGACGTCCAGGATGCGCACCTCCCCGTCGCAGCCAGCGATGACGGCGCGGGATCCCACCACGCACGGCGTGCAGTGAACCTGCGCATCGGTCTTGAAGGCCCACATGCGCTTGCCGTCGGAGCGACGGAAGCAATACAGGTGGTTGTCGTAGCTGCCGACCAGCACCACGGACGGGGCCGTGACGGCCGAGGAGATGATGCGATCCTCCGTTGTCCGCTTCCAGACCACCTTTCCCGTCGCCGCATCAAGGGCATAGAATGTGCCGCCCTCATCGCCGACGAACACGCACCCGTCAGCCACGCACGGCGACGCGCTGATGGCATCGGCAGATCGGAACGTCCACCGAGGTTTGCCGTCGGACAGGCGCACCGCATGCAGCCGCCCGTTCATGGTGCCCACATACGCCGTGCCGCCGACGATGGCCTCCGAGCCCTCGACGGCTCCGCCGGCTTCGAATGTCCAGACACGCCTCAAGGGCAGCGTCAGCGCCTCTCGAGCGACCCCGGTGTTCGCGGGAGTCCCTCTCAGCATGGGCCAATCCGCACGGGCGGCGGCGCCCACGAGAACGCCGACAGCCAGAACGGCCCACACCAGGCGGGAAGCGCGAGCGCGCCCTTTCGGGCTCCTATCCGGGCGGCCAGCCCATGATACGCCCGCCCAGAACATGCCAGTGAACATGCATCACCTCCTGTCCCCCGTCCGGCCCGTAGTTCCCAACCACACGGAAGCCGCTCTCCATGATGCCGAGCGCACGCGCCGCGCCGATGGCTGCCGCGAGCAGCCGCCCCTGTTCTGCGGGGTCGGTCATGTCGGTCAACGTCGGCACATGCCGCTTCGGCACGACGACGGCATGCAAGGGAGCTGCCGGGTTGATGTCGCGAAAGGCGATGTGCCCTTCGTCCTCATAGACGATGTCCGCCGGAACATCGCGCGCGGCGATCCGGCAGAAGATGCAGTCGCTCATGGCGTCCTCCTTGAGTCCAGTACGTCAGAGGGCAGTCCAACCGTCCTCTATCAGCATACAGCACGCGCGAGGCGAATCCATGCGCAAGGCACCGTCGGTCAGCGCGAGAGCGCATGCTGAGCCGCGGCCCACCCTGCCACCCAGCCCGTCGAAAAGGCCGCCTGCAGGTTATAGCCGCCGGTTTCGGCATCGAGGTCCAGGACTTCGCCCGCGAAGAACAATCCCCTTGCCCTGCGAGACATCATGGTTCGCGGGTCTACCTCGCTCAGGGCCACTCCGCCCGCGGTCACGATCGCCTCCTCAATGGGCGCAAGGCCGCGCACGTGGAGCGGCAGACCCTTCAGCGCATCGAGGATCGTGCGCCGCTCGGCGGCCGTGATCTGGTTCAGGGGTCGTGCGCCGTCGAGGCCCAGCGACCCGACCAGGGCATCCGCCAGCGCATGGGGCATGAGCCTGCGCAGGTAGGGACCCAGCTTGCCGGGACGGGCAAACTCGCGGATCAGCCGCCGGTCGAGCTCCTCTCGGCTCACCGCCGGCTTCAGGTCCAGCTCGAGGACTGCCCGTTGGCCCGAAGACGGCAGAGGCACATGGCGGCTGATGGTCAGGATGATGGGTCCCGACACGCCGGTATGCGTGAACAGCATCTCTCCGAACTCGCGAGCCGCACGCACCGGAGGATCGCCGACCATGAGGCGCGCTTCAACGTTCTTGAGCGCCAGACCGCTCAGCGCTCCGACCCATCGTTCGGCTATGAGGATCGGCGCCAGCGCCGGCCGGGTGGGCGTCACCGTGTGGCCAGCCTGCTGAGCCAGCGCATACCCGTCGCCGGTTGACCCCGTTCCCGGATACGAGAGGCCGCCGGTGGCCACCACCACCGCGCCGGCAGCCACGGTGCCATGGTAGAGCGCGACGCCAGCGACTTCGCCGGTGTCGGAAAGGAGCAGCGACTTGGCGCGGGCGTTAAGCCTTACCTCCACGCCCGCCTCCAGCGCCCGGCGCTCCAGGGCATTGGCAACATCCAGCGCGGAATCCGACGCCGGGAAGACC
The DNA here is from genome assembly GCA_012517255.1 of Chthonomonadales bacterium. Lineage (GTDB taxonomy): Bacteria > Armatimonadota > Chthonomonadetes > Chthonomonadales > CAJBBX01 > JAAYVH01. The sequence continues at coordinate 7,145 of JAAYVH010000163.1, forward strand.
CGCCCGCCACGCTCCGCCTTGGTGGGAACGCCCATCCTGTCCAGCAGCGCCAGAACGTCCTCGCGGAAGTAGCGCGAGAACGCGCCGTAGAGGAACTTGCCGTTGGGACCGAAGGCCTTGATGAACCGCTCGACGGTGGCGGTGTTGGTAATGTTGCACCGGCCCTTACCCGTGAGCCGCAGCTTGCGGCCCATCTTGGGGCCTCGTTCCAGCAGCATCACCCGAGCCCCGGCTTCGGCCGCCGAAATGGACGCCAGCAGACCTGCAGGACCGGCCCCGACGATAACGACCCTGCGGCCCGATCTCACCGGGATGGCACGCCCCAATCGAGCGGCGACGATGGCCCCGACCAATCGAAGGCGCCGTAGCCTTCAATGCTCGCCAGCTCGGGGTGATCGCTCGCTATGCCCGTCTGACGCAGGATGGCCAGATCCTGCATGGCCTCGGCCCAGACCTCCCACCGAATGGAATCGATGGGGCCGTCATGGCCGGGGTACACCACGAACGGATCGCCGTAGGGCCAGCCGGGCCATGCGCCGCCAGCCTGCTCGTCGAAGGGGTCTATGAGCTCGCGCGTCTGCGAACGGTACCAGTAGTTGTAGCCCCAGTGGAGAAAGCCCTGTGCGCCCAGCCTGTGGAGCAGACGGCCCGCCATGCGGATCTTGCCGAGGGGCGTGTCCATGAGCCGATTGAGGTAGGTGCCGCGCGGCCCGCAGCAGAAGTATGTCCATGCGGGTATGCCCGCCGCCACGTAGTCGGGTGCGGCGTGGATGCTCGGTATGGGGATGTCGGTCAAGCCCAGCCGCCCAAACTCGATGTCGCTCAGCGCATCGCACACCTTCATCCAGGGAGCCAGCGCACGGAGCATCTCGCGGGCGGCGCGGTAGTTCTCGACATGCTGGACGCCCGGTTCATCGGACACATGGAAGTAGCTGCAGTCGAGGACCCCTTCCTCCTCCAGGAAGACCCTGAGCTGAGGCAGAAGCTGCCGCAGGAACTCCCGATAGACCGGCGATGTGGCGGCCGTTTCGGGAGGCCACAGGAGGGACTGCTCGTCGGCGTTCGAGCGGTAGATCCGGAGGGCGCGCTCGACCCCCCACTGCGTGAAGAAGTGGGTCCACTCGAAAAAGCGCGCACCGCACCGGCGGGCAGTACGAAGCCATCGTCGGACCTGCGCGAAGCTGAAGGCATACGTCCCGTCGCGACGCCTGCGGACGCCGAGCAACTGGGTGGGGCGTTTGACGCCGTCGGTGGGCGGTGTGAACAGAGGCACGTAGACGCACGTGTTATGATGTCGCGTCAGATTGGTCATGTACCGCTCCGCGACGGGCCAGAACGCGGCCTCGAACGGCCCGCAGCAATACCAGTCGCAGAGGGCATCCGCATAGAACCAGTGGGTGATCGGAAAGTCGTCCAGAGGCTGAAGGACGAGATCGGCCAGTCGGACCGAGGCCTCGAGAGTCTGCCTGAAACCATCCTCGCACGTAATGGTCACCGGCACGCTGTGGAGCCGCCCTCCGTCGGCAGCGCGCCCTGACGGCCGATGCCGGCGCGGAGCGTCTGCGGCGTGCAAGCTGATCCAGAACGCCTGTGTCTCGAACGGGCCGATCGTCGTCTCCGCCCCGGGAAAGAGCGGGTCGGGCACGAAGCCGGGCACGTGGCCAACGCCGTCGAGATGGTTTCTCGGCGTCGCGGTGTTGTGATGGCGCATGGGTACGAGCCCGACGCGGCGGATGGTTGCGGCCAGCTCGTCGGAGCTCACAACCGATGCCGACACTCGGATGGGCTCCGGGGTCGCATTGTGGATGGCTATCTGAAACGACGCCGCGCCATTGCGCGGGATGGGCACGATGCCCAGACGCGCCAGTTCGTCGAGTCGTGTGCAGGGATACACACGGCGGAGCGTATCCGTCAGTCGTGCTTCGATGGGTACAGGCGCGGTCATGCGGTCCCTTTCCGGCGGAGGCGACCCTTCATCTCTCCCCTTCTGCGTTTCGTGGTTACACAACCCCCTGAGCCAGCATCGCGCGCGCCACCTTGACGAAGCCTGCTGCGTTTGCGCCGAGGACCAGATTGCCCGGCTCGCCGAAGTCCTCTGCCGCCTGCGAGCACTGATCGTAGATGCCGTTCATGATGCTGTGGAGCTTGTTGTCCACCTCATCGAACGTCCAGTGGAGCCGCTGGGAGTTCTGGGCCATCTCGAGGAGACTCGTCGCGACGCCGCCGGCGTTGGCCGCCTTGCCGGGCCCGAACCCTACGCCGGCCGATTGGAAGGCCTGCACGGCTTCGGGAGTGCAAGGCATGTTGGCGCCTTCGGCCACGACCTTGCAACCGTTGGCGATCAGGCTCTTCGCCGCCTCGCCGTCGAGTTCGTTCTGGGTCGCGCAGGGCAACGCCACATCGCAGGGAACGCCCCAGATTCCCGAGCACCCGGCGTGATATTCGGCGCCCCTTCGCTCGGCGGCATAGACATCGATGCGTGCGCGGCGCTCTTCCTTCACGGAGCGCATGAGCGCGATGTCCACCCCGTTCGGATCATAGACGTAGCCGCCGCTGTCCGACATGGCGACCACCTGGGCGCCCAGGCGCTCGGCCTTCTCAGCCGCATAGATGGCCACGTTGCCGTAACCCGAAATCACCGTGCGCAGGCCGCGCCAGTCCATGCGGCGAGCGGACAGCATCCGCGTGGTGAAGTAGACCAGTCCATAGCCCGTCGCCTGTTTGCGAGCGAGAGAACCGCCCCACTGCGGCCCCTTGCCGGTCAGCACGCCGGAGTACACGTTGGCCAGCCGTTTGTACTGACCGAACAGGTAGCCGATCTCGCGCTCGCCGACGCCGATGTCGCCGGCCGGCACATCGGTATCTGCGCCGATATGGCGGTACAGCTCGGTCATGAACGACTGGCAGAAGCGCATGATCTCGTTGTCGCTGCGGCCATGGGGGTCGAAGTCGCTGCCGCCTTTGCCTCCGCCGATGGGAAGCCCTGTCAGGGCGTTCTTGAAGACCTGCTCGAAGGCGAGGAACTTGATCGTGCCGAGCTTCACCGAGGAGTGGAAGCGGAGCCCGCCTTTGTAGGGACCGAGCACGTTGTTGAACTGCACGCGAAAGCCGCGGTTGACCTGCGGAACGCCGGAATCATCGAGCCAGGCGACCCGAAACATGATCTGCCGGTCCGGCTCGATGAGCCGCTGAAGGACCCGAGCCTCGACGAACTCGGGGTACTTCTCCAGAACTGCCGCTACGGAGCTCAGGACTTCATGGGCGGCTTGGTGAAACTCGGTCTCGTCGGGGTTGCGAGCCTTTAGCTCTTCGATAACCTGCTCGACTGCAGGATGATGCATAGGTACGATCTCCTTTGACCATGAGTCAACGTTGACTCGTGATGCGCATCGCCCGATACCGGCGCTGCGAGCCCGTCACAGCGTTCACGAGCGATCCAGCAGATAGTCGAGCAGCGCGCTCAGCGAACACGTGGCTACGCCGACATACTTGTCGGCGCCGCCATAGTATACGTACAGCGTATCGCCGATAACAACCTTGCCGCATGGAAAGACGCATCCGCGGTAGTACCCTTCGAGCTCATACCATTGCTCGGGCTGCAGCAGCCAGTCGCGGCTGCGGGCGACGACACGCGTCGGGTCGTCGAGGTCCAGCAGCATGGCGCCGATGCGATAGTGGTGGTCTACCCCTACGGCGTGATAGAGCGTGAGCCAGCCTGCTTCGGTACGGATCGGCGGCGTGTTGCCTCCGATCTTCCGGTTCTCCCACGCCAGTTCCGCCTTCGCCAGGAGCGTGCTCTCGGGCCAGTACAACAGGTCGTCGGAGAACGAAATCCACATGGCGGGATGCTCGGTGCCGTATTCGGGGCCTACCCAGTTCATGGGCCTGTGCAGCATGGCAAAGCGCCCGCCGATCTTCTCGGGGAACAGGATGACGTCACGATCATCCACCGTCGGGTTGGTCATGCGCCCGACGCGTATCCACGAGCAGAAATCCTTCGTCAGCGCGAGGCCGGTGGACGTGGCGTTCTCGCGCAGGATCCAGGGGAACTCGGGTGCAGGATTGGCCGGCTTCCAGGGCCCGGCGTTCTCGGGCTTCCAGTACTGACCCGGAGGGAACGGCCGCGACGCATAGGTGATGAAGTACCACCCGCTCATCTTGACGATCCGCGCATCTTCGACGCATCCCGCATCCCAGTTGTCCTCACTGGGCGAGAGGACCGGCGCTGACGAGAAGCGCTCGAAGCGCAGCCCGTCTCGGCTGATGGCGAGGCCGAAATGAATGCGATGGGCCGGGTCGTTGCCCGCCGCCCGATAGAGCAGATAGACGATGTCCTGTTCCGGCTCATACCACGCACCGGGATTGCACGTGACCAACCCCTCCCACTCGCTGCCCGGCAGAGGCTCGATGATGGGGTTGCCTGCGAAACGTTTGAGACGCATGCTGTCCTCCTCGACTCACGCCTGATGGCCCCGCGACGGGGCGGCGCTCTGCTGTATTCGACACGCCGGCCCCGGCAGCCTTCTTGCGCAGGCGCGCCATGCCGTCCATACTATGGGCAGCCAGGGATCAACAGCCATGAAGAAGTGGAGAACCCTCATGCTTGTCGGCGCAGTCTTGATCGGCATCGTCGCGGTGGGTATCGCTTACGGGTCGTGGCAATGGACCCGGGGGACGCGCGCCCTCCGCGAACGTCTTGAACAAGCGCGCGAGCCGATAGCGCCGGCCCGGGTTGACCGGGCGGCGCTCGACGGATTGCCCGAACCCGTACAGCGGTTCTTCCGGACCGCCCTGACCGACGGCGCTCCGATGATCGCGTCGGTCCATGTTCGCCACCGAGGCACCTTCAACATGGGCAAGGACACGGAGCTGTGGAAACCATTCGTTTCCGATCAGCGGGTGATCGTGCGCCGTCCGGGCTTCGATTGGGATGCGCGAGTTGCCATGATGCCCCTTGTGCCGGTGCACGTACATGACGCCTATGTTGCGGGCGAGGGCATCCTGAGAGCGGCGGTATACGGCCTCCTTCCGGTCATGTCCATGCCGAACACGCGCGAACTGGCCCAGGGCGAGCTGATGCGGTGGCTTGCCGAGGCCGCCTGGTATCCCACGGCGTTGCTGCCGGGACCTCAGGTAGCGTGGCAGCCCCACGATGATCGGTCGGCATACGCCACGCTCACCGACGGGGATCTGTCGCTCCGCATGCTCTTCACGTTCGGTGATGACGGATTGATCGCGAGCGTTCGCTCCGAGGAGCGCGGGCGCATGGTGGGCGACCGTCCGGTCCCGACACCGTGGGAAGGGCGATTCTGGGACTACGAGGAGCGTCAGGGCATGCGCGTTCCGATGGAGGGAGAGGTCGCGTGGATATTGCCCGATGGCCCGGCGCCGTACTGGCGAGGCCGTATCGAGCGCATCACCTACCAGTTCGCTGAGTAGACCCGACCTATCGGCGCATCGTCTGACGTATGAAGCTTCGTGTCCCGTATCGGAGAAACCATCCATGCTCATGGTTCTACCGGCGCCCGTAGCGCCACCGCCGCCGACGGCGATCGCCTGGACCCCGTCCCGGCGTCCTCTCACGCCTGCCGTCACCGACGGCAATCCGCGCACGTATGAACTGCTCCGCGTGGGCAGCGCCCAGGACCCGGCCGACTTCGGGCTGGAATGGACGACTCCTGTTCGGGTCGGGACGATCCGTGCCGATTTCGCCAGTCTCGGCGGCAGGAGCTTCGAGCCCGATCCTCGGGCCACGCGGATCGAAGTATGGCATTCCGGGGGATGGCGCCCCGTGCGAGCCGATCTCACGGTGGACACTACGCGCGCGGGCGAGATTGCGCCGCTGCAGATGCGCGGGACGGTCCGCTGGGTCTTCCGGTTCACGCCGGTGATGACCACCCGTGTGCGGGTCTATGCCGGCGCGCCGGCGCACCGGGACCTGGCCTACCAGTGCATCGCTCTTGTCGAGTTGTCAGCCCGATCAGACGGCGTAGCACAGCCATCGGGGCGTCTGGAGGTCATCGGCAATCGCTCCGACCATCCGCGGGCGCTCGAACCCGGGGCCAATCTCGCCGTGCCCGAAGCCGGCGCCATCGCGCTGTCGGGCCATCCGTGGACGATGGCGTGGAGGCGCCCCGTCCTGGTCTCCTCGGTCTCGGTGCCTCCTCCGGCGCGTGTTCTGAAAATCGAGTGGTCGGGAGCGGGCTCGTGGCGGCCCGTGGAAAGCATGGCTGCAGACGGCGCAGATCGGGTGACGTTCACGCCGGTATGCGTGACATCTCTGCGCGTAACCGCCGATCGTCCGATCAAGGGCCGCGTGCATGTGAGCTGCGGTCCGGAGTCCGCCCACTACTTCGAGGCGGTCCGTCTGGCCAGGACCGACCTTCTCGGCGAGCGGTTCCGTGCCCTCGACCGGGCAGACCTCGCAGCCATGGACAGCCTCCTTCACCCGATCGAGTTCGCCAAGACCGCCATCGGCCGCCCCGCCGACCTCGTCGAGACGATGGTCATGTGGACGGGCACGTTTCTCCAGCTCACATCGGAAGCGTGCAAGGATCCCAACACGGGAGCCGACCTGCCCGTTCAGGCCGTGGATCGGTGGGTCGCGCCCGCACCGGCGGGGAAGGCGCCAGACTGGTTCCGCACGCGCTCGGCCTATCTGGACGGTTGGATGCCGGCGGTGGTCACCACCTACGACGACGGACCGATCCAGATCACGCAGACTGTGTTCGTCACGGCGCCGGGCGCGCCGCGCTACGGGACGGTGGCCATGGTGCGCCTGCACAACGCGAGCGCCCGGCCTCGCTCGGCCCGATTCGCCTATGCCATGGGCCGACGACGCGTCTATGGCGACCCGCCGGTGCCTTTCGTCAGCGATCCGCTCGACACCGGCTACCGCTTGGATCCCGACCGGCGCACGGTGCGCAACGGGGCCGGCGATATTGTCCTCCACGCGTTCCAGCCGGGAGCATGGGGAGGCACGGAATGCGAGCGTCACCTATCATGGACCGTTCCGCTTGCGCCAAAAGAGGTGCGGCGGCTGGCGATATTCGTTCCCGACGTGACCGAGCCGATCAAAGACGCCAATGCGGCGGCTCGCCTTGATCCGAATGCGCTGCTGTCGGGGTTCCGCAGCTACTGGCAGGCGCTGATGGCCGGCGCGGGGCAGATCGAAACACCCGAGCAGCGCCTGAACGACGCGGCGCGCAATCTGCTCGCGCAGTGCATGATCATCGGGTTGGATGGCGATGTCGCGCGCTACGGAGCGTACCACTACGAATCCTACTTTGGGCTCGAGGAGGGCTGGCCGGCGGTAGCCCTGGCCCAGTTCGGGCTCGCCGAGTACGGACGGCGCATCATGGACTACATGCTGTCGCCGGCTTGCCTTGACAAGGCGAACTACCATCATCAGTACCGCAACGGTCTGGCGCCCTGGTATGCGGCAGACATCGCGCGTCTTGCGCCGGATGCCGACTGGTTGGCCAGGATCGCGCCGACGCTGAAGGCGTGCGCCGATTGGACCATCGCGCGCATCGAGGAGAACAAGGACCCGCGGTGGGGCGGCATCCTGCCGCGGCACGCCTACGGCGGTGACATCGGCATGCCGGCGTTCAGTTTCTATGCCAACGCCACGTGCTGGCGCGGCCTGCACGACACGGCCGTTGCCATGCGCCTGCTGGGCGATGAGGAGGCCGCACGCCGGTATGCAGACGCGGCAGACCGGTATCGAGCCAGGCTCATCGAGCTGGCCGACGGCCTTGTGGATCGCGCGAGCGCTCCGCCGTTCCTGCCCATGTCGTTCGGACTGATCCACGCGGGCGCCGAGCGAGAGAAGGAGCCGTCGTACAGCGTTCTGGCCAGCGACGTACCGTATTCGGACATATGGACCTATCTGGGCAACTACTGGAACCTCTTTGCGCCCTGTTTCCAGGAGCTGCGGCTGTTTGCCGTGAACGATGAGCGCTCGCGCTGGGTGCCCGACTACATGGACGCCCGCGGAGGCATCCTCGCAGGTCAGGTGCGGTTCGCCAACGGGCTCGATGCGGTCTATGGCAAGGGCTACGTTCAGAGCCTGCTAGACCATGGCCGCCGGGAGGAGTTCGTGACGTCGCTCTACGGCATCTTCTCGGCAGCCATGTCGCGCCATCTCTTCAGCGGTCCCGAGGTGAGCGGCGTGTTTCCTCTGCGCACCGACAACATCGCCGTCTGGCGAGAGCATCAGCGCGAGCGGTGGTTCTGGTCGTACCGCTACGGCGGCGCATGGGCTCAGGGCTGGCAGAACCAGGAGGGCGAGCCGCTGGCCGCCGTC
>JAAYVH010000164.1 GCA_012517255.1 Chthonomonadales bacterium
CAGGGCCTACGATCGCGCGCCGCGGCGCCGGCAGGGGCACGTTGCAACGTGCCTCTACCCATTGCCGTGGCCACTCCTATCGTCATTCCTGCGAAGGCGTGAGCCCATCAGAGGCCTTGGGTCCCCGCCAACGACATGCCGGGACGACGATGAGGGCTGCAGCGCATTGTCAACGATCGCGGCGGCTGGGTGGAGATGACGACGAGCGGTTGGCGGCAACGCTGAAGTAGACTCCGTACGTAACCAATCCGCGAGATTCGGGAGGGCAGGGGCGATGGAGCAGGCGGTCAGCCGCACGCAGGTCATAGTGGTGGTCATGGTCGCGGTCCTGTGCGTAGCGGCAGGCGAGACGCTGCTCGCTGCGGGCATGCGTAACGTCGGGAGGGGCAACCACGAAGGCGTGCGGTTCGTTCTCGCGGCGGCGTCCGATTGGCGCGTGTGGCTCGGAACCGGCCTGATGGCGGTATTCTACGGCCTCTACGCGCTGGCGCTTTCGTGGGCCGATCTCAGCTTTGTCCTGCCGCTGACGGCCGTCAGCTACATCCTCGGCGCTGTGTTCGCGCAGAGCTTTCTCGGCGAGCACGTCACGCTAACGCGCTGGATCGGCGCAGCGATCATAGCGGCGGGCGTCGCCGTGGTGGGAAAGGGCGGATGACGCTCGCCTGTTGGGGCTTCGGCGGTCTCGTGAGCCTCTCGTGGGCGTACTGGGCCCTTACCCTCGTCGCCGCATGGCGCTTTCGCCGACAGGTGGCTCAGCGCAGCGGCCCGGCGACGCCGGTCACTGTCCTGAAGCCGCTGTGCGGCCTGGATCATGGCCTGCGCGAGAACCTGACGTCGTTCCTCGATCAGGACTACCGCGAGTTTCAGGTCATCTTCCTGGCGGAGGACCCGGAGGACCCCGGGCTCGATGTGGCACGCGACGTGATCGCCGAGCGCCCTGGGGCCGACGCAATGGTCCTGAGCGGGAGCTCGGCGGCAGGCGCCAATCGGAAGGTGGCGAACCTCGTCCATGCGATGGCATGGGCCAAACACCCTCTCATTGTCATCAGCGACAGCGACATGCGGGTGCAGCCTCAGTACCTCCGGATGGTCACGGCTCCCTTTGCGGATCCGGCCGTGGGTGTTGCGACCTGCCTGTACCGGGCGACAGAGGCCCGCAGTCTGGCCGCCAGGCTGGAAGCGCTGCACATCGGGGCGGATTTCATTCCCAGCGTGCTGGTTGCGTGGTTGCTCATGGGACCGAAGTTCGGCTTTGGCTCAACGCTGGCGATCCGGCGCGAAGGGCTCGATCGCATCGGCGGATTCGATTCGCTCCTCGACGAGCTGGCCGACGACTATCGCGTCGTGGAGAAGGTGTGTCAGTCGGGGTACCGGTCGGCGCTCGCCTCCGGCATTGTGGAGTGCCCGCTTGGCCCGGTGGGGTTCTCCGATACCTGGCGGCGCAGACTGCGCTGGTCGCGCACGGTGCGCTATCTCCAGCCCTGGGGGCATCTCGGCGCACTCGTTGCGCACGGCGTGCCGATGGCCTGTCTGCTGGCTGGAATCTGCGCCGATCCCGCCGTGCGTTGGCTGGCGGTCGCGACCCTGTTGATACGGCTCGCTGTTGCGCCGGCCGTCGCCGGCGTCGGCGCCCGTGACGGCGAGGTTCTCCGCAACCTGCCGTTGCTCTTGCCGAGCGATTGCGCGGCATTCATCGTCTGGCTATGCAGTTGGTTCGGATCGAGCGTGAGCTGGCGGGGACGAACGGTGTCGCTGCGTTCGGAGAAGACAGGCAGAAAAAAGTGAAGGCCGCCGACTGGCGGCCTTCACTGCGGTCATTCTCGGGCTAGGCCCGAATCAGCAGGCTCTTACCAGTCGATGTTGGGCCGGAAGAGCCATGCATGGCAACCGTCCCACCAATAGTAGCCGGGGAACCCGTCGGAGTTGTAGCCGGTGTACGGGTCTACGTTGGCGTCGGTGGCGCCCGGATCGAGCGTAGCGCCCAGCCGGCGCCACTTGGCGGAACCGTCGGCCATCACGAAGTTAGCGCCTCCGTTGTGGATCCACATGGTGCCCGACAGACCGAACATGGCGCTGAAGCTGCCGTCAAATCGGCTGGTGCAGCCCGATGACCACGGCTTGTAGGTGCAGTCGCCGAAGCCGCCGTCGCAGCGGAGGGCCGGGTTCGTCAGAGCGAAGCCCGCCACCTGCGCCTTACCGCGGCCTTCCCAGAGAAGCGGGAGCTTCGAGGGCGTGTTGACGCCGGCCTGCGGGAAGTTCATCAACAGGCCGTTGAAGGTGTAGGAGCTGTTCTCCCAGGGTACCACGGGCGTATTGTAGTCGGAGATGTTGAGTCGGACCTCCGGACCCGAGGGGCACGCGCCGAGCTTGTAGCTCTTGATGTAGGCCTGGGTCGAGTTGGCCCAGTGGACCGGATAGGCGGGCAGCCGGTGGTCATTGGCTGCCAGGGGACGCCAGTTCGGGGGAACGGCGTGGTTGTAGTTCCAGAGCCAGCCGGCGCTGGCGCTGAGCCCGAACCCCAGCGGGAACTTCTCATCGAAGTCCTGGCTGTACATCATGAACGCGGTGCCCATCTGCTTGGTGTTGGACAGACAGGACGTTTGACGAGCCTTATCGCGCGCCTGCGCAAAAACGGGGAACAGGATGGCCGCGAGGATCGCGATGATGGCGATGACAACCAGCAACTCGATCAACGTGAAGCCGGTGTGACGGTGAAACCTCATGCCTTGCCTCCTTGGTACAGAACCTCCGGGAAGAGAGCGCCCTCACCGTTCCAGGGCGTGCCGTGCCCGGTGAATGCAGCAGTATATCACGGGGTATGGCGCTAGTCAAGCGGGGTTTTGTTGATCGTCGCGGTTGCATTGAACAAGAGGGCTGCCATACGGGCGGCAGCCCTCTCTCCGAAACCGAACGCTGCGCGGCTCTAGACTTGCGGCTCGATCATCTGCTGGCCTCCGGGAGGCGGAGGTCCGGTGGGTTTGGGCGGCGGCTTGGCTTCTTCACGGAACACGAAGTACCAGCCCGCCACGCCGATGACGGCCAACACGACAACGATGATGACAATCACGACCGGCAGAGGAAGCTCGCGTTTCATGCGGAGTGCCTCCGGTTAGGGAATGGGGCCATCGCGCCGGAGCCTATGGTTCCGAGGACAGGAAGGCTCCCTGGTGCGCGTGTGGCCGAGTATTGCATACGACGTGAACGGAGGTCAATGCGCAGAATGGCGTCTACTGAGGGCCGCCCGGCGTCGTCGGCGCCGACGGCGCGCCGCCCGGAGTCAGCGGAGCCGATGCGCCGCCGCCCTTGTTGCCGGGGAGTCGCCCGATGCCCATCGGCGCGCGCCGATCCTGCTGACGAATCGTGCCTGCCAGCGATGGATCGGATGGGCGGCTGGCCGCCTGCTCGAGCTCTTTCTGGGTACTGGCTGTGTCCACGCGCCCCTGTCCTGAAAAGGCACGTACGCCCATGACGACGGCGAGACCGACGGCGACTATGGCGACGATGATGACGATGACCTTCTTGTTGCTGTCCATGCGGACCTAGTCCTTCCTGCGCTAGCGCTTGATCTGTCCGGGCACGCGAACGCCCGGCGGCGGCGTTGCCGGCTTGTCGTCTCCCGGTTGCTTCGGCGGAATCTCAGACGAGACGTTGATCGTAGGCGGACCCGGCGCGAAAACGTACCGATAATAGGCGTAGAGGCCGGCCGCCAGCAACGCGAACAGTACAACCGCGACCGGCCAGCCAACGCGTTGGTTCATGTCTGTTTCTCGCTATTCGTGGGAATCTCACGTGGGAAGGGCGGGCCAGGAGGCCCGCCCACATTCAGCATGCGCGCCGTCGGTTCGCACACTTCTTAACCGGCGGGCGTACTCCGTTGCTTAGCGGCGATCCCACTTGTAGGCTTCGCGATCGAAGACCTCGTAGGTGCGCGGGTTGACGCCCGCGAGCAGATCGCCCACCCGCTGGATCTTCACATGACCGTCCACGAACGCCACGTTCATGGCGTTGGTGTGGCGGGGGAACGTACCGCCGTAGTGGAGCCAGCTGTTGCAGTTGTCAATCTGCCAGCCGCCGAACCACCACCAAGTATCCGAATACCAGTAGCTGGGCGCCTCGATGAACCAGTTGCCGCCGCCGGCAGGAACGTCGCAGCCAGAGAAGTCCCACACGCTGTCAACGTACATAATCGAGTTGGCGGCGCCTTCCCATGCCGCGAGCGGCATGCCATGCGACTGGGCGACGTTGTCATTCATGGGCGCGCAGTACATGTAGTTGTAGCCGAGGTCCGTGTTCAGGCCGATGGCATACTCTTTGTAGCGGATCGGGTCGTTGGCGCCGATACCCATGTTGGTGAACGACTGGGCATCGTTGGCATACGGGTCGCTGGGACAGCGGAAGAGCGGCCAGCTCTTGACGTAGGGCTGAACCATCTGCGGCCACGTAAAACAGGTCGCCGGGTTGTAGCTGAAGCCGCCGTCGCCGGGACCCCACATGAAGGGCGCCAGCTTCTCATCGTTGTCCTGCACGTACATCAGATGAGCGAGGGCGACTTGCTTGAAGTTGGACAGACACGAGGTGGAGCGAGCCTTCTCTCGGGCCTGCGCGAAGACGGGGAACAGGATCGCTGCCAGGATCGCAATGATCGCGATGACCACCAGCAGTTCGATGAGCGTGAAACCACGCCGGTTCTTCACCTGTACTCTCCCTCCTTAGAGTGGTGGATTGCGTGCCGACGACATGCGCCTTTGAGCTATCGGCGAGACTCGAAGCTCTTTACCCCTACCTCACAGGTTCTTGCATCGGCCCCTAGATATTAACACGGAAGGCGGCTTCTGTCAATGTCCCGCACGCGACTTAAAGGATGCGCTGTGTCGGCGGGTGTTTTCTGGGGGGGTGTTGCGTCGACCGGGCCGCTGGCCCGGCCTGAATACGATCGGCCCTTCAGGCCGAACGGCACGGACGACGGCAAGAACGCCCCGACCGCGATCCGACATCGGTCTGCTCGCCGTCGTCCGCCCTGAAGGGGCGGCCTTGTTCAGCCCGGTCCGAAGGGCCGGGGATCGCGGACGCCCGGGCGATCATCACCCCATGCCGAACGGCACGGACCACGGCGGAAACAAACCGAGCGCGATCCAGCATCGGGCTTCGCGCCGTCGTCCGCCCTGAAGGGGCGACCTTGTTCGGCCCGGTCCGATGGGCCGGGGATTGCGGACGGCCGTACGATCATCACCCCATGCCGAACGGCACGGACTACGGCAAGAACGCCCCGACCGCGATCCGACTTCGGGCCGTGCGCCATCGTCCGCCCTGAAGGGGCGGCCTTGTTCAGCCCGGTCCGCAGGGCCGGGGATCGCGGACGCCCGCACGATCATCACCCCATGCCGAACGGCACGGACCACTTCGGAAACAAACCGACCGCGATCCAGCATCGGGCTTCGCGCCGTCGTCCGCCCTGAAGGGGCGGTCTCATTCAGCCCGGTCCGCAGGGCGCGGGGATCGCGTCCCGCGGACGGTCTCCATGTCAGACGCGGCGATGGGTCGCGAGCCGTGAGCCCACCATGGCTAACGCCGAGACCGGCCGCACCGGGGCGCACCTCCCGACACCACTTCGGTCAGGAGGTCCCGGGATGCGATTCGTGTCCGGCCAGGTATCCATCCACCGGCAGGCACGCGAAGCCCCGCTGCGTCCGGCGCGTCGCGAGCGCCATGAGAAGCGCTCGGGCGGTGTCGAGCGACGTGATACACGGCACGCCTCGCTCGACGCTGGCACGCCGGATTTGTTTGCCCTCGATCTCCGTCTGCTTATCGGTGGACAGCGTGTTAATCAGCAGGTCCACCTCGCCGGTGCGGATGAGGTCCAGCAGATTCGGGTCGCCGCCTCGGATTTTGCCGATGGGAGTGGCGGCGATGCCCCGCTGGGCCAGAAAGCGTGCCGTTCCCTCGGTCGCATAGATGCGATAGCCGAGCGTCGCGAAGCCGAGGATGAGCGGGGCTGCCTCCGACTTGTCGTGGTCGGCGATGGTCGCGACAAGCGAGCCCTGCAAAGGCACATCTACGCCGCTGGCAACCATGGCCTTGTAGAGCGCGCCTGGATAGTCCCGCTCGAGACCCATGATCTCGCCGGTGGATTTCATCTCGGGGCCGAGGCCGATGTCCACGCCGATGAGCTTGGGAAAGCTGAACACGGGCGCCTTGACGGCAATGAGCGGAGCGTCGGGCCACAGGCCGCTCGCATAGCCCTGCTCCTTCAGGGTCTTCCCCAGCATGACGTTGGTTGCCACCTGCACCATCGGGATGCCGGTGATCTTCGATAGGTACGGCACAGTGCGGCTCGCACGCGGGTTGACTTCAAGCACCTGCGCGATCTCGTCGGCGATGACGAACTGGATGTTCATGAGGCCGCGCACCTCGAGACGGCGGGCCAGATCGGTGGCGATCCGCACGATCTGGTCCTTTACGTTGTCCGATAGGGATTGCGGCGGATAGACCGCCATGGAGTCGCCCGAGTGGACGCCGGCGCGTTCGATGTGCTCCATGATGCCGGGCAGCAGGCAGTCGTCCCCGTCGCTTATCACATCAACCTCGACCTCTTTGCCGAGCACGTACTTATCAATGAGAATGGATGCCCGAGGCGACTCCTTGAGCGCTCGCGGCATGTAGGCGCGCAGCTCGTCGCGACTGTAGATGATCTCCATGGCCCGCCCGCCAAGGACGTAGGACGGGCGAACGAGCACCGGATAGCCGATTTCGGCCGCAACGGCTTCGGCTGCAGCTGCTCCCAGGACCGCCCTGCCGGCGGGCTTCGGGATGTCGAGCTCGCGCAAGACTTTCTCGAACGCGTCCCTGTCTTCGGCAAGGTCAATAGAGTCGACTGAGCTGCCCAGAATCGTGACGCCCGCTTCGTGGAGGGAACGCGCGAGGTTGATCGCCGTCTGTCCGCCGAACTGGACGATGACGCCGTCGGGACGCTCCCTGTCAAGGATATTGAGCACATCCTCGGTCGTCAGCGGCTCGAAGTAGAGCCGGTCGGACGTGTCGAAGTCCGTGCTGACCGTTTCGGGGTTGTTATTGATGATGATGGCTTCGTAGCCTGCGTCGCGCAGCGCCCAGACGCAATGCACGGAGCAGTAGTCGAACTCGATCCCCTGACCGATGCGGATCGGTCCTGAGCCAATGACCGCGATCTTGCCGCGTCGTCGTGTCTCGTCCGTCATTCCTTGTCGTTCATCCTTCATGCCTCGCTCTGAGGCTTGACCGCGCGCACCTGGGTCATGGGCGCCATGCCGAAGCGCGTCGTAGTGTCGGCTGCCAGTCGCATCAGATCGGCCGCGATGGAGTTGATCTCGGCGTCGGTGGCGAGCCCTGCCGCGACAATCTGTTCGCGGGCCTCGAGAAGCGTCCATTCCGGCAGCCGTTTGGCTTCGCCGTCCCTGATGACGGGTTGCGCGATGGCGACTTCGCAGCGCGGAAAGCCTGCCGAAAGCACCATGCTGGTGAGCCTCATGCCGATGGTTGGATCGGCGCCGCGCTGGCGGATGACCGAGCGGTAGAGCTCGAAGCATCGGTCGAATGACACGGCGTGCGGCGAGCAGTAGACACCCTCGAAATCGCCGTCCTCAACCATGAGCATGCCGCCTGGGCGGAGCAGGGCGGCCATCTCGCGCAGCGCCGCCTCCGGATCGGGCAGATGCATGAGCAGGAAACGAGCGTACACGCGGTCGAAGGATGCCCTTGGGAGGCCAGTAGCCTCGGCGGGGGCTGCTATGAACCGGGCGTTAGCGATGCCGCGCTCGGCGGCGCGTCGAGCCGCGACGCGTGTTTGCTCTGCGCTGATGTCAACGCCCACCGCCTCGCCGTCGGGCCCGATCTGGTCGGCTATGTAGCATGTCACAACTCCGATGCCGCATCCGATGTCCGCCACGCGCTGACCGGGGCCGATCTCGGCGCGCGCCAGAAACTGCTCGGTGTCCGGGCCGTGGACCGCGTTGACGATCTCGAGGCGACGCTCGGCTTCGTCACCGGTTGCGAGAACGTAGTTCCGTTCGGTTGGGATCTCCATGATCTCATTCTCCGCCCGATGGGCGCTCATGGTGCGCACCGGGTCGTTTCATGTGGCGACATCGCCGTCGAGCTGCTCGTCTTCGCTGTCATAGCACGAGTAGAAATAGGGCGTGGCCGCCTCGAACTCTGCCGCGCAGGTGTCCACCATCTTGTACACCGGCACGATGCCGAATGCCCGCCGCAGGTTGCGCACGACGACCTCCGCCAGCCCGACGAAGTTGGCAATCTGGCGGTCCGAGAAGCCGAGCCGCTTGGCATCGCGGAGCATCGCTACCTCGGGCGCGTCGCGATCCAGCGTGTCGGCTAGCTCAGCTATCTTGCGGGCATGGACCTTCAGCAGAGTCTCGTGGCGCACGAGCCGCTGGATCTTACGCAGGAACCATGGGTCAATGTGCGAGAGTCCTTGCACCTCGCTGACCTCCATGCCCCGCCTGAACGCCTCGGCGATTATGAACAGACGCTGATCTGTGGCGTTGACGATTCCGTCCTCGATCTGGACATCCGACAGCGTGTTGATGTCCGGGATGAAGAGACCGTAGGCGCCGATCTCCAGGCTGCGCACCGCCTTCATGAGCGCAGGTTCGAACGCACGGTCAATGGACATGACCTCGCCAGTCGCCTTCATCTGCGTCGTGATACGCCGTTCGGCGAGCGCGAACTTGTCAAAGGGCCAGCGCGGTATCTTCACAACGCAGTAGTCGAGCGCCGGTTCAAAGCAGGCCAGAGTCTTCTTGGTGACGGCATTCTCGATTTCGTCGAGATGCAGCCCAACGGCGATCTTGGCCGCCACGCGGGCAATGGGGTAGCCGGTGGCCTTCGACGCCAGCGCCGATGAGCGGGAGACGCGGGGATTCACTTCGATGACGTAGTACTGGAAGCTATGGGGATCGAGCGCTAGCTGAACGTTGCATCCGCCCTCGATGCCGAGTCCTCGGATGATGTTCAGCGACGCCGATCGGAGCATCTGGTACTCCTTGTCGGAGAGCGTCTGGGATGGAGCGACCACGATGGAGTCTCCCGTGTGGATACCCATC
>JAAYVH010000165.1 GCA_012517255.1 Chthonomonadales bacterium
ACGGGTGTAGACCTGACGGAAGAGGGTGTTGATCGCATTCGCGACGTCCGTCGCATCCGAGTTCTGCAGCTTGAACATCCGCAGTTCATTGTTGCTAGCTGCCTTGTCGAGCAGCTTCACCAGCTCGCTTATGCGCTTCACGTTGCTGGCCGTGTCGGTCACTACGAGGGCATTGGTGCCGGCGCTGCCGACCATGCTGGCGCCCTTGTTGATCAGCGGCTGGAGCTCGCGAGACAGGGACGCGGCATCCACGTTTTCGATCGGAATGACCTGCGTGATCACCTGGCCCCGAATCTCATCCGGGCTCAGACCGCTGTCAGGGCCTCCCAACAGCGGAGTGCTCTGTACGGCGCGATCCAGGGGGACGATCTTCAGAATCGTAGTGTCGCCGCGCTTCTCGATCTGGCCGCTGAAGCCGCGCACCTCGAGGGTTGACTGGAGCACCTGAAAGGCCTGATCCAACGTCAGCGGCTTCGGGCTGATGATGGTCACCGGGCCCGTCAGGTTGGCATCAGGCACGATCTGCCAGTTGGTGGCCATGGCGAAGAACTTCAGCACGTTGCCGATATCGCTGCCGCGGAAATCGAGCGTGATCGTGCCGCCTCCGCCAAACTGATTGGACGATCGGCCGCTGAACCGGTCGAAGCGGCTGCTTCCGCGCTCACGGCCCTCGTTGCCCTGCCCGGATCCCGGCGGCGTGGTCTGCTCGCCAGGCGGAGGCGTCTGTTGACCTGGTGGCGGGGTCTGCTGACCCGGAGGAGGCGTCTGTTGACCTGGTGGCGGGGTCTGCTGACCCGGAGGAGGCGTCTGTTGACCTGGTGGTGGGGTCTGCTGACCGTCTTGTCTCATGGCAAGGCGCGCAACCCCGCCGCCGGTGCTCAGGCCTGGCAGAACCGTGAGGCCGGCGCCTCGCGACTTCACAGTGGATTTCTGATTGGTGTCCGCTTTGGGAGCGGTCTTGCCCTGGGTCTTGCTGCCCGTGGCCGGGGCATTCTGGGCTCCGGCAGACAGCGGGGCGAACGCCAGCACGCTGATCGCAACGATCAGCGCCGCGGCGCTTCGAGCGATCGCACTCATAGGGACCTCCATATCTCCACAGGCGGCCTGCCTGCGGCGCGCGTCACCGATCCTGTTCACGGGCATCCTCAGAAGAACCGGCGGCGACGCTGGCCGCCTTCAAACGAACGATTCATGAACCGATTGCGCATCTGCTGCATCTGCTCGGGGCTCATGCCCTGGAACCGCTGCTGGATGCGCTGCTGCACGTCTGGCGGCAGATTCTGCATTCCCGGGAAGCCCATGCCGCCTCCGGGCATCCCCGGCATTCCGAACGGCCCGCCCATACCGGGCATGCCCGGCTGGCCCGGAGCCCCGGGGGTCTGGGTCCGAAACGCTGCGTCCTTGTCCAGCGGCGTCAGTTTGAACTCGTCGGTCTTGTTGAGCGTCCTGGGCGATCCGGCGACCATGACGGTGAGGCCCTTGTCGGTGATCTCCCCCACAGTCCCTCCCATGAACTGGTCGCCTCGGCGCAGGTAGGTTCCTTCTTTGGTCTTGGCGTTCTCGACAAGCGCCACGTACTCATCACCCATGACGACGGTGCCAGTGTAGGCATAGTCTGCGAACGGATCAATGACCTCGGGTGCAGGGGGCGTCGTCTCCACCTTCGGAGGCTCGGGACGCACCACCACCTGCTCTTTGGCGCCGGGCATGACAAAGAGATCACCGCGCACACCCGACGTGTAGTACGACAGCGGCTTGCGCTCCGCCGGCTTGACCTCGGTGATCGGCGTGCCCTTGGCTGCCTGGGCCTTGCGGCCTGCGGCAGCCTGTGCTGTCGTTCTCGGCTTCGTCTGCGCCATGATGGCTGCCGCCAGCACGACACATATGCCGCCGGCTATGATCAGAGGCCAGGACCCGCGCCGGGTCCCTCTCGTATTTCTGCGCAATGATCTGTTCATGTCTTGCCACCCCCTGCTTTCGGCTCCGAGCCTTCAACCGTGAAGAGAGCCACCTGAACTTCAACGTCAACGTCCCGGCTCTTTGGGTCCGATGGCGACACGTTCATCTTCTCCACCACGAGCCGCGCCTTCGGATCCTCCAGATTGTACAGGAACGGTATCGCCTTGGCGAACGCCGTCGTGAACCGCACCGTAAGCGTCACCTTGGTGACGCCGCCCGTCTGTCTCGGTCGGAGAGGCTTCACTTCTCGCAGCCGAATGTCCGCGAGGCGGGCCTGCTCATGCAGAGACTTGAGTACAATCGGTATCACCTTTTCAGACGTATCTTTGTACGTTGCGGTGTCAACCTTCGGTCTCAACACCGCGATTTCGCGCTCCAACTCCTGCTTGCGCTTGAGCCCATCGGCATATTGCTGCTTCGCTGCTGCCGAAGAGAGCATGGCTCCGCCCACAGTGTCGCTCGGCGATAGCGCCAGGTAGACGGCGACTGCAATGACGATCACGCCGACGACGATCAGCCCGCGCTCGCGCGGCGAACGGGCTCCCCAGAGCGATGTCAGGTTCATTCGGCTGCACCTCCGTTGAGGCGCGACGACGTCGCCGACGGCCCCGTAGTCTTGCCGGCAGTCGCACCGCGGGCGCTCTTGTCTTCGTCATCAGCGACACGGGGCAAGCGACAGTAGAGCATGAAGCTGGTGGACTCGTCTGATGCCGCAGCAGCCACAGTCGGGCCCGCGGTCGCGCTTGGACCTCCCGCCGCCTTGATGTCACCCAGATAGCCCAGCCGCGCCTCCACGAACGTGCCGCTCGCCTGGAGCTGCATCAGGAAGTTGGTTACAGCCTGATGGCCGCCGGCCGCCCCATGGATCACCACCGGCCCATTTCGATCGAACGTCAGTTGGGTCAGATAGATGCCGCCATCCTTCGGCATGGCGTCGCTCACCGTCTTGAGAACATCCACCACGGGTCTGTCCCGCCCGAGCCCAAGCGACACGGTGCGATGCATCTGCGCCAGCCGGTCGCGTTCCTCCTGAATGCGTTTGAGCGCGCCCTGCAGTGTCTTGAGCCGACGATTCTCGAACGCAGCCAGTCGCCGCTCCTTCGACTGCGCAGCCAGGCCCTGCTGAACAAACCACAGGGCCGCCGCCGCCAGCGCGATCCCAAGTACCAGCGTGAGGCGTGTCACGGTGCGCTTGCGCGCCTCTGCCCGCCGCTCGATGCGCTGCAGGGGCAGCAGGTTCACAGAACCCACGGAATCGGTTGCCTGATGCAGAGCCAGTCCAACGGCAACGGCGGCAGGCTCCGCGATCACCGAGATCGGCATCTGCAGCGCATTGCGCAGATGCTCCGCCATCACCTCATCGTCACTGCCGACGCCCGCAAGGATGAGGCTTTCAACCGGTTGCGATCGGTGCTCATTCTGGTAGGCCGCAAGCGAGCGGGCTATCTCGGCGGTTATCGTCTCGGCTTCCGAGAGGCCCACCATGGCCTCCCGGATATCGGCCTCGCGGCTGAAGAGGATCCGGCCGGCAGCCGCAACCGCGAGGTCGAGGCGGCCATGATTGACGCTCAAGATGCCCACAGGCATCGCTTCTGATCGGATATGCTCGGCGAGCGCCATGGACGTCACGGAAACCTGGGTGATCTCGATGGATGCCCGGTCGAACGCGGCCAGGAGATCATTGACCAGCGACTGACGCGCGGCGACGATCATCACCGTCGTCATGTCGTCGCGGGAGTCCGACACGATCTGATGGTCGAGTACCACCTCGTCCATGGGGAACGGCACGTATTGCTGGGCCTCGTAGCGGACCATGCCGGCAATCTGCTCGGGGCTGCCCTGCGGCAGTCGCGCATACTTCACGGTCACATAGCGACGCGGCAGCGCCACCACGGCCCTGGATGCCCTGATACCTGCCGCTGACGCAGCGCCCCGTATGGCATGGGTCAGCGCGTCACGATTCGCGCCAAGGTTCTCCCACACATCGGCGCCGATCGGCGACGAGCCCGAGCGCAACGTGCGCGCCTGACCGCCGCGCAACTCCACCTCGATCGCCGTGACCGCGGTTGGCCCGATCTCAAAAGCAACGATCCGTCGCGACCGTTGGGATGCGCCGTCCTTGCTAGAACCCAATGCTGCCTCCTGATGCGAACGCGCCGGTGGTCCACGACCTCCAGCCCGGGTCGCTACCGACCTCGCGGAACTGATACACCTTCGGCTGAGCCGCGACCTCCGTGCCGTCTTCCGCCTGGGTAGGCGGCTGAACCTCGATCAGCGCCTGAAACGCCCGGACTTCCCGCGCGCCCCGTTCGCGAACCTTGATACGCACAAGGTACACCGACGACTTGGTGCACACGTTGTCCACCAACGCCTGCAGTTGTTGACGGTTCAGGGCCGTCAGTTGAAACAGGTCGTTCAGTCCGGTGAACACTGTCCCGCCCTGCCTGGCCTCGATGACCGCGTTGTAGATCGTCTGGTCTACGTTCGGGATGGCGGCCAGAACCTCGGCCGGAGCCGTGTTGATGTTGATGACGCCAGCCCGATACTCATCATCGGTGACGGTGATCTTGTCGCCGATCTGCTGCATGATCTGCCTCGTGAACCCCGGGATGTCCAGGAGTCCCGCGATCGAGCTGAGATTGGCGCCGTTTTGGCCGCGCTGCTCGATGAGCCTCTGGGCCACTTGCGGGGGCAATCCCAGGGTGCTGACAAGGGTATCAGCGTCCGCGGTCTTGACGTTGATGCGTCTTGTGCCGTCGGATGCCACGTTCCGCTCGCGGGAGTATGTCGTCAGCATCTCGGCCAGCGGGATCGAGCTCTGGCCGGTCTCCAGGGGGTCGCCCGACTGTCGCGACCCCGATCGCGCGCCCGCAGTTGACGGCGAACCATACAGGAGGGAGGGCGTGATCCCGCGCACCAGCAACAACTCGTCCACGGTGTCGAACGGCCCGTTCTTCGGCGCATAGGGCGCCGGCAAAGCCAGGTAGTACTCCGACTCGGCGCCGATGGATCCCTCCAGCGTGCCCGGGGTGTCATCGGAATCGCGCCAGTCCACGATGGCCAGGCCGATGGACGGATCGGAGCTCAACCCCGGCAACGTGTTCAGTCCCGCCGCTGTCGCGGTGTTGATGTTCACCCGGGCAGCCGTGTCGATTATGTCGATCTTGTACCAGCCGTCCCCGAGCATGGTCCATCCGTTCGAGTCGGTATCCGGGGGCGAGGTCAGCTCAGGGTAGGTTGTCCCTCCGCTGGTGGCCTGCTGAAGCTGGACGGCGGCGTAGTTCACCGCCCCACGGGCGACATAGAACATACGCGTATGCCGTGTTGAGGCGGCTGCGGCGCGCAGCTCCCGACGCGCGACGCCGGTGAGCACTACGGCAAAGGCCGTAACAACCATGACGACGAAGACGACCGGCACCAGAGCCTGCCCGCGCCGCCGCGCTCCCCGTGAGCCCCCATGTATGCGTGCGCCATACTTCACGGCGTGGGGCCTCCCCCGCCACCGGGACCGCCGCCGGGGCCGCCGCCTGCCGGCGGTCCTGCGCCCTCCCCGCCCGGCGCAGCGGGTGGAGCAGGCGGCGTCTGCCCCGCCGGCTGAGGCTCCGCGTTGGCCAGCGCGATGGAGGTTCGGAACAGCACGGATTCATAGTCGCCGTAGGCAAGCTCGAGCTCTACGTCCACACGCACGGGCAACGTTGTGTCGTAGGACCCGCTAACGTCGGTGCCTTCCGTCCCCTGGGCTGGAGTCTGATAGTTCCACTCGTTCCGGACGTTGCCATCGGCGTCCACGAACGAGAACACAATAGACTGAACGCGACGCGAGATGATCCAGTCCGGCTGGCCTGCCTCAGGGTAGCTCTCGCTGCCCGGCAGTGTGGTGGCCAACCGGCTCAGAACGCGGGTATCAGGATCGTAGTCGTACGTCACCTGAACGATGCCGGACTGCGGCGCCGATGTCTCGGCGGTTGGGTCGTAGACCCCCGTCATGGTCAGCTCGGGCCGCAGACGACTGGCGAGCGTCGTTATCTGCAGTATCGGGCCGCTGTCGGCGCCCGTTGCCACGAAGTAGGTCGAAGGGCTTCCTGTAACCGCGAATGCGCTTCGAACATCCCGCGTGATCAGCTCCATGAGCGCTCTGGCCTCTTGAGCGTCAGCTGCCTGGCGGCGCATATTGGCCTGGCCGCGCAGGGCCGCCGTGAGCAAGAATCCGGTCGCCAGGCTGATGAGCGCGAACATGATCAGGGCGACCAGCATCTCGATGAGCGTGTAGCCGGCGGCGCGGCAACGCGATGCGTGCGCAATGCGGCAGTTGCGGCCTGCTTGCGGGGCTCTCATCAGCGACGCGCCCTACGAGCCCGACGTCCGAAGCATCGTCACAAACACGGCGCGGCCGGTGCGAGTGCCGTTGGGCCATGCGATGGTGATCGTGACGCGCACGACATCGGTGAGGTCGGTGGGCTCCACCATCTGCTGCCATTGATACCCCGGATACTCGTCGCCGAAATCGCCCTGCTGGTCGCCGGCGGTGGTAAGGTCAGGCTGGGTCTCCAGCTCGGCGAGCCGCCGCTCGGCAAGCATGGCAGCCTTCGCATGGGCTTCGGCGACACCGGTAATACGGAGGCTCGACGAGATGCACATCATCGCCGCCACGCCCCCCACGAACAGCAGTATCGTGGCGACCACCATCTCAACCAGCGTGAAGCCAGCGGCCCGGCGTCGGGTTTTCACGATCATCGCATCCATGAAGCCGAGTAGCCGGCCGACGACGAAACAGCCGCGGACTCCACTTCGGCGAGTCCGGTGCTGGGCCAGACCGTGACGATGGCCATCTGCCCCGTCTTGCGCTCTACCGTGAAGCGGATGCCGTCCGAAGTCCCATCCTCGTAGAACCGAATGAGGACCTCGCTTGGCGCCGCAGCGCCGGTGAGATACGCGTCCGGGCCGAAGACCTGAACGTCGCTGATGGCAAAGTCCTCGGGCAGCGTGAACGTGCGTTCAAACACCGTGGGAGCGGTTTCGGCGCTGTCGGCCGCATCTGTCGGCATATCGCCCGAAAGATCGCCCGATTCCGCCCGAGCAGAAAACGAATCGGACTGGGCGTCATAGCGGACCTCGACGGCGCCGCCCTGCTCTACCGCAAGGGCGCGCATCTGGGCGAAGAACCCCACCACGTCGCCCATATAGGCATCGAATGCCGACCGATCACGGAGGCGCGAGAACACGGGCACCACGGCCGTGGACAACACGACCATGATGATGATGAGCACGAGCATTTCGATGAGCGTAAAGCCCGCCGAACGTCTCATGCGCACCTGCGCTCCCGCGCCGTTCCGAGCACAGGTCACTGCTGCAGGTTCCAGTTGCCGATGTCGTCCTGCGTGCCCGGCTGCTTGTCGGGACCTGCCGAGTAGATGTCGTAGTCAAGCCCGTTCTCGCCCGGCATCCGGTACAGATAGGGATTGCCCCAGGGATCCATCGGCACCTGGTTCTTGATGTACGGACCGTTCCACCGTTCGTTGTTGGCGACATTGGTCACCAGCGCCTGAAGCCCCTCGTCCGTCGTGGGGTACTCGCCCGTGTCGAGCTTGTAGTGCTCAAGCACGCCGTCAATGGTGCTGATGTCGGCAGTCGCCTTGGCGAAGCGCGCATCCTCTGTTCTGCTGATCACGCGGGGTATCACCACCGCCGCAAGGATGGCCAGGATGATGATGACCACCAGCAGCTCGATCAGCGTGAAGGCGGCGCGTCGCCGTGACTCTCTGCGTGCAACGTTGCTCATGGGTTCTTCTCCTTCGCTCCCCGAAGCTCGGGGCTAACGCACACCTATTTCACAATCGTGTTGGCCTGGAATATCGGCAACAAGATGGACAAGACCACAAAGCCGACGAAACCACCCATCAAGAGAACGACGAGAGGCTCCACCAGGCTCGTGAGCCGCCGCATGGCGTTGTCCACTTCGAAGTCCAGCGTGTCGGCGGTACGCACGAGCATTGGGGCAAGCCGTCCTGTCTCCTCTCCCACGGCCGACATGTGCACCACCAGAGGCAGGAACACGGAGTCGTTCTCCATGGCTGACGACAGGGTCTCGCCCTGACGCACTTTGTCGCGCGCCTCGGCGATCGAGGCCGTGACGACCGTGTTGCCTACAGCGGTGCCCGAGATGTCGAGAGACTCCAGAATGGGCACGCCGCCGGCGAGGAGGGTCCCGAGGGTACGCGTGAAGCGTGCCATCGCCATCTTGCGGGCGAGGACCCCGGCCAGCGGCACGTTGATGCGGAATCCATCGAACATGCGACGCCCCGCGACGGTGGCCACCCAGGTCCGAAAGCCGAACACCGCTCCCGCGATGACCAGCGCGATGACCCACCACTGATGCGCCACAAACCCCGACAGCGCCAGCAACGCCCGGGTCGGCGCCGGCAGGGCCGCGCCAAGCTCCTTGAACACATCCTCGAGACGGGGTATGACGAACGTCAACAGGAAGGTCACAGCCAGCACAGCGACCGTGATCAGGACGGCCGGATAGGTTAGCGCCGCGATCACCTGACTTCTGCGCACCTGTTCCTTCTCGAGGAAGTCGGCAAGCCTGGTCATCACCTCGGGCAACTGGCCTGCGACCTCGCCCGCGCGGATCATGTTGGCATACAGGGGCGGGAACTCGCGCGGGTACTTGCCCAACGCTTCCGACAGCGGTTTGCCCGCTCTGATGTCCTCCTGCAAACCGCGGACCATCTCGCGCATCGCGTCGCTGTCGGTCTGCTCCAGCAACACCGACAGCGCCCGGTCAATGGGCAGTCCTGCGTCTATGAGGTCGGCGAGCTCCCGCGTGAACAACAGCAGGTGCACCCGCGTCGGCCGCCCGCCCCGCGTGCGTCGCTCCTGCGCCCTTGGCTGCGTCTCCGTTCGCGCCTGCCTGGTCGGGGCCGCTTTGGATGAACGTCCGCCGACAGGCGTCAGGTCCACCGGGTAATAGCCCAGGCCGCGAACGCGAGCGGCCGCATCGCTGTGATCGCGACACGTAATGACGCCCGTAACCTGACGGCCCGATCGGTCCAATGCTACATACTGAAACTCAGCCACTGCTCGCCTCGTTCTGCCGGCACGGCGCCGGCGTCACTCTCAGTCAAAGTCCTCGCGCTGACACACGCGGAGCACTTCCTTCACCGTTGTATCGCCGCTGAGGATGCGCCGACGGCCATCCTGAAGCAGCGTGTGCATTCCCTGGTTCCTCATCGCGTACTGACGTATCTCAGTTGACGGGGCTCGGTTGACGATCATCTGCCTGATGGTGTCGTCCACGGTGAGCATCTCGAACAAGCCGCTGCGGCCGCGGAAGCCGACGCCACGGCATTCGGGACAGCCCTGACCGGCCAGAATGGTGGCGCGCTCGAGCATCTCCGGCGTGATCCCCACCTGATTCAGTTCAACCGTGCTCTCCGTGACCGGAGCTTTGCACCGGGGGCAGTTCAGGCGCACGAGACGCTGGGCTATGCTGCCGATCAGGGACGAGGCGACAAGATAGGGCTCGGCCCCCATGTCGAGCATGCGGGATATGGCGCCGGCGGCGTCGTTGGTATGCAGCGTACTGAACACAAGGTGACCGGTCAGGGCTGCATGGATGGCGATCTCGACCGTCTCGGTGTCGCGGATCTCGCCGACCATGATCACATCCGGGTCCTGACGCACGATGTGACGCAGACCGTTGGCGAACGTCAGGTTGATCTGGGGATGAACCTGAATCTGGTTGATCCCGTTCAACTGGTATTCGACCGGGTCCTCGATCGTGATGATCTTCTTCTCGGGCGAGTAGATCTCGTTCAGCGCGGCGTATAGCGTGGTCGTCTTGCCGGAGCCCGTCGGACCGGTCACCAGGATGATGCCGTGGGGCTCGGTGATGAGATTGCGGAATCGGCCGAACATGTCGCCGTACATGCCCAGCTCCTGCAAGCCGAGCATGGCGGTCTGCTTGTCGAGGATTCTGAGCACCGCCGATTCGCCATACAGCGTCGGCACGGTGGAGACGCGGAGGTCAATCTGCCGTCCCGCGGCCCGTATGCGCATGCGCCCGTCTTGCGGGAGCCTCCGCTCGGCGATGTTCATGTCCGAGAGGATCTTGATGCGCGAGATGATGGCGGCATGAAGGCGCTTCGGCGGAGCGTTCACCTCGTGCAGCACGCCGTCCACCCGGTAGCGAACCCGCAGCTCGCGCTCGAACGGCTCGACGTGGATGTCCGACGCCCGGTCCTGAATGGCCTGATTGATGATCAGGTTCACCATCTGGATGACGAGCTCTTCGCGAGCCATCTTCTGGAGGTCGGCTACGTCGAGCCCGTCTTCCTCAGCCCCGACCTGTTCCTGCGCCTGCACGTCCTCGAGCATCTGCTGCATGTACAGCTGCTCGGCTGCTCGGCGGACTTCCGTGGGACTTGCCAGCATGGGAACGACATTGAACCCCGTTAGCAAGCGGAGGTCATCAATGGTCTGAATGTCCAGCGGATCCGCCATGGCCACGGTCAGGGTGTGGTCCTCCTGACGAATGGGCAGGAGGTGGTGGCGCAGCGCAAACTCGCTGGGCACGATGTGTATCGCGTCGGGATCGGGAGGCTGGCGGTTGAGGTCTACGAGCGGACAGTCGAGCTGCTCAGACAGCACCTGCAGCAACGCCGCCTCTGATATGGCTCGTGCCTCCACCAGGATCTCGCCAAGGCGGCGTGCGTTGCCGTGGCGCCGCTGATCCGCCAGCGCCTGATCAACCTGGTCGCGACTGACCAGAGAACGTTCCACCAGCATCGCGCCGAGCAGTTGTCTGTTGAGCTTGAGCACAACCAACCTCCGAAATCGAACGGGTCCGCGATCGCAGCGGACATCCGAGGTCGCCCTGCGTTACGGTCCATTCGCACTCGCGGGCTCGCTCGCCATCCGTATAGACGGGACCAGCCTAGCGTTGTTACATGCGCGCACCAGTCAACGAAACGGCAACGGCCACGGATTCGTCTCTAGATTACGTATTCCCACTATACCGAAAGCCGCGAGCATTCGGCGCGAGCGGTTCAAAGGAGACGCGTACCCATGGCATCTGATGATGAATCCAGTGCGATCGGAACATCGCTGGTGGTGTTCCTGCTCGGTGTGGCGGTCGGCGCCGCAGTGGCAATACTCTACGCTCCCATGGCCGGACGCGAGACGCGAGCGCACATCGCAGAGACGGCTGAACGCGTCAAAGAGCGAGCGTCGGAAGTGGGGCATCAGGTCGCCGAAAAGGCCTCCGAGATTCGCGAGAAGGTGGCACAGGTAGTCCGTCACGGCGAAGAAGAAGAGACGTCCGCTCCCGAGGCATCGTAGCAGACATCGGCGTTTGCATCCGCGCGCGGACGAGATCACCACACGGAGTGTTCGCTCTCGTCCGCGCCGGTTGTGCCATTCATCCAACCGGAAGGCGCTCATGGCAACCGCTCAGACGGCTGGCGTACACCGAACAAGAACGGCATCACGGCCTTCCAGGCACGTGCATTCAGCATCACGTCCGGCTCAAAGCGGGTCTGCGGCGAGAACCGACATGGAACCTGCGGAGATGCCGCTGACGCTGTGCATCAATGCTCCTCTGCTCACCGCAGCCCAGGAGGCTTCTCTGGCGCGCCGGGTCGAGCAGGGCGATCAGCAAGCGCGCGAAGCCCTTGTCAACTCGAACATCCGGCTTGTGGCATCGGTGGCTCGCAGGTACATGGGTCGCGGACTGCCGCTTGAGGACATGATCCAGGAAGGCGTGATCGGGCTGATGCGCGCCATCGAAAAGTACAACTATCTGCGCGGCTACCGCTTCTCGACCTATGCGACCCATTGGATTCGTCAGGCCATTTCCCGCGCGGTCGCCAACCAGGGACGGTGCATGCGCCTGCCAGCCCATGTGGTGGATGCTCTGGGTCGCCTGACACGTGCCCGGGAGGCGCTCCGTCAGCGCCTGGGCAGAGCCCCCACTCGCCGTGAGCTGGCGGCCGAGACGGGCTTGACAGAGCAGCGCGTCGGAGAGATGCTGGAGTGGGCGGTTCTACCGCTGTCGCTCGACACGCCGGTTGGGGACGATCTCGATGCGCACCTGGCAGACTTCGTGCCTGCCCCTGAAGAATCCGGGCCGTCGGAGACCGTGTTGCGCGGCGTGGTGAAGGACGAGCTGCGACAGGCGCTCGCGGTTCTCTCCCCCAAAGAGCGAGCGGTGATCGCCCTGCGCTTCGGCCTCGTGGACGATGAGCCTCACACGCTGCGGGAGACAGGTCTCAAACTGGGCATGACGCGCGAACGGGCTCGTCAACTCGAGCATCAGGCGCTCGAGAAGCTGCGTCATACGCGTGCTGCGGTGAGGGCCGCGGAAGCCCTTGTCTGACGCGCCCGGCCAACGCGCTGATGGCAGTCCTCCGGTAGCGCTTATCCTCTTTGGCGCTACCGGCGACTTGACGCGCCGCAAGCTGATACCGGCCATCTACTCGCTCTACGTTCAGGGCCTTCTGCCCGATCGGTTCCGGGTGGTCGCCGTCGCCCGGAGCGAGCGATCCGACGAGGCATACAGGAAGGAGGCTTTCGACGCCGTTAAGTCCCACGCCACGGCGGTCCCCGTCAGCGTGGCTGCATGGGATACCTTTGCATCCAACCTGCGCTACGTCCAGTCCTCCCTGACGAGCGCCGAGGACCTCGATGGCCTCAGCCGCTGTCTCGCGGACATCCGGGCGGACCTTGGAACGGCTCCGAGCTGTTTGTTCTACTTCGCGACCCCGCCGGGATCGTTCGCTCCGCTCGCCGAGCTGCTCGCAGCTTCCGGGATCGTCCGACGCCCCGAACAACTCGCGGCTGAAGCCGGGGTCTGGCACCGCGTCATCATCGAGAAGCCGTTCGGGCGCGATCTTTCGTCGGCACGAGAACTGAATGCTCGTCTTCGTGCCGTTCTCGATGAGAGCCAGATCTACCGCATAGACCATTACCTGGGCAAGGAGACCGTCCAGAACATCCTCGTCCTCCGGTTCGCCAATCGGCTCTTCGAGCTGCTTTGGAACCATCTATACGTTGACCATGTGCAGATCACGGTTGCGGAGACGCTGGGCCTCGAAGGACGCGGGCGCTATTTCGACCACTCGGGCATCCTGCGCGACATGATCCAGAACCACCTGCTCCAGATACTGACGCTTGTCGCCATGGAACCGCCGGCGTCCCTCGATGCCGACTCCATTCGTGACGAGAAGGTGAAGGTACTGCGCTCCATTCGGCTGCCGATGCCGCATGAGATTGTGCGCGCGCAGTACGGCGCCGGGCGGATCGGCGCGGACGACGTGCCCGCGTATGCCGACGAGGACGGCATCGCGCCAGAATCGAGAACCGACACCTACACCGCCATGCGCCTCTATGTGGACAACTGGCGTTGGGCAGGCGTTCCGTTCTACGTCCGTGCAGGCAAAAGGCTCGCCCGGCGACTGACGCAGGTCGTGATCGAGCTGAGACCCGTTCCGGACATCCTGTTCTCGCGTCTTGCGCATTGCGAACTCGCGCCGAACAGAATCACGCTCCGCATACAGCCGAACGAGGGCGTCGAGATCACGATGGGCGCAAAGGAACCCGGCGCAGGCATTCATGTCGCGCCCGTCCGGTTGCGGTTCACCTATGAGAGCGAGTTCGGGAAGGCCATTCCCGATGCATACGAGAGGTTGCTGCTGAACGCCATCGCCGGCGACGCCTCGCTCTTCGCGCGCGACGACGAGGTGGACGCCGCCTGGGCCATCGTCACCCCGCTTATCGAGCTCTGGGACGCCAGCGAGCAGAAGCCCGCCACGTACGCGGCTGGCAGCTGGGGCCCGCCGGAGGCCGACGCTCTGATTGCGGCGAGCGACCGTCGCTGGTGCAACGACACAGGAAGCTGAGAATCAGCCTCTGACAGGCCAGTAGCGCGCTACACGTCGCAGATGCGGAAGGCCTCCCTTAGCGAGGTGACAGGGTCCCGCTTCGGCACAAACTCGTGGGCGACCACTCCCTTGTATCCAGCGTCGAGGAGCGCCTTGCACACGCGCGGGTAGTTGATCTCCTGCGTCGCATCAATCTCGGCGCGCCCCGGCACGCCGCCGGTGTGCACATGGGCGATGTAGGCGATGTTCTCTCGGATGGTGTCGCACAGGTCGCCTTCCATGATCTGCATGTGGAAGATGTCGTAGAGCAGTTTCACGCGCTCCGAGCCGACCCGCCCGCACAGCTCCACCCCCCACGGGGTTCGATCGCACTGATAGTCAGGGTGCGAGCGCTTGCTATTGAGCAGCTCCACGCACACGGTCACCTTGTGCCGCTCGGCCAGGGCAGCAATGCGCTTCAGTCCGATCACGCAGTTGGCCAGACCCTCGTCGTCGCTGATGCCCGCACGGTTACCGGAGAAGGTCACAACGTTCGTCCATCCGGCAGCCGCCACCTTGGGGATCAGCTGCTCGGCTTCGGCAACAAGCTTGTCGTGGTTCTTGACGCGGTTCCATCCGTCAGGGATGGTGCCGATCCCGACCACCATGGTGCACTCCAGACCGTGCTTCCGGACGGTGTCCCAGTCGCTTTCGCCCAGCAGATCTATGCCCATAAGGCCGATGTCCTTCGCCGCCTTGCATAGATCGTCGAGTGACATGCCGCCGAAACACCAGCGCGACACCGATTGTCGCAGCTTCGGCTTCGGCGCCGACTGCGCTTCATCACCCTGAGCGCCCACTATAGGCGCTGATGCCAGTGCCGCCGCCCCCATACCCATGCGCATG
Source organism: Chthonomonadales bacterium (assembly GCA_012517255.1). Taxonomy (GTDB): domain Bacteria; phylum Armatimonadota; class Chthonomonadetes; order Chthonomonadales; family CAJBBX01; genus JAAYVH01. The sequence goes on from JAAYVH010000165.1 coordinate 14,727, forward strand.
ATCTCCCTTCGAGTCATTGCTTGCATCTGTCGTCCTTTCGTCGTCGTCGAGAGGCCTTCCTCCGCCAGATCGCCACGACCACGGTTCAGGGGCTCTCCGTCGGGCTCAGGCCGAGCGTTCCTCGTCCAATCGGTTGATGAACGACTCCAGCGTCATCGCCCCCAGATCGCCCTCACCTCGCTTGCGCACGGAGACCACGCCGTTCTCGATGTCGCGCTTGCCGATGACCACCATGTACGGCAACTTCTGCATCTCAGCCTCGCGAATCTTCAGCCCGACGCGTTCCGATCTGCTGTCAATCTCCACCCGATAGCCGTTCTGCTTAAGGGCCTCGGCGACCTCCTGCGCTCTGGGAAGTTGCGCGTCGGCAATGGGAACCACCATCACCTGCACCGGCGCGAGCCACAGCGGAAACGCTCCGGCGTAGTGCTCGATGAGAAGCCCGAGAAACCGCTCCGTCGAGCCTGTCACCGCACGGTGAAGCACCACGGGCGTCTGCTCGGAGCCGTCGGCCGCAATGTAGCGGCATCCCAACCGTGCTGGCTGGATGAAGTCCACCTGGATCGTGGAAGCCGTCCACTCTCGCCCCAGCACGTCCTTCGTCTGGAAGTCCGCCTTGGGTCCGTAGAACGCAGCCTCGCCTGCGGCCTCGTAGTACTCGACGCCGTTCTCCTCAAGAGCTCGCCGGAGCGCCTCGGTCGCCCGTGTCCACTTCTCGTCGTCGGCTACATACTTGCCGCCGGGCTCCTCGCCGCGCAGAGACAGGCGGACCCGATAGTTGTGGAAGCCGTAGCGCCCCAACACCTCCCGTATGAGGCGCAAAGCCAGTCCAAACTCCTCGCCGACTTGATCCTCCGTGCAGAAGATGTGGCAGTCGTCTTGCGTGAGCGAACGGACGCGCGTGAGGCCCGTGAGCTCGCCGCTCTTCTCATAGCGGTACAGCGTGGCGAACTCCGCCATCCTCATGGGCAGATCGCGGTACGACTTCAGGCCGCTGTTGTTGAAGAGCGTCATATGCGACGGGCAGTTCATGGGCTTCAAGCGATAGCTGACGTTGGCTTCCTCGTCCACGAGCGCCGGGAACATGACGTCCTTGTAGTTATCGTAGTGGCCGCTCGTCCGGTAGAGGTCCTCGCGCACGAGATGAGCCGTCCAGACGTGCTCATAGCCGTACCGCGTCTGCGTCTCACGGACATAGGACTCCATCGTGTGCCGCAGCGCCTCCCCTCGGGGAAGGAACAGCGGTATGCCGGGGCCTACATCCTCCGGGGCAAACACGAACAGACCGAGGTCGCGGCCGATCTTGCGGTGGTCGCGCTTCTTAGCCTCCTCGAGCCGCTGCAGATAGGCTTGCAGCTCCTCCGCGGTGTTCCATGCTGTGCCATAGATCCGCGTCAGCATCTTGTTCTTCTCGTTGCCGCGCCAGTATGCGCCGGCTATGCTCAGCAGTTTGAAGTGGCGCACATCGGCCGTTGAGGAGACATGCGGTCCCCGACACAGGTCGGCCCAGTTGCCCTGCCGGTAGAACGACAGGACTTCGTCATCGGGCAGATCGTTGATCAGTTCCACTTTGTAGGGCTGATGGGCGTCGCGGCATTCTGCAAGGGCGCGGTCCCTATCGAGTTCGTATCGCTCGATGGGCAGCGCGGCATCGGAAAGCTCACGCATGCGAGCTTCGATGCGCTCGAGATCCTCTTCCTTGATAGGCTCGGGAAACTCGAAGTCGTAGTAGAAGCCATCCTCGATGGGAGGCCCAATCGCGTACTTGACTCCCGGGAAGAGATCGCCCACGGCCTGGGCCATCAGGTGCGCGGCTGAGTGCCGCAAGCTATGATAAGCGTCCGTCTCCATTGCGTTCATGATGTTTGTCCTCCACTGTGCGGTCTTTGGGACCGGATTGGGGCTGCGCTGCAGCCGTTGCCAGCCAGAAAACGTCGGATGGGCTCCGAGATAACGGCGTCACAAACAATAACGCCGGCCCACTCAGCGGCGGGACGGCGTCCTCGATCGGGGCGAAGGCCGGCGCGAGTCAACAGCGTCGGCGACCGAAGACGCCGTCGCTCATGGTGCTAACCGACACTGGCGATGCCTCGCTTTGCACAACCGACATAAGTTCGTCCGGCGTTGTCCGCCCCTCCTGCCGCGGCTCGCAGTTCCTGCGCGAGCCCCAAAACGCTCCGGAGTGCATTATGCACGGATGCACGGCACAGCGTCAAGGCGATGAGGCACACGATCAGATTGTCGGCAAGGCCGGAGACGATTCGGTCGCCATTGATGCAGCATTGCGGCGCACCGCGCTCAGGCCATTCGAATGGGGATATCAGCGTAAAGCGAGCCAGGCCTCTCAGCGAATCTGGGCCACGGATGATTGTAGCGGATCAGCCACGACCGTGAGTCCCTCGCGGAGTGAACCCGCGGCTACACAGCCATCGGCGGTAGTGTGGCTGCCAGATCATCGAGAGCGCAGGGTCGCAATCCCGAACGATCAGGGCCGACGTACTCTCCGGCAGCATCGGCGTGCGGCAATGCGGTTCCTTGACAGTGCTTCTCGCGCGTTGATATACTGGTGCCGCTGGGCCGCGTGACCCTCTGGTAGATGCACGACACACAGCTACGGGCGGGCCACGGGCCGACAGGCGGCACTCTCGCTCGGGAGGCGACAATGGCACAAGGTTCCACGACACGTTCCGATGTGTTGGAGCGCGAATACGAAGCCGGCATGACTCAGGCGATCGTGGGCGTGGTCATCCTGGTGGTTGCCCTGATTCTCGCGTGGCTGATGAGCAGAGTCCACCTCATGCCCCTCGTGGCTTTCGCCGCTCTGGGCGCCGCGGCCGGCGTCGTCGTGATCGTGGCGGGAGCCCGACGCATGCATCGCGCCCGCGCGCTGCCGGCGGTCACCGTATACTGCCCCTACTGCGAGCACACGAACCAGTTCCTGAGGGAGCCCACCGAGGACTACACCTGCGAGGGGTGCAATCGGCGGGTTCACTACGAGAACGGCAAGCCTGTGCCCGTGCGTGAGATCACGTGCCCCACCTGCAAGACCGTTCACAAGGTGTCTGAGAAGACAACTCAGTACACGTGCGACCGGTGCAACCGCGCGCTGCGCCTGGTGGATCCTCGCGATCCGAAGAAGGTCGTCGCCGAACAGACCGACATCCTGCGCAACTACGACGTCATCCTCACGCAGGCCGGCAGGCAGCCGAACGATGTGGCCATGGCGCTCCAATCCATCCTTGTCTGCAACCTGAAAGAGGCGCGCGCCCGCATGGAGAATCTGCCGCTGACGGTCATGCGCGACGTGCCCGAACGCAAGGCGGATGCCGTGCGCACACGGTTGCGCGAGCTTGGAGCGACCGCCGTCATCAGACCGACCGAGGACACCGCGCTTCCGCCACGACCGTAGGCCGTCGCCGCCGTTGCGAGGGAAGCTTCGCCGAGCCCTTACTCGTCGGGCTTGTGGAACATCGCTGCGCCGTACCAGCCGATCATGGTGGCAAAGGGCAGCCACTGCAGGGCGAGATGCGCACCCCAATCGCCGTTGGGCGGAGGCGTCACGGGCATGAGCGACTGCAGCGCCTCCGCGAACCCGGTGCCGGCAGCGAACTGCAACGGGAATCTGAGGATAAGGTAGGAGACGAAGATCCCCACCACCGCCGGGTTAGCGTCCTGGCGCATGACCGCCAGTACTCCGTAGGCCATGCCGCCAACGATGGGGCCGAGCACAAGGATCAGCGCGATCGCCCAGGGCACATCGCTCGAGTCATCCTCGCCGAACGGAACGACGCGCAAGACCGGCATGGCCATGCCGGCAGCAACGTTGGAGACGGCAAGGAAGAGCAAATACCAGTCAGGCAGCGCACGGGTCAGCCCGACGCCCACCACCACCATCGCGAGCAAGCCCGCCAGATAGATCGCGGTCTGACGCAGCTGTTCGGCACGCTCGTCGAGCGCCAGATCCTCTTTGAGCTCGACGGGCGTATCGGTCGTGAGGCCCGTGTCGGCATCATAGTGGGTACCAGAGACCGGGTCGACGACCTGATCGGAGTAGTACTTTGACTTCTGAGCGCGGACAGCGCTCAGCGACGGCACGCCGTCATTCTTCGGTACGCGAGCCGGTCGCGCTGGCGCACGAACCGCGGGCGCGGCAACCGTGGCTGCGGCGGAGGCTCCCGACACGGCCGTCGGCACCGCCGCGGCAGGCTTCGGCGCGCTGGGAGCCGGCGCAGGGCGCGCGGCGGGGGCGGGAGCGGGGGCGGCGGCCGGCGTCGGGCGTGTCACAGGGCGCGCAGGCGGACGCTTGTTGCCCGCCAGCACAGGGCCCTTTCCAGAGCCGGAAGCGGGGAGACTCCGAAGATCGCGGTGACACCAGCTGCAACGCTCAGGCGTCTCGCTCTCCATGCCGCACCATCGGCAATACCATGTCCTGCCCACCGACTTCGGCGGGCCCGGAGGCTGCTGGGCAGGCGCCCGAACGAAGGCCGGCAACGGGCGAGCAGGAGGCTGCCGCACGACTGGCGGCGCTTGCGCCGGCGCACCGGTAAGATCCAACCTGTTGCCAGCAGGCACGACTATGTCATCTGGCTCCTCAGTAAGCTCGGGAAGGTCGAGCGCCGGCACGTCGGACGGCCCGGTGTCAGGCCTCACGGGTCCCGGTTCGGAGATCGGCGGCGGCTCCCTGTGGAGCGCGATCGGCTCCGGACGCGCCGCGGGGGCGGCAGGCTCGGGGCTCCGCGTAGGAGTGGCCTCGGCAGGCCGTGCGGGCGCGCCTGCCTGGGCGCCAGACCCGGGCTCGACCAGTGGGCGGGTCGGCGCCGACACCGGTATCACCTCGGGCGGTGTCTGAGGAGCCGGCTTTCGGATCGGGATCGCATCAGGCGTGGGCGCAGGCTTCTTGACCGGAATGGGGGTAGCTGCGGGCCGCGCCTCAGGCACAGTCGGCGCCGGCCTCGACGGTGTGGGCTCAGGGGACACGCGAGGCGCAGGCGTCGGCGCAGAAGACAGCTCGGCGCTTGTCTCCGCAGCCTGCGTTCGGGTCTGAGGCTGCGGCTGAGACATCACGACGGGGCCCGCGAACGGCATCTCGACCAGATCGTCGTCGAGCAGCGCAGACGCCACGGGCCTCGCAGACCCTGCAGGCTTCTCGATAGAAGGAGCTTCAGCGGGCTCCGGCGCTGCCGCCGGCTTGGCCTCCGCTTCGGGTCGGCTTACGGTTGCGGCGGTTTTGAACGGCCTCTTGCACCAACTGCATACGTCAGTGGTGTCGCTCTCGAGGCCGCACCATTTACAGAACATCCACGGTCTCCCGGGCTACTCCACCGGGCGAGACCCGGCGGCGGGCGTGCATCCCAAACCTGCGTAATCCCTGCATAGTCTTATTTGTGTAGCGCACGCCTTTCCTGCCCGCGACCGATCAAGGCCAGTTGGCGCGTTGCCCTTGCTCCTCATTGCATGTGATCGCCACAGGCACCCGCGTTTGCGCGGTCCTTCCGGACCGGCGTTCCATTATAACCTGTGCCTTAGGGCAAGTCAACGATCCGGCTATGCGCTGCCTTGTCTGCGCATGCTGCATTTGCTATACTGCGGTCGCATGTCTGGAGACGCCGTAGACCCCTCCCCTTGTTCCCGAGCGCGATGGGCAGAAGGACTGACGCGGACGCTGCGTCCGTGGCTGGGGCTCGCCCTTGTCTGCGCCGGTTTCTCGCTCCATCCGAAGTTCCTACACACATTCTGGACACGGGACTACCTGCCCAACATTCTGCAGCAGGCGGGCACCAATATCGTCGTGGCGGTCGGCATGACGTTCGTCATCATGACCGGCGGCATAGACCTGTCGGTGGGATCGGTCATGGCCCTCTGCGGCGTTGCGCTGGGTCTCGCCACAACGACCGGCGTTCCCCCCTTCATAGCGTATCTCGCCGCCGCGCCGTTCGGGGTGCTTGTGGCAACAGCGCTGGTCCGCACCGCCCCGGGTCGGTCGAGACGGGAGTGGCAGGGCCTGATCGCTGGCGTCATCGTGGTGATCGTCGGCGGGCTCGGCGTGCTGAGCCTGTGCCGCGGCGGCGCTGTCCTGGCCGTCGGCGTCTGCATTGCGCTTGGCGTCGGCGTGTCGTGCGGCTTGATCAATGGGCTCGTCATCACGAAGGGCTCCGTTCCGCCCTTTGTCGCCACCCTCGGCATGCTGACCGCGGCGCGCGGCATCACGGTCTATGCGACCGACGGCAACAGCGTCTCGGGGCTTCCGCCGGCTCTGGGCCACGTCGGACAGGGCGCTCCGCTGGTTCTCATTGCGCTGCTCTGTGCCGGTGTGGGGACTCAGTTGCTGACACGAACCCGCATGGGCAGGTACATTACCGCGATCGGTGGAAATGAAGAGGCGTCGCGCCTGAGCGGCGTCAATGTGGGTCTCTATAAGACCATCGCCTACGCGCTGTCGGGGCTAACCGCCGGAATCGCCGCCATACTCCTGACAGCCAAGTTTCGGCTCGCCGATACCGGGGCCGGCGCCAACGCGGAGCTGAGCGCCATCGCGGCGGTTGTAATCGGCGGCGCGAGCCTGAGCGGCGGACAGGCGAGCGTGCCGGGCAGTCTGGTTGGCGCGCTGACAATAGCGGTCCTGAACGCCGGACTGGTGCTGGTGGGCATACCCGACACACTGCAGGGCGTCATCATCGGCGCCGTGATCATTCTGACCGTGCTCGTGGATCAGATCCAGAAGCGACGGAGCGGAACTAGAGGGGGTGTTGCATGAACCGAACGAGACTGGCCATCGGCGCTGTGCTGGCGCCGCTTATGCTAACGGCCCTCATGGGCTGTGAGCCGAGCAAGCCCAAAGAAGCTCAACCCGCGGCGCCGCCAGTCGCCGAGAAGGTCACAACCGCGGAGCTCGAGGCCGTCCAGAAGGCCCAGAAGTCCCACAAGCTGGCGCTGGTCGTGAAGACGCGCAACAACCCGTTCTTTGATCCCATGATCAAGGCGGCAGAGGCCGAAGCCAAGCGGCTGGGGGTGTCGCTGGAGGTGCAGGCTCCGCCTCAAGAGAGCGACAAGGAGCTGCAGTTCTCGATCGTGGAGAACCTCACCGCCAAAGGGGTAGATGCCATCCTCATCGCACCAGCGGACTCCAAGGGCATCGTACCCGCGCTCAAACGCGCCGCCGATAAGGGGGTCCTTGTGATCAATCTGGACAACCGAGTGGATCCGGAGGCCGCGGCATCGGGAGGTCTCGCGCTCGGCGGCTACGTCGGCGCCGACAACGAGGAAGGCGGTCGCCTGGCCGGTCAGGCCATGATGGGCTATCTCGGCGGCTTCGGCAAGGTGGCGATCCTGGAGGGCATTCGCGGCGCCGACAACGCCGAGGCACGCAAGCGCGGGTTTGAGAACGCGGTTCAGGGATCGCTGGAGATCGTGGCGAAGGACACCGCGGAATGGGACACTCAGAAGGCCTATGCCAAGTTCCAGTCCATGCTTGCGGCTCATCCGGACGTTCGCGGCCTGTTCTGCGCCAATGACAAGATGGCGCTGGGCGCCATGAAGGCCATCGAGGAGTCGGGCCGCAGACGGCAGATCACCGTCATTGGCTACGACAACATCCCCGAAATACGCCCGTATCTGGCAGCCGGCGACATGAAGGCTACCATCGAGCAGCATCCCGACCTCATGGGGCGCTATGGCGTTCTCATGGCGGTCGGCGTGCTCGATGGCGTGATACCCAGGGGCCGCGAGTTCCTCGTACCGCTTGAGATCATAACGAAGCCGTAGCTTGAGGATGAAGGGCATGGGACGAGGGATGCAGGAAGAAGGACACGGCCATGACCGATAGGCGCAAGGAGATACTGACCGCCTACGTGTTCCTTGCGCCGAACTTCATCGGCTTCATCGTGTTCACGTCCGCACCCGTTCTCGCCTCGCTCTACCTCGCGTTCACGCGGTGGGATCTCTTTCATGCGCCCCGCTGGGTGGGGATGCAGAACTTCGTCAGCCTGCTCGGCTTCAGCCCCTCGGCTGACGAGAGCACGAGCATCCTCGGTCTGACCCGCGTTCCCTACGCTCCCAACGATCCGTTCTTCTGGCAGTATCTCTACAACACTGCCTATCTGATGATGGCCATACCCGTGACCCTCTTTGCGTCGCTGATGTTAGCCATTGCGCTGAACCAGAAGATTCGGGGAGTCGTGGTCTACCGCACGCTGTTCTTCCTGCCCAGCATCACGGCAGGCGTGGCCGTCCTGATCCTGTGGAAGTGGCTCTACAACACCGATATTGGCCTGATCAACAGCATCCTGACCCAGCTCGGCGTGGCCCATCCCCCCGACTGGCTGGGGAGTTCGACATGGGCCAAGCCCGCCCTCATGCTCATGGGCTTCGTGATGGGGGTCGGCGGCAGCAGCATGATCCTCTATCTTGCGGCGTTGCAGGGCGTCCCGCGCGAGCTCTATGAAGCGGCGCAGATAGACGGCGCTTCAGGGCGCCAGCAGTTCCTGACGATCACCTGGCCCCTCATCGCGCCCACCACCTTCTTCCTTGCCATCATGAGCGTCATAGGCGGTTTCCAGGGCGGCTTCATGCAGGCATACGTGATGACCGGCGGCGGACCCGCGGGCTCGACCACCACGCTGGAGTACTACATCTACAACAAAGCCTTCGCGGTCTTCAACATGGGCTACGCCTCGGCAATCGCCTGGGTGCTGTTTGTCGTGATCCTGATCGTCTCGCTGGCGACGTGGAAATACGGCGGCAGGGCGGTGCAGTACCACTGATGGAACGACGACGTCTCAGGAGCGCCCGATGAAGGCCGTTCGCGCCACGGCGCTGTATGCGTTCCTGACCGCGGGCGCCGTCATCATGGTGGTTCCGTTCTACTGGATGCTCGTGACGTCGGTTCGCGAACCGAGCGCGGCCTTCTCGACCGCCTCGATCAACTGGTGGCCATCGGAGTTCCACTGGGACAACTACGCTGAGGCCATTCGTCGCATGGCGGCGGATGGGATGAGCTTCTGGCGACTGTACGGCAACAGCCTCTTCGTCGCGGCGGTCGGAACGTTCGGCCAGGTACTCACCAGCTCCATGGCTGCGTATGCATTCGCGCGCCTGAACTTCCCCGGTCGTGAGAAGCTGTTTTTCGGCTACCTCGCCACCATGATGATTCCGGGTTCGGTGACGCTGGTGCCTGTCTTCGCCATCGTACGGGCGCTCGGGTGGGTGAATACCTACTATGCACTGATCGTTCCAGGCATCTTCAGCCCGTGGGGCACGTTCATGCTCCGCCAGTTCTTCATGTCGCTTCCGCGCGAGCTGGAGGAGTCCGCCCGCATAGACGGCGCAGGCCTGACGCAGATCTACCTCCGGGTCACCCTGCCGCTCTCGAAGACCGCTCTGGCGACTCTCGCCACGTTCACGTTCATGGGCTTCTGGGGCAGCTTTATGTGGCCGTTGATCGTCACGGTCACGCCCGAGCTCCGCACGCTGCCCATCGGCTTGACGGTCTTCACGCAACGCTACAGCACCGACTACAGTCTGCTGATGGCTGCATCGGTGATGGCGACGGTACCGGTGATTCTCGTCTTCCTGTTCAATCAGCGGTACTTCATCGAGAGCATCAAGCTCCAGGGCATCAAGGGCTGATCAGCGATCCGCGGAGCCGCTGACCGTCACCGTCGCACGACGGTCCATAATCCTGGCCGCCACGCGCATGACGTCGTCAAGCCTCACCTTCTCGACATCGGCGATGAAGGCATCGGCGCGACGCCAGTCGCCCTCCAGGAGCTCCGCTTCGGCCAGAGCCTGCGCGACATCCACGCCGCGCTCACGGCTGCGTCGCACGGAACCCACAACAAAGGCGCGCGCACGCTCCAGTTCGGCTTCGTCGGGCGGGTTCGAGAGCAGTTCGTCGAGCATGTCCCCCACCATGCGCGCCACCGGGGTCGCCCCAGAAGAGAGCCGGCGGGCATCATACTCGACATACGCGGCAAGCCAGCCTCCATAGCGCCACAGGTTCGCATCGGCGCCGATGATGTAGCCGATGCCGCTGCCGTCTCGAATGGATCGGAACATCCGCGAGGCTTTGCCGCCCCCTATGAGAGCCGCCAGGACCGCCGTGGCTGCGGCGTCGGGCTCGCCGCGCCCGCCGGTCTGCATCCCAACGATGACAGCCGCCGATCGTGTGTCGGTGCGAACACTCGCGGACACCGCATCGCGTGCCTCGGGCCACGGGGGCGGCGTCGCACCGAGTCGCACGGCCCGCGCGTCCGGCTGACGATCATAGTCCACCGCGTAGTTGTCCATGGCCCGGACCGCCAGCGACGCGTCAAGGTCGCCAACGATGGCCACGACAGTGTTCTCAGGCACAAAGGCGGTTCGATAGAATCTCTGGACCGCAGCGGGCATGGCGGCGCGCGACCGAGCATCGGGGGCGGACAGTCGGTTGCCGTAGCGATGGTTGCCGAACAGAAGCGACCGTGCCGCTGCGGCGCCGACAGATGTCGGCGATGCAGCCTCCTCCTCCATCTCGGCAGCCACGGAATCGGACGCGCGGCGCAAGGTGTCGGCGTCGAAGACGGCGCCCTTGAGCGCTTGCATCAGGATGTACGCGGCATCATTGAATGCCGCCGGGGTCGTCACACACCGCACCATGATGCAGTCTGGGAGCGTCTCGACCGTGAGGTTGCCTCCCACGCGATGAATCTCGCGTGCGACGCTTTCAGCCGAGAGGTTGCGATTGCCGCCGAACAAAGCGCGCGCCGTGACACGTTTGATCCATACATTGGTCAGAGCTTCTGCGCCCGACGTGTCCACGACGGCAACCAGAGAGACAAGGCCCGAGCCGGTCTCGGGACTGACGATGACCCGAACACCGGTCTGCGTGACATGCCGAACGATGTCGTCGGCACCCGAGCGCACGCCGAGAGCCAGAAGAAGGCATGCGGCATACAGGACGTTTCGGCGCTGCCTGATCATGGCGGAGGCGGTTCGCCCGAACGATCGCGACCGGCCGTACACCGCGTCACGAAAGCCTGAACGTCCGATCGGGTGAGGCTCATGAGCCGCTTCGGGAGGTCCAACGCCGCCTGAGCGTCACCCAGCATCCACCACACGCCGATCTCCCGAGCGAGCCCTTGCACGGTTTCGATGCGGTACAGTCTGCGGCCCAATAGCCTGCGTCGCGCGGCCTCAACTTCTGCGGCGGACGGACCGTCGCGAACCAGCCGTCGCGTCACAGCATCTACGGCGGAGGCCATTGCCTTGATACCAGTCTCCGGGAGTTCGCTCCACACGTACATCATCGCACCGCGCTGAAGCCCCACAGCATCGCCCTGGACGGACCCGGCTCCGGGTGACCGTGCAATGGCGTCACGCACGATCTCGGAGGCTAGCTCGGCGAGGATGGCGTCGTTCGGTCCGCCTTCGGACCGCGCAGTCGCCTGAGGCTTCGCAACGCCCCATGCCCAGAGGGCAAGCGGCGATCTGGAAGCGCGCTGCTTCAGCAGCACAGGACCGCTCGAGCGTCGCGGGTCGGCTCCGTTCTCTTGCTCGGATTGATCTCGCTCTGGAGGCGTTGCAAGGCCTGCGTTGCCGAAGACACGCGCTATGCTTCTGTGCACAGCCTCCTCATCCACGTCACCCACCACAATCACCGCCATCCGGTCGGTCCGGTAGAGCCGTCGGTAGAAAGCATGTATGCTCTCGCGCATGATGGCGCCGATGTCGGCCGATCGGCCCAACACAGGCCGCCCGTAGGCATGATCCCCCCAGGCAATCTGGAACGCCGCGTCGGCGAGAGTCTGATGGATATCGTCGTCAGACCGCGCCAGCTCATCGAGAATGACGCGCCTCTCCAGCTCGACCTGATCCTCCGCCAGAACCGACCCGAAGAGAGCATCATGCATCACGTCCAGAGCGTCGCTGACGCGTTCCGACGGAACAACGGCGAACAGGTGCGCGGCGTCGCGGATCGTGCCTGCATTGAGCATGCCGCCCATGCGTTCGATCTCGGCGTCTATCTCGCCGGGCTTTCGGCGCGAGGTGCCCTTGAACAGCAGATGCTCGAGGAAGTGCGCGGCGCCATACTCGTCTGCGCGCTCATGCGCGGATCCGGCACGTACCCATATGTCAACGGCCGCAAGACCTCGAGCCGGCCGGGCGCAGACGATGGCGGTGAGTCCGTCGGGCAGCTCGCGCCGTACAAGGGAGAGATCGCCGCCAGAGGACGGCAAGAGTAGCGCAAGCAGGGCATACGCGATGTACGTCAGACCTCCCGCAGGCATCGCCTAGAAGTCTCCTCCGACGCTCGTGTCCAATGCCTGCCCGTACAGGCCGGTGCCGAACTGCTGGAACATGGGGAACGCCTTGACCCGGAGCTGAAACATGATCTGTCTGTCGGCACGCCAGCCGTACGGGTTGTCTATGAACGTGAGCGATGCCTCGAGGCAATGCATATCGTGGATGATCTGAATATTGCAGCTCTCGAACCGGTTCAGATAGCCGTTGTACTGCGTCAGGATGATGGCCCGCCACGCGGGCAGGACAGGCGCGCTGACATAGGCGTTGATCTGCCCGAACCTGTGCCTGCGCGGATCATAGCGCGATACCAGGTCGAGCGCGAAGTCGTTGCGGCCTCTGATTCGCAGGTCGTTGGTCACCGATGAGAACTGGCCGTTGTTGGGATTGAACGAAAGCAGAGTTCGCATGCGCAGTGCATCCGACGGACGCACCAACAGGTTCGCCGACACCGTCTGCCATGGCTCGCTGCTGCCCCCAAAGGACACTCCGGACAGATCATAGCCGAAACGCGCGCTCACCTGGAATCGCGGATCATCGAACCATCCCACGTCGCCGGTGATCGAATGGTACTTGCCCTGTCGGTCGAATCGGAACGGCGAGCCGCCGTGCGGCTGCTGGTAGGTGTAGCGGAGGTTCAGCCCGGACTTGCCGCCCCATCGCTGCATGAACGACGTGTTGCTTCGCAGGATGTACTGGGCCGCGCCTTCGCCATAGAGGTACTGCAGGAAGCCGGCGCCCACATTCAGCTCCGAGCCGCCGCCGATCGGCACGCGCATGGAGGTCAGGTCGAACCCGGCAGCGACGCGCTCGGTCGAGGTTGCCAGCGCTCCAGCATAGCCACCCTCCGAGTAGCGGCCAGCGCCGACACTCAGAGTCAAAGGCAGGCGGCTCAGCGCGCCTTCCGTGAAACGGAAGTGCGATAGGCTGATCTCGGGCAGGCGCTCCACCCCGCCGAAGTACGACTGTCCTGTGCTCCTGCCGACCGGTACATTGCGGTTCGCGGCAAGCTGCAGCGAGTAGTTCGAGGCGCGATAGTCGCCCTGAAGGCGAGCCGTCATCCTCTCGGTCACCTGAGCCTGTGCGGCTGAGGCGCCCGACTCATAGCGCGAGTAGTCGGTGTCCAGCGCGAGGCTTCCCCGCATGCCAAGCGCGATCTGCTGCCTGAACCCTGCGGTTTCCGAGCTGGAGCTGTAGGCGCCGGACCGATTGGTGCGTCGCGCATAGTTGACGCCGGTCTGAGATGCTGAGCCTCTCAGGCCATAGGAAAGCCGCCATCCGGAATCGCTGGTGTCTGGCAAGCCGCGATAGTCGTTCTGGCGGGTGTCGTAGCCGAGCTCGAGCTGCTGACCTCCGCCAAGCAGGAAGCTGCTCTGGAGCCGACCCGACACGTTGGTTCCCTGACCCCCTGCCGGTATGCCGTAGAGCGTTGCCTCGCCTCGCATGACAGGAGTGCTCCAGGATTGCTCGAGCCCGAGGCCGATCCCCTTGCGCTCCATCAAGTCCACGCGGTACATCCCCGGCGCCTGCCGATTGAGGAGGTAGTTGAAACCCGTCTTGACGAACCACCCTTCCTCGATAGACCGTCCGACATAGGGCTGGTAGCCTCCTCGCGGCAGCCTTCGGCCCAGCGGCACCACGACCGTGGGCAGCGTGAAGAGCCGTCGCCCCCTGTACGCGACCGCGGCGCGCCGGAGCGTGAGCCGCGAGCCTGGTTCCACCTCGATGGCGCCTGCCATGATCTCGTAATGAGGGCGCGGCCGTTCACACGTTGTCATGCCTGAATCGCTGCCAACGATCGGCTCGTTCTCGCGCCCTGCCACCGAACCGCCGGATAGGTACACCGGCGCCGTCGTGTAGCCCTGCAGGAACTCCGGGGTCAGCGCGGTCCTCAGGTTCTCGATGCGGTACTCTCTGGTCTTCGGATAGAAACGGATGGAGTCGCCGAGCAGAGTCTGGCCTCTGTACGTGAGGCTGGGTTGAGCCGTGAACAGAAGGACGTCCTCCATGTCACCCTCGAGCCGACCACCCGCGACGGCATACTCGCCGTACGTCAGCTTCACGTCTGAAGCGCGGACCCGCGTGCCTTCGATGTCCGCCTCTTCGAACACGAGATGAATGAGATCGGGCCTGCCCGGCTCGAGCGCACCGCTCTGCCCCTCGCCCTGCAAGCCGGGCGAAACCGCACCGGAGGGATCGCGACCAGTCCGATGGTACGCCTGCGTCACTGCCGCATGGATCCCGAGCGATACGGCGCGTGCCGCTTCGCCCTCGGTGACTCCGGCAACGAGCGCGAACGCGACGAGCGCTGCCGTCACTCGCTCCTCCAGAGGAACCAGAGGCCGACGGCTGTGAACACCACGTTCTGCCCCCAGCCCGCCAACGCGGGCGGGAACGCATCGGGATAGCGCGATCCGATGATCTTGGCGGCCAGCAGCGTGTTCCAGTAGACAAAGACCAGAATGATGGATAGCAGCACGCCCATGAACCCGCCCGCCTTCGCGAACCGCATGGCGAGCGGCGGGCACACTATGGCGAACACGAGGCACGAGAGAGGCACCGAAAGCTTGAAGTGGAGATCCAGCACGTCCTGCGGGTTCACGTACCCTGCGCGCCGCTGAATGGCCACCCGGCCTGCGAGATCGCGGAAACTGACGGTTGCCGATGCCGAATAGAGCGGCAGCTGCAGGTAGATCATGTTGAACATCTGCTCAGGGAGGCGAAAGTCGAGGGTCACTTTCTCGGCCCGGTTGAACAGCTCGCGATCACCCCGGTCTTCGTAAGCGTGCACGCGGGCATCGTGCAGGGTCCAGCGCCCATCGTTGTAGTCGGCGGTGGCGGCGTGGATTACGGTGGGAAGCGGATTGTCGGGCATCCGAACCAGGAACGTCACATCGTAGAACGTGGACCGGTCCTTGTCGGACTGCATGCGCCCGACGTAGACGGTGTAACGACGATCCGCCGACTGAACCACCTGCCCTTCTTTGGGCGCCAGAAATCGGATCTGGCGCGACAGCTCCGCCATGGTGCGCTCGTACTGAGCATTCGCCCACGGCACCACCTTCTCGCCGAACGCGAAGGCTGCCGCGCTCAAAGCGACGCCGACAACGAAGGCGGTGCGGAAGCTCCGCCGGAGGCTGATGCCGGCAGCGCGAAAGACCGTAAGCTCGGAGTCCCGACACAGTCGGCTGATCGCCAGCGATATGGCAATCGCCGTTGCCACCGGCATCGTCAGCCCGACCAGATACGGCATGAAGTAGAGGGCGATCTTGACGATCCCGATCGCCGGAATGCTGTAGGAAAGGAACGTGTCGGCGTTGTTGTACAGCACCGTCCCCGTGAGCATGAGGACGACGGCAGCCTGACCGATGAGAAAGGGCACCACCATCTCGCGGGCCAGATAACGGTCCAGCAGCTTCATGGCCCGCATGATACGTGCATGCCGCCCATCGCGTCAAGGCGGCATGCAACCCGCCGCCGACCCTGACTATGCCAGCCGCACCGCTTGCCCGGTCTCGATGCTCCGGTAGGCTGCCTCGCCGATGGCGATCTGAGGCACCAGTTGCTCGGCGCGCACCTCGAGCTCCTCGCGGCCAGCGAGATAGGCCGCTATGTTGGCATAGTACGCGCCCCAGTTGGACGGAGCAAGGGGGATTTCCGTCTCCTTCGGGGCGCCCTCCCACAGCTTGCGCACGCGGGCGGGTGTCTCGAAGCCGTCTACCTGCAGGGCGCCGTACTCGCCGATGGCATACCAGCGGGGCATCGGGATCATGTTCAGATAGCCGATCACCGTGGTAGCCGTGAAGCCGCTGTCGAAGGTGATCGTACAGTTGATGTAGTCCTCGACGCTGCTGCGGTCGTCGAAACGATAGTGACAGAAGGCATAGACCGAGACGGGCTTCGCGCCGGCCAGCAACAAGATCTGATCCACCGTGTGCGCGCCCCAATCGAACATCCACCCGCCCATGGCCGCGCGGTCGCGTCGCCATCCGCCGGGCTTGCCCCAATCGGTCACGCAGGACTGGAGGTGGAACAGCCGTCCGAGCTGGAACTCGGCCAGAACCTGGCGCACCGTGAGGAAATCGCCATCCCAGCGCCGGTTGTGAAACACCGACAGGAGCACTCCCGCCCGGTCGCGCGCTGCGATCATCTGCTCGGCCTCGGCTACCGAGAGACACATGGCCTTGTCGGTAATCGTATGCTTGCCGGCATTCATCCCGCGGATCGCCAGCTCGGCATGGGTATTGTGCGGCGTGACGATCACCACGCCGTCCACATCGGGATCGGCCAGCACGTCATCGTAGTTTGAGTAGGGCTTGATCGCAGGATGCTCGCCAAGGGCCTTCTGCAGACGCTCTGGCGCCACATCGCAGACTCCTCGCAACTCCAGGCCTTCCGTGGCTTCGATGAACCGCGCATGATGCCATCCCATGCCGTAACCGACAACAACCCATCGTGTTACCGCCGTCATTCGGCGTTACCTCCATCCGTCGTGTTAGTCCTGGGCGCATTGCCCCTGCCCGACTGGCGGGCATGACTCTGCGCCACATCACGGTCACGGAGCGGCGCGGTGAGCACTGCCACCCGCTCTACGATCTCGTCTTCATCGGTGCGATCGGCAACCGGCACGCACGGCAGAGACAGCGCTGCGCGGTCGGTCTGCCTGAACTTCTTGCGGAACTTCTCCGCGCGAACGGCGCTGCTTTCGGCATGCCACACCACGCGGATGCCAACTGATGCCGCGAGCTTCATGACACTGGTCACGCTCTGCGGGGAGGCCGCCATCAGGTGCAGGTCCCTTCGGTGCGTCTTATCGCGGAACGCGCGCAATGCCGCGCGAAGACGTTCGGTGTTACCTGGGGACGTTGCGGCAAGGCAGTGAAACTCCGCTCCACGGGCCTGAAGCTGCATGAGGTCGTCCCATGTGAAGGTCGCGTCGCCGATTCTGGCCGGATCAACGAACACCGCCAGCGGGACTCCGGCAGTAGCGACGAGCGCCTGCGTCTCTGCCACCGGCAGCTTGCCGCCAGCCTCGACCGCGAACGCAACACACCGCTCGGGCAGTCTGCCCTGATCCGACAGGGCGCCCGTTATCTGCGAGACCGACACAATGTCGTAGCCCCGAGCGCGCAGGGCGACAGCATGGGGGCGAATCGCCTCGATTCCGGTCTTGTCTCCCTTATAGAGCAGGACAGGCGTCGTGAAGTCCTCGACCAACCGGCGCAACACCGCGGCCTCGGGCAAGGCACGCTTCTTCGCGCAGAGGTCGCATTTCCGGCTGTTGATGTACTGCACGCCTGTCCAGATGGCTGCCACCACACCGGCAGCCAGTACTACGCTGTAGGCGATGGCCTTGCCGCGGCTAAGCGATGCCGGCGGCCGGGCCGGAGTGGGATCGTGCTCCATGGTCTCGTCCCCCCGTATTGACTGCGTGCGCGAAACATCCGGCGCCGAATCCATTGTCGATGTTCATGACCGCCACGCCGGTAGCGCAGGAGTTCAGCATGGTGAGCAGCGCAGACAGGCCCTGGAAGTTCGCACCGTAGCCCACGCTGGTCGGCACCGCCACGACGGGCCGACCGACGAGCCCGCCGACTACCGACGCCAGAGCCCCCTCCATGCCAGCAACGACGATGATGACATTCGCCGCGAAGAGACGGTCCCGCTGGTCGAGTAGCCGGTGCAGCCCTGCCACTCCCACGTCGTATAGGCGCTCAACGGGAGATCCCAGCTCGCTCGCCGTCACCGCAGCCTCTTCCGCCACCGGCTGATCAGCGGTGCCCGCAGATACCACCAGCACCGTGCCGACGGTTGGCGGGTTATGTTCCCGGTCGTCCTCGGTCTGGCCCGCCATTTGAGGGACCACCACGATCCTGGCGGCTTCGTGATAGACGGCATGGGGAAAAGCGGCTTGCATGGCCTCGGCTACATTCCCGTCGGCGCGTGTCGCCATAACCTTGGCGCCGGTCCGAGCGAGCCGCTCAGCTATCTGCACCACCTGCGAGACTGTCTTGCCCGGGCAGTAGATCACCTCGGGGAAACCGGTCCGCAACGCGCGATGATGATCCACGCGCGCAAAGCCGAGATCCTCGTAGGGCATGGATCGAAGGCGCTGCAGAGCCTCATCCACCGACGCCGCGCCGTCTCGAACCTGTTCCAGGAGCCTCCGCAGCTGCTCAGGCTGCACGGCCGACCTCCTCCGTGTTGCGCTGAAGGGCGCCGATGCGTATGACGTCGTTCATTTTTCCGGACCGGAAGCCTTCGATGTCCATGGTGACGTAGGCGTATCCCTGCTCACGGAACCGTTCGAGCACCTCCTCCCGGTTCTCCAGCAACCTTGGGAAGTCCTCGACCGGCAGTTCGATTCGGCAGACGGTGTCATGATGCCGCACACGGAACTGGCGAAAGCCGAGCTTTCGCAGGTGACGCTCGCAGGCATCCACTCTGGCCAGAAGCTCCGGCGTGATCTCGGTGCCATAGGGGAAGCGTGACGACAGACACGCGAACGATGGCTTGTCCCAGTTGCTGAGCCCAAGAGCCCTTCCCAGCGCCCGAACGTCGGCCTTGGCCATGCCCGCTTCACGCAGAGGGCTTCGGACGCCGAGCTCGGCGGCAGCCTGCATGCCGGGCCGAAAATCGCCCACGTCATCGGCATTCGAGCCGTCCGCGACACAGCGGAGTCCGCGCTCATCGGCAACGCGGCGGAGCACAGAAAAAAGCTCCGATTTGCAGTGATAGCAGCGGTCCGGATTGTTCACCCGAAACGCAGGATCGCTGAGCTCGTGGGTCGGCACGCACACGACCTCGACGCCGATCTGCCGGGCAACCTCGATGGCGGCATCCACCTCGCCCTGCGGAAACGCCTCCGAGTTTCCGATCACCGCCACTGCGTTGTGTCCCAACGTATCGAACGCCACTTTCACGAGCACGGTGCTATCCACGCCGCCGGAGTA
>JAAYVH010000166.1 GCA_012517255.1 Chthonomonadales bacterium
CCTCATCTACGACCTCGTCACCAAGGGCGAGGAGTACGTGATGCAATCGCAGGAACTGTACGAGCGCCAACAGGCCGATCGCGAACGACAGGCACTCGCTCGCCGTGCAGCCAAACACAATCTGGTACTCCTAGACCCGGCCACAGGAGTGGTGCTTTCTTAGGAGCGAAGCGCGGCAATCCCGAGCAGTCCACGACGATCGGTGTCCTGACGGCGCGTCATGCGATGGCCATGTGCTTTCGGGGCTTATTCGCTCGTCGTAAAGCGCACTTGGCTTTCGCGGGCACCCGCCGGGTGAAGCCGCACACAGAGACGCAGGGGTATCATTAGCCTTCTCCCAAGGAGGTTGCGCAATGCCCGATCCGTCGCCCATCTTCGATCTCGCCACCGGGTACTGGCGATCAGCGGCCTTCCTGGCCGCCGCCAACACCGGAGTCTTCGAGGCGCTTGCCGATGGAGCCGACACGCCCTCCGGTGTTGCAGCGCGACTGGGCACCGATCCTAGGGCGACACATATGCTGCTCGATGCCTGCACCGCCATGGGCCTGCTGGTCCGTCACGATGAGGCGTTCGCGCTCACCGATACCGCGCAGATGTTCCTCGTCCCGGGCAGCCCTGCCTATCTGGGTTCAGCCCTGAAGTGGAGCTCCGATCAGTATGAGCCATGGGGACGTCTCGCCGATGCCGTGCGCCGCGGGCGCCCGGTCGTGGATATGGCTGCACATCTGGGCGATGATCCAGACCAGACCCGCGCGTTCGTCCTCGGCATGCACGAGCGAGCTCTCGGTGTCGCACGTGGCGTCGTTGGGTACCTGAACATCGGCGATGCTCGGGACTTGCTGGATGTCGGCGGCGGGCCTGGCACCTACTCGATGCTGCTTGCCCAGCGGTATGCATCGCTCCGCGCGACGGTACTGGACCTTCCCGGGGTGATCCGGTGGACCCGCAAGCTGGTAGGCGATGCCGGGCTTGACGATCGCGTATCGGTGGTCGCCGGAGATGCGATGGTGGGCGACTACGGCGTCTCGACCTATGACGCGGTTCTGTTCTCGGGTGTGCTTCACCAGATGTCCGAGGCTTCCATTCGCCGCATGTTCGCCGGAGCGATCCGCGCGCTCAGGCCGGGCGGCGTAGTGCTGATCAGCGATATTATGATGGCGCCCGACGGCAGCGGCCCGCTGTTCGCCACGCTCTTCGCGCTGCAGATGCTGCTCACTACCGCCGAGGGTGGCGTATTCAGGTCGAACGCGTGCGAGCGCTGGCTTGTGGAGGCGGGCTTCGTCTCCGTAACCTCGCGCGTGCTGCCTCCTCCTATGCCTTACACCGTTGTGCAGGGAGAGCGCGCCTAGGCGCTCCTCGCTCTCCATCCGTCTCATGCAACCCAAGCCCCAGAAAGGTCGCCCTGTCTACTAGAACCGCGGCCTTCGCCTCGGCTAGAATCCGGCGTTCGCCCGCTGTAGTGAGGAGACCGCCATGCCCCAGGATCGGATCGTCATCCGAGGCGCCCGACAGCACAATCTCAAGAACATCGACCTTGAACTACCGCGCGACCGGATGATCGTTATCACGGGCATATCCGGCTCCGGTAAGTCGTCCCTGGCGTTCGACACGCTCTATGCAGAGGGTCAGCGTCGGTATGTGGAGAGCCTCTCGGCCTACGCGCGCCAGTTCCTGGGTCAGATGGACAAGCCCGACGTGGACCACATCGAAGGGCTGTCTCCCGCGGTGTCCATTGACCAGAAGTCCACCAGCCGGAACCCCCGCTCCACAGTGGGCACCGTAACCGAGATCTACGACTACCTGCGCCTGCTTTATGCGCGTATTGGCCATCCCCATTGCCCCCAGTGCGGCCGCGAGATTGCGCAGCAGTCCGTGGAGCAGATCGTGGACCGCATCATGGAGATGCCCGAGGGCACCCGCATTCAGTTGCTCGCACCGGTGGTCAAGGGCCGCAAGGGCGAATATCGCAAGGAACTGCAGACCATTCTGCAGGAGGGCTACACACGGGTCAGGATAGACGGCCGCATCTACGATCTCGGCGAGGAGCCGCTCCCCGAGCTCGATCGGTACAAGCAGCACTGGATCGACATCGTCGTGGACAGGCTCATCGTTCGGCCTGACATGGGGACCCGTCTATCCGACTCGCTGGAAACGGCGCTGAAGAAGGGCGATGGGATCGTGGCGGTCGTTGCCCTCACGGAAGCGCAACGCCAGTCATCGCCAGACGCGAGCGCCGCAGAAGGCGACGAAATGCTGTTCTCCGAGCATCTTGCATGCTCGGTCTGCGGCATCAGCATGGAGGAGATCGCCCCGCGCACGTTTTCGTTCAACAGCCCCTACGGCGCGTGCACGGAGTGCCACGGTCTGGGCACCAAGACCGAGTTCGACCCCGACAAGATCGTGCCCGACAAGAGCCTGTCGCTGCGTAAGGGCGCGCTGGCAGCGCTGATGCCCAAGACGCCCGGGGCCAACTACGGCAACTACCTGCTCAGTCTGCTCGAAGGCGTCGGCGAGCAGTTCGGCTTCACCCTAGACACCCCGATCGCCAAACTTACGCCGGAGCAGTACCGGGCGCTCATGTACGGCGTCGAAGGCAATGTGACGGTTCGGTACCGCAATAGGTGGGGCCGCACAAGAACGTTCGACAGCGCCTTCGCCGGCGTCGTGAACATGCTCCAGCGTCGCTACGACGACACCTCCTCCGAATGGATCAAGGAGGAGCTGAACCGCTACCGGTCCACACGGCCGTGTCCGGCGTGCAGCGGCGCCCGGCTCAAGCCCGAGGCGCTGGCGGTCACCGTAAACGGATGGAACATCGCCCAGATCACCGCCCTCTCCATCGCCGCGGCATGCGAGCGCTTTGACAGCTTGCATCTCAGCCCCCGGGAACACACGATTGCACGACAAATCATCAAGGAGATACGGACACGCTTGACGTTCCTCATGGACGTGGGTCTCGAGTATCTGACGCTGGATCGCGGAGCTGCCACCCTGGCGGGCGGAGAGGCCCAGCGCATTCGGCTCGCCACACAGATCGGCTCGGGACTCATGGGCGTGCTCTACATTCTCGACGAACCGAGCATCGGTCTCCATCAGCGGGATAACGCCAAGCTCATCGAGACGCTGTTGCGACTCCGCGATCTGGGCAATACCATCATCGTCGTCGAACATGACGAAGAGACCATGCGCGCCGCGGACCACATCGTGGACATCGGTCCCGGCGCAGGCGAGCATGGTGGTCGCGTGGTCGCTCAGGGAACCCTCTCCGACATCATCGCCAACGAGGCTTCCATTACGGGCCAGTATCTCAGCGGAAAGCGGCGCATTCCGGTGCCCCTGGTCCGAAGACCGGTGCAGCCGACCGTAGACGCCCCCGACGGAGCGACACCCCGATGGATCGAGATACGCAACGCCACAGCCCACAACCTCAAGGGCATCACCGTCCGCATTCCTCTGGGGGTGTTCGTCTGCGTGACGGGAGTCTCCGGATCGGGCAAGTCCACGCTCATTCAGGAGACGCTGGTGCCGCGGCTCATGAGCAGGCTCCACGGGTCGCACGTGACCTGGGCGCCTCACGACGACATCGTCGGGATGGAGCAGATCGACAAGGTCATTGACATTGATCAGTCGCCCATTGGCCGCACGCCGCGGTCCAATCCCGCAACGTACACGGGCGTCTTCGACCTGATCCGCGATCTGTTCGCCGCCACGGCCGAGGCCCGTGTGCGAGGCTATCAGGCCGGACGGTTCTCCTTCAACGTCAAGGGCGGCCGGTGCGAGGCATGCAAAGGCGACGGCATCATCAAGATCGAGATGCACTTCCTCCCCGACGTGTACGTGCCTTGCGAGATCTGCAAGGGCAAGCGCTACAACCGCGAGACTCTTGAGGTTCGCTTCAAAGACCGGTCCATAGCCGACGTGCTCGACATGACCGTGTCCGAGGCGGTGGAGTTCTTCGGGGCGCAGCCAAGGATATGCCGCAAGCTGGCCACGCTTCATGACGTCGGACTCGACTACATCCGGTTGGGACAGCCCGCGACTACCCTGTCCGGCGGGGAGGCTCAGCGCATCAAGCTGGCCTCCGAGCTATCGCGCCGGGCTACCGGCCGAACGCTCTACATCCTCGACGAGCCGACCACAGGCCTGCACATGGCCGACATCGAGAAACTCCTCCAGGTTCTCGGCAGGCTGGTGGACACCGGCAACACTGTGCTTGTCATCGAGCACAATCTGGACGTCATCAAGACGGCCGACTACATCATTGACCTCGGGCCTGAGGGGGGCGACGCCGGCGGACGCGTCATCGCCGCCGGAACGCCCGAAGACGTGGCTGCCACTCCCGGAAGTTACACGGGGCAGTTTCTGCGCCATGTGCTCGATGGGAACTACGGCGCGTGATCCATCGCAGATAGACCGCTGTGGGTCAGCTTGTGACCGTCTCGATGGCGCCGTCTCGCACGACGAAGACTGTGGCCTCGGAAAGCACCTCCTGTGGGAACGATCGCAGGTTCGTACAGGTGATGAACGTCTGGCACTTTCCTCGAACCCTCTGCAACAGCCGCGATCGGCGATCGTCATCGAGGTCCGACATGACGTCATCGAGCAACATCACCGGCGATCTGCCGACGCATTGCTCGAGGTACTCAAACTCGGCCAGCTTCAGACTGAGGACCACCGTTCTCTGCTGACCCTGTGACGCGAACGCACGGGCCTCCATCCCGTCCACCGACAGCCTCAAATCGTCACGATGAGGACCGATAAGCGAAGTCCCCCTCCGGATCTCGATCTCCCTGACTCGTGCCAGTTCGATGTCGTAACAGACTCGCGCTGCCAGATAAACGCTCGAGACGCCGCCGGTCTTTTCCAGCGGGAGCGGAGGTTCCGGCTCCACGCCGAGGCTGGGCTCGTATCGGACGACGAGTTTTTCCCTCTTACCGCTGAGCTCAGCGTAGGCCTTCACGGCTAGCTTCGCCAGTTCATCGGTGAAGGCGAATCTCCGCTCCATCACGGCAGAGCCATGCGTCGTCATCTGGTCCGTCCAGACGTCCAGTCCCGGGTCGTACTCCGGGTTGTCCCGCATCTCGCGCAGCACGCTGTTGCGTTGGTCGAGGGATCGCCGGAACGCGGCGAGATCGCGCCCGTACTTGGGACTTGTCTGGGCTATGGCAAGGTCCATGTAACGCCGCCGCGCCGAGGGCTCGCCATTGATCAGGCGCAGGTCGAGCGCGCCGAAGAAGACCGCGTTCAGCATCCCCAGCAGGTCCAGCACACGGTCGGCCCGCGCGCCGTTGATTCGGGCCGACTTTCGGTCCTCTCGACTGACGGTCACTTCCACATCGCAGGACGAGCCGTCATCGAACACCACTTCCGCGAAGGCAACCGCATCAGGGTTGCCCTTCTGGATCACGTCGGTGTCACGCGTCGCCCGGAAGCTCTTGGTTGTGGCGAGCATATAGATGGCCTCGAGCAGATTGCTCTTGCCGTGGCCGTTTTCGCCCACGAGAACATTCAGGCCGGGGCTGGGGCGTATCTCCAGAAGCTCATAGTTCCTGAAGTGCGCCAGACATAGCCGACGTATGTACATCGTCCGAAGCGTTGCTCGATTCTATGTTGTTACTGAGAGGCTATATACATCCTGACGGTTGTTGTTGGGCGGCGCGAAGTGTGCATAACCGGATATCCGTGCGTGGCTGAGCTGACCGTCATCGGGCGAACAATGCACCGACGCTCGGCGCAGATCGCCAGAGCGGGCGGCCTATGCACAGGATTCCTTCCCGTTGTGCACAAACTGCGCATATGGTGCATTCTTGCTCTACCGAATGTCCCCGGTGTAACGCAGGACTACCAGCGAGTGCTTCGGGACCTCCACGACTCCCGGCAGGGCGACGCCGCGCAATGAGCGCAACGTAACCCTCTCGGACTCTCCGGGTACGTTCGTATCGGTCAGGTGCCGCGCCGTCAGGGTCCAGGCCTGCGCTGTGCGAATCCCCAGGCCGGGGACGTCGAGCTGGACGCGCAGGTCCTCCGTCAGGGAGTGGTTGACGAGCGCGATGCCCAGCGTCTTCCCCGCCGGCTCGTACGAAGCCACGCCGTCAAGGGGAGCGTCCTTGGGGACGTCCACAGGCAGGATGTTGCCCCGGAGGTTGCCCCCATACACGGCCAGCACGTAGCCCGCAGGGTCCATGACGGCGGCGGTTCTGCTGGTCTTGATGGTGGCGATCACATTGACGAGCTGCGCCCAGTTGGCCATGGCGACCACGTCGGCGTTGCGCAGAAGCTCATTCATTCCGCGTGCGACCGCCAGCGCGTCTCCAAGGCAGTAGTAATGCTCGAACGCTCCAATGCCCGGTCCATCCGGCGTCCCGTTCCAGTCGCGCACGATCCCCCACTCGTCTATGGCAAGGCGTACCTTATCCACAGCGGCATTGCCCTGGCCGAGGCGCTTTCTGAAGTCGTTGACGAGCCCGCGAACGCCTTCGGCGACGCTGGCCGAGTAGGAAGGGAAGCGCTCGGCGTACTTGGCTGTGTCGTCATCGGACATGGGCAACCGGAACCCTCGCCCTGAGTAGTGGTGACCGCTTAGCAGATCCATGGATGCAGCGCACGTGCCGAGCAGCACGTCGTTCCAGCGGCCGGGCGCTCCGACGCCGATGATCTTGATCCTCGGGTCCTCGGCTCGCATGGAAGCGGCGAATGCGTTGTGCCGGTAGGCGTAGCGCTCGGCGGGCACATTGCCCAACTGCCAGTCGCCATACATCTCGTTGCCGATGCCCCACCAAACGACGCCGTAGGGCTTGGGATTGCCGTTGACAGCCCGCACCGCGCCCCAGCGGGTCTTCTCGGAACCGTTGGCGTATTGAACCTGCTCGGCTGCGTCGGCGGCCGAACCGAGGCCGGCATTGACACATATATAGGGCTCGGTCTTTACCTCACGGCAGAATGCCATGAACTCGTCAAGGCCGAAGTCGTTGTCCTCGATGTCGCTCCATGCCCGCTCCCACCGCGGCGGTCTCCGGTCCCGCGGGCCGATGCCGTCCTTCCAGTTGTAGCCCGATACGAAGTTGCCTCCGGGCCAGCGCGTGATGGGAGGCGCGATCTGCTTGATCAAGGCGAGCGTGTCGGGGCGCATGCCGCGCACGTTGTCCGCCGGCATGAGCGAGACGCAGCCGATCCAGAGGTTGCCCGGCGCCGTCATCGTGATGCTCAGGGTGGCATTGTCGGCGGTGGCGCCTGCCTTGAAGCGGAAGGCGAGCTGACGATAGGTGCGGGCCGGTTCGAGCCGAATGGTCTGTCCTGCGTCAGGCCCGTCGCCCCATTGGAGACGCACATCCACGGGAGAGGGCGTCGCGGCATGCGCCATGTACGCGTAGCCGACGTACTCCTTGCCGGCGACGACGCCGAGGCCCGACTGCCGGATCCCGCACGGCCCCGACGCTGCGCCCTTGAGCCAGAGGGCCATGCCGTGATCTCCCGCATACGCCGCGGCCGGATCGAGGAAGACATCGAAGTCGGCACCGTCGGCCTTGACCACCTCCCATGACTTGCCCGGCTCCTGCAGGAACTTGCGGTCGCGCAGCATCTCGGCCCAGATACCCTGGCGTATGCAGCGACCCAGATGCTCGATGAACTGGCCGTAGATGTAGGGTGAAATCGCTGCGCCGGGCTTCGTGGGGTCAACCGTGACGTTGACGTCGCGCGTCTGCGCCATCACCGCTCCCGCGGCGACGAGCGCGACGCATATCAGGGCCAGTTTGGATGGCATGGAGTAGCTCCTCCCGAACAGTTTGCGGTATCAGTGTATCGCATGAACCCTGCTAGACCGTACCTTCGTATCAAGGGTGTCGCCCCGGCGCCCCCGACCCGGTTGCCGGAGCTCGACGGAGCAGAGGGCGGCGCGACGGTGATTTCTTCCCACATGAAGAGGAGCGTGCGCAATGAACGGTCGTACGATGGCATATGGCGTGATCGCGTCGGTCTGCGTGATGATGCTGATCGTGAGCCCGTCGGCAGACGCCCAGAAGAGGTCCGCGTCGGGCGTCAAGCCACGCGCTGCAGCGCGATGCACGGTCAGCGGTAAGGTTACGGATCTGACCACCGGCAAACCCGTGGCTGGCTTTCCCGTAATGGTGTACGTCCAGCACGCCGGCAGCCGCAGTGCCCACCGTGCGGTAACCGACCGGAACGGCGTCTACAAGACTTCGGTTCCCAGAGGCGCTCGAGCTGTGTGCTACGTCATGTCCTACGATCCACAGGGCAAGTCGGCGTACTTGCTCGACGATGCCTGGATGCAGAGCTGGCGCCCTCGGACGCTGACGGTCTCGAAGGCTACCACCCACGACATCAAGCTGAAGCTCCAGGAGTCTCGCGACGTTGTTCTCACTGCGGCTCTCCCGGATGGCAAACCAGCATCGGGCGTCCAGGTGCTCGCCGGGAGGGCGCCAGCCCAGACAGGGCATGACGGACGAGCCACCGTCAAGGTCCCGAAGAAGGCCGCGGCGCTTGAGGTTGCTGCGATCTCTGCCGATCACCTCCAGGGCGCGTGCGCCGTCCTGAAGCCCGATCAGAGCACCCTTGCTCTCCGCTTGGAACCGCTCCGCACCATCAGCGGCACGGTAACCGACAGGGAAGGCAAGCCGCTGCCGAACGTGAGTCTCGTCGCCATGCCGATCATCGGGGAAGAGGCCGCGTACCGCCTTATGGAGCCGATGGCGACTCGCACGGATGCCGAAGGACGGTTCGAAGTGAAAGGCTTGCCTGTCGGCAGATGGATGGTCTACTGGAACAAGGGAGAGGGTGTCAAGGCCGGACAGATGACCGTCGCGTTGAAGGGCGCCGTTCTTGAGCCGGTGACGGCGGAGCGCGCCGTTATGGATCCGTCCCTGTTCAAGGGGAGCATCGGCCGCAGTCCGGAGACGAAGATTACGCAGGCCTCGTCCTTCGCGCTGGACGGCAATGACAACATCCTGGTCTGCGACGAGGCCCGCTCCAGAGTGCTCAAAGTGTCGCCCGACGACAAGTTGCTGGCGACGTGGAACATCCCCTTCCAGCCCGAGGCGCTGGACGTGCGGGACGACGGCTGCGTGCTCGTCGGCGGACACGGCAAGATTGCGCTGCTGGATGCGACGGGCACCGTGAAGGCGACCGGCAACGCTCCAGGTGGCCGATCGGTCACCGCCATTGCCCATGAAGGCTCCGACGTGTTCGTATGCGCGCAGGGCGAGACCGGCTTCGCCGTCTACCGCATGAAGGACGACTTCACGGCGCCCAAACGGATCATCGGCGCTCTGTCAGGTTGTTGCGGCCAGATGGACATCCGCGTGCATCAGGGGTTCCTGTACGCTGCCGAGAACACGCGCTTCAGCGTCGGCAAGTACAGCCTCGACGGCAAGAAGGTTGCAGATTTCGTGCACAGCGACTCGAAGAAGCCTGCCTACTATGGCGAGGGATGCTGCGAGCCCAAGAACCTCTGTTTCGGCCCCGACGGGACCATCTACACCGCGGCGTCCGGCAAGATGGAGGTCAAGCGGTATGGGCTCGACGGCAAGTTCCTCGGGAATGTTGGCCACCTGCCCGATTCGGACGGGAGCTGCGTCCGCGTGACCCTGGGCGTCTCGAAAGACGGCAAGAGAGTCTACATTCTGGACACCGCGAACAACGTCGTGAGGCTGATCCCACGAAAGTGACAGCCCCGCAAGCGAGGAGGTCGGCGTCTACTGCCGCGGCGACCCTTCTCTTTCTTGTCGCCCTCAGCTCTCGGCCCTTAGGTCTCGGCCATCAACCCCCGGCCCTCAACCTGCTGGTGCTGGACCCGCTGGCGCGCCAGAACGCCTGTGCCTGCGTGGAGGGCTACGCTCAGCGAGACTATGGGGCTCTGAGATTGCATCTTGAGCGGAGACTGATCAGAGACGTGTCGGTCTCCTACGGCACGACGGGCGCCGCCGTCCGACGGTCTCCCGCGCCGGACGTGATCATCGGGAAGTGCTCGGTGATCGAGCACGCCACCGCGGGGGCCTACGTGCGCATCGCCATGCTCACCGGTCAGGACGGTACGACAACCCAGCGGGGCCTTCTGGTGGTTCGCAGCGGCGATCGGGCGCGAACCATCGCCGATCTGAGGAATCGGGTCATACTGCTCGGCGAAGAGGACGCCGAGGAGAAGCGGTCGGCCATGCTTGCGCTGCTCAGAAAGCACGGGATCATGCGTCCCCGCACTGCGACGCGTCCCACCTGCAGCATTGCGTCGCTCGCCGTGGTCGAGGCGAAGGCGGATGCTGCCGCCATATCAGGCTACTGTCTGCCTCTCCTGACAGGTTGCGGTACCGTCCAGAAGGGCGCACTGCGCGTGGTGGCCCGCACCGAGCCGGTGCCCTTTATCGGCGTGTATGCGGCGCCGAGCCTGCCCGCCGCCACGCTGAGCGCGCTCATAAGCGCCCTGGGGGAGGTAGGCAAGGACCCTGTCCTCAGGCAGGCGTTGGAGACGCGCAACGGCTTCATCGCCGAAACGGCGTCTCGGACGAGCCCCGGCTCCGGCAGCCGGCGCTCGCCTCTCATCCCTCAGCTCTCCGCCGCCCACGCTCAGCCCTCGGCTCTCCGCCGTGAGCCCTCCGCCGACTGGCCCGACTGGCGAGGAGGTCCGCAGCGGACGGCTACCGTGGGGCGGCTGCCGGAATCCCTGCCCGCCGAATGGCGCGTGGTCTGGCGGCGACCGATGGAGTCCTCCGGAGTGGGGGGCGTGAGCGTAGCGGCCGGCAAGGTGTACTGCTCCGGCAAGACGTCCGACGGCATGAGCGACCTCTGGCTCTGTCTGGATGCCGGCTCAGGCAGGGAGCTATGGCGGCTGGTCTATCCGGCTGCCGGCAAAATGGACTACACCAGCTCGCCGCGCGCGGCGCCGGTGATCGTCGGGAACCGAGCGTTCCTCCTCGGCGCTTTCGGGATGCTGCACTGCGTCCAGGCCGATACGGGCAAGGCGCTTTGGAAGCAGGATCTGCCCCGGCGCTTCGGCGGATCGGTGCCGACATGGGGCTTCTGTGCCACGCCGCTCGTCGTCGGCAACGCCGTGATCGTGCCGACGGGTTCGCCGCAAGCGTCGCTGGCGGCGCTGGACGTCCGCACCGGAGACCCGATCTGGCTCAGTCCCGGCAAGCCGCCAGGCTACGGCAATCCCATTCTGGCGACGTTCGGCGGTCGGTCACAGGTGATCTGGCACGACAAGGACTCGCTGGGAGGATGGGACCCGCAGACGGGGCGCCGTCTCTGGACGCTCAAGCCGCCCGAGACCAACGACTTCAACGTGCCCACGCCGGTCGCTGTCGGCGGTCGGCTGCTCGTCGCCACCGAGAACAACGGCACGCGGCTCTACGGTTTCGGCAAGCAGGGCCTCATCGCTCCGAAGCCTCTGGCCCATGCCGATGAGGCTCGGCCCGATACCGCCAGTCCGGTCGTCGTAGACGGCGTCGCATGGGTTGCCAGTCAGTCCGGCCTCTATGGGCTCGACCTGCGCCACGGCCTCGCGACGCTGTGGAAGAGCCAGGAGGAGCCCTTCCTGCAGCACGCTTCGATCATCGGCGCCCCTGGACGCGTCTTGATCGTCACCCTCGACGGCACGGCATGCTTGATGCCGTCGCGCCCGCCAAAGGCGG
This sequence comes from Chthonomonadales bacterium, assembly GCA_012517255.1. Lineage (GTDB taxonomy): Bacteria > Armatimonadota > Chthonomonadetes > Chthonomonadales > CAJBBX01 > JAAYVH01. The sequence continues at coordinate 11,643 of JAAYVH010000166.1, forward strand.
CTCGACCCGCACTGCGCAAGCTTCCCTTCGCCTCGGCGGGCGACGATGCCGACGACGTGTCCGTCTGGTCGCATCCGGCGGTGGCCGGCGACCGGCTCTACGTCCGTTCGAACCGGGAGCTCCTCTGTATCGCGCTTCCCTGACGGCCCGACGTCAGTCTACGTGGAACAGCTCGTCCATGGTGGCCCACCACTCGCCCTGGGCGCGCGTCGGCAGCGGCTCCTGCAGAGGCTCGCACACCGACCACCAGCGCTGCGTGGCGGGATCCGCTGCCATGCGCCGCATGTCGGCCTCGAAGTCATCGCCCACGTACTCGAAATAGGCGAACAGGTAGCCGTCCTTGTGGAATATCGAGTAGTTGCGCATGTTGCATTCGGCAATCTTGGCCAGTACTTCGGGCCATACGGCGGCGTGGAGGCGTGCGTACTCATCGAGCGCGCCCGGTTTGAGCTTCAGTACCTGACCGTAACGTTTCATGGGGCTGCTCCTGTGGGCGGCTCTGCGGGCAGTTCGTTCAGGATTCGGGCAGTCGTGGTCACGTACGCGAATCCAAGAGCGACGCTCATCAGGCTCGCCGTATGCAGTTCTTCGCTGATGGAGCCCGTGCCATCTGCGAGGAAGAACACGCGGTAGTCACGATAGTACGCGTCGCGCGCCGTGCTTTCGCAGCACAGGCCGGTCATGACGCCCGTGATCACCAGGTCCTCGATTTTCAGACACCGGAGCACGGTCTCCAGGTCGGTATTATAGAACGCCGAGTAGCGGTGCTTGAGCACGACCTTCTCGTGGGGGAGCGGCGCGAGGTCGGGATGAACTTCGCTCTCGGGACTGCCCTCGATGCACTTGCCCTCCCACCACCAACCCATGATGCCTGCATCCAGGTCGGAGGGATGATGCACATGCCGGGTGAAGATGACGGGCCGTCCGGCTTCCCGGAACGCGGCGATGAGACGGCGCACGTTGGGCAGGATAGCCGGACCGCCGGGGGTGAAGGTCGGCGATGACGCATCGAGGAAAAACGGCTGCATATCCACGACCAGCAGCGCGGCGGCGTTCTTGTTCAGTGTGAGAGAATGGCGGTTATACGGCGCGATGCGCTGCAGCCACTCGCCGGTCTTGGCGGCGAGGTTCTCCGATGTTACGTAGGCCTCCATTCTAGAGCGTCTCCTATCGCATCGCCTGTTGGGCTTCGATGATGAAGTGTACGCGTAGGTTGGCACGTTCGGCTCCGATCTGCCGCCGTCGGGAACCCCGAGCCTGCCGAGTTCCGGTAGACTCTAGCACAGCAGCGCAGCGCTGGCTGAACTCTCTCAGCCCTCAGCCCTCAGCTTCTCCCGACGGATTGGAGTGTGACATGACAACCAAGGCGCCCAGGTATGACGGTCCGGCGTTCTGCGTGATCGGAGCAGGTAACGGCGGCCTCGCCATGGCCGGGCACCTGGCCCTGATGGGCTTTCCGGTGCGGCTCTACAACCGCAGCGAGGAGCGATTGCTTGCGATCCGCCAGCGGGGCGGCGTCGAACTGATCGTCCGTCAGGGCGTCCATATGCCGGGCGGCGAAGCCGAGCTCTCATGCGTGACCACCGACATTGCCGAGGCTCTGGACGGCGCCGACGTGGTGATGGTGGTGGTGCCGGCGACGGGGCACCGATCGGTCGCCGAGGTCTGCGCGCCCCATGCCCGCGAGGGCCAGACCTACATCCTCCATCCGGGCCGCACGGGCGGAGCGCTGGAGTTCCGCAACGTGCTCGTGCAGCATGGCGCCTCCGATCGGATCGTCGTCGCAGAGGCCCAGACGCTCATCTATGCGTGTCGCGTCTCGAACCTGGCGCAGGTGCAGGTGTTC